>NZ_JAHPIV010000683.1 GCF_019039105.1 Desertibacillus haloalkaliphilus | reverse complement strand
CAAAAATAATAATTGACGAGATATCATGTATCTCTTTTTCGCTTGGCTTTTTGTTCAGTTTTCAAAGAACAATCGTCTTAACTTCGTCTAGCAGTTTAACAATTTGTTGCAATAATGTCAAACTACAAATTAATTGGTGGAGCCTAGCGGGATCGAACCGCTGACCTCCTGCGTGCAAGGCAGGCGCTCTCCCAGCTGAGCTAAGGCCC
>NZ_JAHPIV010000682.1 GCF_019039105.1 Desertibacillus haloalkaliphilus | reverse complement strand
TCAAGTTCACTCGGTTGTTTAATTAAACATTCCGGTAAAACTCAATGAGTTATTGTTATCTAGTTTTCAAGGAACAAAGTTTTGAGAGATTACTCTCTCAAAACTGAACAAAAGCACAAGCGTCAACAAACTTTAATGTTTGTTGTCGACTAGAGTTAAACTCCATAGAAAGGAGGTGATCCAGCCGCACCTTCCGATACGGCTACCTTGTTACGACTTC
>NZ_JAHPIV010000681.1 GCF_019039105.1 Desertibacillus haloalkaliphilus | reverse complement strand
AGGAGGAAGGAAAGGGAAAGAGAAGGGAAGAAAAGGGGGGGAAGGAAGAGAAAGGAGGAAGGAAAGGAAAAAAGAGGGGAAAAAGAGGGGGGGAAGGAAGAGAAAGGAGGAAGGAAAGGAAAAAAGAGGGGAAAAAGAGGGGGGGAAGGAAAAAAAGGAGGAAGGAAAGGGAAAGAGAAGGGAAGAAAAGGGGGGGAAGGAAGAGAAAGGAGGAAGGAAAGGAAAAAAGAGG
>NZ_JAHPIV010000680.1 GCF_019039105.1 Desertibacillus haloalkaliphilus | reverse complement strand
GGAGCGGGTGATGAGAATCGAACTCACGACCAGAGCTTGGAAGGCTCTTGTTTTACCACTAAACTACACCCGCAATGATGGAGCGGAAGACGAGATTCGAACTCGCGACCCCCACCTTGGCAAGGTGGTGTTCTACCGCTGAACTACTCCCGCATATTGGTTAATAATGGTGAGCCATGAAGGATTCGAACCTTCGACCCTCTGATTAAAAGTCAGATGCTCTACCAACTGAGCTAATGG
>NZ_JAHPIV010000679.1 GCF_019039105.1 Desertibacillus haloalkaliphilus | reverse complement strand
TGGCTGGGCTAGCTGGATTCGAACCAGCGCATGACGGAATCAAAATCCGCTGCCTTACCGCTTGGCTATAGCCCATCGATTGTTTAATGGCAGGGGTAGTAGGAATCGAACCCACACTGGAGGTTTTGGAGACCT
This sequence comes from Desertibacillus haloalkaliphilus, assembly GCF_019039105.1. Taxonomy (NCBI): domain Bacteria; kingdom Bacillati; phylum Bacillota; class Bacilli; order Caryophanales; family Bacillaceae; genus Desertibacillus; species Desertibacillus haloalkaliphilus. The sequence continues at coordinate 111 of NZ_JAHPIV010000679.1, read as the reverse complement.
CTGTTCTACCGTTAAACTATACCCCTACACTCGAAAATGGTGGAGGGGGACGGATTCGAACCGCCGAACCCTGAGGGAGCGGATTTACAGTCCGCCGCGTTTAGCCACTTC
>NZ_JAHPIV010000678.1 GCF_019039105.1 Desertibacillus haloalkaliphilus | reverse complement strand
TTCGAACCCCCGCGCGGTTTAACCCGCCTGTCGGTTTTCAAGACCGATCCCTTCAGCCAGACTTGGGTATTCCTCCAAAACTTCTCCTTGGTGGATCCTGTAGGACTCGAACCTACGACCGGACGGTTATGAGCCGTCTGCTCTAACCAACTGAGCTAAGGATCCTAATCATGGTAGCGGCGGAGGGGATCGAACCCCCGACCTCACGGGTATGAACCGTACGCTCTAGCCAGCTGAGCTACACCGCC
>NZ_JAHPIV010000677.1 GCF_019039105.1 Desertibacillus haloalkaliphilus | reverse complement strand
GGGCCTTAGCTCAGCTGGGAGAGCGCCTGCCTTGCACGCAGGAGGTCAGCGGTTCGATCCCGCTAGGCTCCACCAATATTATACCTAAGCGTTTTTGCTATAAAAACGTTTGCTGTTGCGTATGCAAGATTTGCTATGGTAATAGCTTATTTGTCGCATAACAACAAAAAAGATGTTGTTCCTTGAAAACTAGATAACAATAACTCATTGAGTTTTACCGGAATGTTTAATTAAACAACCGAGTGAACTTGA
>NZ_JAHPIV010000676.1 GCF_019039105.1 Desertibacillus haloalkaliphilus | reverse complement strand
GGCAGACACACAGGACTTAAAATCCTGCGGTAGGTGACTACCGTGCCGGTTCAAGTCCGGCCCTCGGCACCAAACCATCTACATGAATATCCTGCTGTGCAGGTTTGCGACGAGTAGCGTAAGCAACACAGGAGCACTTTTACTCCATGGATGTTCATTACTCAAATTTTATAACATTTGCGCCCGTAGCTCAATTGGATAGAGCGTCTGACTACGGATCAGAAGGTTAGGGGTTCGACTCCTCTCGGGCGCGCC
>NZ_JAHPIV010000675.1 GCF_019039105.1 Desertibacillus haloalkaliphilus | reverse complement strand
TTGGTGACCCGTACGGGATTCGAACCCGTGTTACCGCCGTGAAAGGGCGGTGTCTTAACCACTTGACCAACGGGCCATGCATTCTAGATGGCGGAGAAGGAGGGATTTGAACCCTCGCGCCGCTCGCGCGACCTACACCCTTAGCAGGGGCGCCCCTTCAGCCACTTGGGTACTTCTCCATGGCTCCACAGGCAGGATTCGAACCTGCGACCGATCGGTTAACAGCCGATAGCTCTACCACTGAGCTACTGTGGA
>NZ_JAHPIV010000674.1 GCF_019039105.1 Desertibacillus haloalkaliphilus | reverse complement strand
GAATTGGCAGACACACAGGACTTAAAATCCTGCGGTAGGTGACTACCGTGCCGGTTCAAGTCCGGCCCTCGGCACCAAACCAACTACATGAATATCCTACTGTCCAGGTTTGCGACGAGTAGCGTGAGCAACGCAGGAGCACTTTTACTTTTTGGATGTTCATTACTCAAGTTAATAACGTATGCGCCCGTAGCTCAATTGGATAGAGCGTCTGACTACGGATCAGAAGGTTAGGGGTTCGACTCCTCTCGGGCGCGC
>NZ_JAHPIV010000673.1 GCF_019039105.1 Desertibacillus haloalkaliphilus | reverse complement strand
CGGACTTGAACCGGCACGGTAGTCACCTACCGCAGGATTTTAAGTCCTGTGTGTCTGCCAATTCCACCACCCCGGCATGAGACTTAAATAAACTATAAATTTAAGGCGGCACCCGGATTTGAACCGGGGAATAAGGGTTTTGCAGACCCGTGCCTTACCACTTGGCTATGCCGCCAAGTTATTGGAGCGGAAGACGGGATTCGAACCCGCGACCCCCACCTTGGCAAGGTGGTGTTCTACCACTGAACTACTTCCGCAA
>NZ_JAHPIV010000672.1 GCF_019039105.1 Desertibacillus haloalkaliphilus | reverse complement strand
ATGGCGGACCCGACCGGATTTGAACCGGCGATCTCCTGCGTGACAGGCAGGCATGTTAACCCCTACACCACGGGTCCTTATTTGGTTGCGGGAGAAGGATTTGAACCTTCGACCTTCGGGTTATGAGCCCGACGAGCTACCAGACTGCTCCATCCCGCGATAAAATAAAATGGCGGAGGAAGAGGGATTCGAACCCCCGCGCGGTTTAACCCGCCTGTCGGTTTTCAAGACCGATCCCTTCAGCCAGACTTGGGTATTCCTCCA
>NZ_JAHPIV010000671.1 GCF_019039105.1 Desertibacillus haloalkaliphilus | reverse complement strand
GGTGACCCGTACGGGATTCGAACCCGTGTTACCGCCGTGAAAGGGCGGTGTCTTAACCACTTGACCAACGGGCCAACCTTAAGAATTTTTTTCCTGGCGGAGAGCGAGGGATTCGAACCCTCGAGACGGTTTTACACCGCCTACACGATTTCCAATCGTGCTCCTTCGGCCAACTCGGACAGCTCTCCAGATTGGCTCCACAGGCAGGATTCGAACCTGCGACCGATCGGTTAACAGCCGATAGCTCTACCACTGAGCTACTGTGGAAT
>NZ_JAHPIV010000670.1 GCF_019039105.1 Desertibacillus haloalkaliphilus | reverse complement strand
GCATATCGGTGTTCGTCCCGTCCTTCTTCGGCTCCTAGTGCCAAGGCATCCACCGTGCGCCCTTTATAGCTTAACCTTACGGTAAATCATAAGCTTCAGAATACTTCGTTGGCTTCGTTCTCTGCGTTGCTCATGTACCCTTCAAATGTACATTCCGCTACTTAAGAACTTGCCGTCTCGTACTCTTCGCTTCTTATTCACCTCTATAAAAGGTCATCGAAATGAATTCTTTGACTTCTCAAGTTCACTCGGTTGTTTAATTAAACATTCCGGTAAAACT
>NZ_JAHPIV010000669.1 GCF_019039105.1 Desertibacillus haloalkaliphilus | reverse complement strand
CCTTAGGGGGAGTATTTTTGTCCAATAAATATTATTCTAGTCAGTTTAAGAATGAAGTAGTGACTGCTTATAAGAACCAAGATTTTAAAGTTAAAGAATTGCTGGAAAGATATCAAATACCGGATGTTACCTTATATAACTGGGTAGAGATATTTGAGAGTGATGGCTCAAATGGATTTGAGGACTCTAGAACGCGGAAAGCATATACTAAAGAGCTAAAAGAAGCAGCCGTGAGGGATTATTTATCGGGGAAACACTCTCAATATGAGATTGTTCGAAAATATGGAATCTC
>NZ_JAHPIV010000668.1 GCF_019039105.1 Desertibacillus haloalkaliphilus | reverse complement strand
GAGATTCCATATTTTCGAACAATCTCATATTGAGAGTGTTTCCCCGATAAATAATCCCTCACGGCTGCTTCTTTTAGTTCTTTAGTATATGCTTTCCGCGTTCTGGAGTCCTCAAATCCATTTGTGCCATCACTCTCAAATATCTCTACCCAGTTATATAAGGTAACATCCGGTATTTGATATCTCTCCAGCAATTCTTTAACTTTAGTATCATTGTTCTTATAAGCAGTCACTACTTCATTCTTAAACTGACTAGAATAATATTTATTGGACAAAAATACTCCCCCTAAGG
>NZ_JAHPIV010000667.1 GCF_019039105.1 Desertibacillus haloalkaliphilus | reverse complement strand
CCGTAGCTCAATTGGATAGAGCGTCTGACTACGGATCAGAAGGTTAGGGGTTCGACTCCTCTCGGGCGCGCCATATTTTCTAATGTACTTATCACTTATGATCTTCTAAAGTGGAGAAACAAGAAGGTCGAGGAAGTAAGCGAAAGAAAACCGGATTGTACAAAGGTACATGAGGATTTGATTGAGTAAAACTGACGAAGAGATTCGCAGTTTATACACTTTAGAAACGGGAAGTAGCTCAGCTTGGCAGAGCACTTGGTTTGGGACCAAGGGGTCGCAGGTTCAAATCCTGTC
>NZ_JAHPIV010000666.1 GCF_019039105.1 Desertibacillus haloalkaliphilus | reverse complement strand
GAGGATTAGCTCAGCTGGGAGAGCACCTGCCTTACAAGCAGGGGGTCGGCGGTTCGATCCCGTCATCCTCCACCATACTTAAGTTGACGAAACAACGATGTAACACATTACTGCGAGTCAACATCAGTAGTGCTAAGAAGTGCACCATAAAAATATTATCGCGGGGTAGAGCAGTCTGGTAGCTCGTCGGGCTCATAACCCGGAGGTCGTAGGTTCAAATCCTACCCCCGCAACCAAAATGGTCCGGTAGTTCAGTTGGTTAGAATGCCTGCCTGTCACGCAGGAGGTCGCGGGTTCGAGTCCCGTCCGGAC
>NZ_JAHPIV010000665.1 GCF_019039105.1 Desertibacillus haloalkaliphilus | reverse complement strand
GCTCAGCTGGGAGAGCACCTGCCTTACAAGCAGGGGGTCGGCGGTTCGATCCCGTCATCCTCCACCATATTTAAGTTAGCGTAACAACGTCGAATATACTTCGTAGAAAGCTAACATCAGTAGTACTTTGGAGTGCACCATAAATAAGTTGACGAAACAAAGATGTGACACATCACTGCGAGTCAACATCAGTAGTGCTTTGGAGTACACCATAAATGAATTGATGATGACAAAATTTAAAATGGTCCGGTAGTTCAGTTGGTTAGAATGCCTGCCTGTCACGCAGGAGGTCGCGGGTTCGAGTCCCGTCCGGAC
>NZ_JAHPIV010000664.1 GCF_019039105.1 Desertibacillus haloalkaliphilus | reverse complement strand
TGAGCCATGAAGGATTCGAACCTTCGACCCTCTGATTAAAAGTCAGATGCTCTACCAACTGAGCTAATGGCTCTTGAAGTTTTTTAATGTAGTAAGTTCATGATGTTTACGGACGATGTGTTGCTTCGTCGTTTTCCTGTCTCTTCCTCTACTAGAATTGCTTCGCTGCTTATTGCGTCGAGACAACTCGTGTGGGATTCAGCAGATGTGTTGCTCGTAACTGAGCTAATGGCTCTAAAGAAAATGGCTGGGCTAGCTGGATTCGAACCAGCGCATGACGGAATCAAAATCCGCTGCCTTACCGCTTGGCTATAGC
>NZ_JAHPIV010000663.1 GCF_019039105.1 Desertibacillus haloalkaliphilus | reverse complement strand
TCTTCTTCCTCTTTTTCTTTCCCCTCTCTTCTTTCTTTCCCCTCCTCTCCCCCCTTTTTTTCCTTCCTTCCTTCCTCCCCCTCCCCCTCCTTTCTTTTCTCCCCCTTTTCTTCCTCTCCCCCCTTCTTTTTCCCCTTCTCTCCCTCCTTCTTCTTCCTTTTCTTCTCTTCTTTCTCTTTTTTTTCTTTTTCTTTCTTTCCCTCTCCCTCCTTCTTTCTTTCTCTTCTCCCCCTCTTCCTCTTCCTCCTCCTCTTCTCCTTTCTCTCTCTTTTTTCTCCTTCTCCCTTCCCCCCCCCCCCCTCCTTCTCCCTCCCTTTCC
>NZ_JAHPIV010000662.1 GCF_019039105.1 Desertibacillus haloalkaliphilus | reverse complement strand
TTCTTCTCCCCCTCCCTCCTTTCCTCTCCCTCCTTTTTTTTCCTTTCCTCCCCTCTCCTCTTCTCTCTCTTTCCCCTCTCCTTCCTCTCTTTCTCCCCTTTCCTTTCCTTCCCTCTTTCTTCCTCTTCTTTCCCTCCTCCTCCTTTCTCCCCTCCCTCCCTCCTTTTTTCCTCCCCCCCTTCTTCCCTTTCCCTCTCTTTCTTCTCTTCCTCCCCCTCCCCTTTCCTTTTTTCCTTTCCTTCCTCTCCTCCTTTCTCCCTTCCCCTCTCTTCCCCTCCCTTTCTTTCCTCCCCCCTCCTTCCCTCTTCTCCCCTTCCCT
>NZ_JAHPIV010000661.1 GCF_019039105.1 Desertibacillus haloalkaliphilus | reverse complement strand
CGTCATGATTATGCGTTAAAGCCTTTTGACCGCACTGTTATGAATGAGCTTGCAGATAACGGGATTGATTCCATTGCACTTGGGAAAATTTCTGACATTTATGATGGAGAAGGTGTAACAAAAGCGATTCGAACGGTATCCAATGATGACGGCATGGAGAAATTACTTGAGACAATTCGTAAGCCTTTTACTGGGTTATGCTTTTTAAATTTAGTAGATTTTGATGCAGTATATGGACATCGCCGTGATCCAATTGGTTATGGAAAAGCATTAGAGCAATTTGATCGCCAACTTAAGCAGGTAATGGAAGAGCTTAAAG
>NZ_JAHPIV010000660.1 GCF_019039105.1 Desertibacillus haloalkaliphilus | reverse complement strand
AAATAGGATAAGGTTTTAGAATCTCATTGATATTCTAAAATAAATAAAACAATTTAAGGGGTGGAAAAATGAAAAAGCTTCAATTGTTAGTAATCTGTTTTTTCATGGCAGTAGTGGTATTAGGATTAGCGGGCTGCCAACAAGGCGGCATTGAATCTGTTACCGAAGAACAAGGAAATCAAGGCGACCAAAGCGAGCAAAGTCAAGGTGATGGAGAACAAGTAGAAATTAACCTTTGGCACTTTGATCCAGGTGCAAGACAAGAAGTATACCAAGAAGCAATAGCACGTTTCGAAGAGAAGAATCCAAACGTTACAGT
>NZ_JAHPIV010000659.1 GCF_019039105.1 Desertibacillus haloalkaliphilus | reverse complement strand
GAACGCTAACAAGAAGATCTACAAGCAAGTTGTTAAGGCTTACCAAACAAAGGCTACTAAGGACTACTTGAAGAAGACTTGGGGTCAAGCTGAAATTCCAGCTTGGGACATCACATTGAAGTAATCAACTTCACCCCACCGCTTTCACGAGCGGTGATACATATTGAGATTAATAAGGAGAGATTTTCATGGCTGTTATTCAACTAACTGATGTCAACGTGACATTTAAGCAAAAGAATCGAGAAATTGTGGCGGTTCAAAACGAATCCATCACAATTGAAAAAGGTGATATTTACGGAATCGTTGGTTATTCTGGGGC
>NZ_JAHPIV010000658.1 GCF_019039105.1 Desertibacillus haloalkaliphilus | reverse complement strand
CCTGTAACTAGAATTGCCAAGCAAATTAATGAAGCCCTTCTATCTATCATAGAAGGGAATGACATTCAAGACTCCATTATTTTAGATCCTGAATTAAATATTGCTAACTCTTGTGCTCCTTTTGGGTGGTATGACTGATTAAACGAGTATTAGGGGGTGTCAAAAGTCAAAAACAGACTTTTTGGCACCCCCTAAGCAATAATCGGAGTCTCACTCCCTTGTAAGGATTAGGCCTTTCTCGCAAGCTGAGTAGCGAACGGCGCCATTTCCGCTTTTGTTCCGGACATTTGTTACAGCCTCTTTTTTATCTGCTAATATC
>NZ_JAHPIV010000657.1 GCF_019039105.1 Desertibacillus haloalkaliphilus | reverse complement strand
AAGGGGAGAGGGAAGGAGGGGGGAGAGAGAGAAGAGGGAAAAAGAGGGAAAAGGAAGAACAAGACAGGGAAGAGAGGAAGAGAAGAGGGGAAGGGGGGGGGGAAAAAGGGGAGAGGAGGAAGGGGAAAGGAAAAAGAAGGGGAAGAAAGGGGGGAGGAAAAGGGGGGGAGAGGGGAAGGGGGGGAAGGAGAGAAGAGGGGAGAGAGAAGGAAGGGAAAGAAGGAGGGAAGAGGGGAGAGAAAGAGAGGAGAAAAAAAAAAGGGAAAGAAAAGGAAGGGGGGAGGGGGAGAGAAGAGGGAGAGAGAGGAAGGGGAAGAAA
>NZ_JAHPIV010000656.1 GCF_019039105.1 Desertibacillus haloalkaliphilus | reverse complement strand
CTATCACGAATTAGGCCGCGTTCAACCAAGTTCTCTACGATTGCTTCCATCAGTTCAACAAGCAGCCCCGTATACTGGCGATCCACTTCTAAGTACCCCAACGTCATGCCCATTGCTTGGAAAAGATTGTCTGGCGTCCAATTGTTAGGCACTTCATTCGTCAAGATAAAGGCATAATCAACCGTTTGACGCACGAAAATATTAACGAAGTCATCATCGACCTGTTTGTTATCATGATACTTTTTGACTAAATCATCGCTGACTGACACCGCTAAGGCACGGTTAATCATCAACGCAGTCTGATCAATCGGTGGTAGTAC
>NZ_JAHPIV010000655.1 GCF_019039105.1 Desertibacillus haloalkaliphilus | reverse complement strand
CCCCTGAACCGATCATCGCCACAGCGACTACAATCGCCGTCCACATCTTCCAGTGGTGCTTTGAGGTTGGTTGCTTGTCAGCCGGCTTGACGTTCAATTTTTGCGTGAAGCGATCAATGATGATGGCCAAGATAACCAAAGCCAAACCATTCACGAATCCCTTACCAACATCCGCGTTTTGTACGGCCGACAAGACACCACGACCAAGTCCTGGCGCACCAATCATTGACGCAATCACAACCATTGACAAGGCCAACATAATCGTTTGGTTCACACCGGCCAAAATCGTATTTGTTGCCAATGGTAATTCAAGCTTAAAC
>NZ_JAHPIV010000654.1 GCF_019039105.1 Desertibacillus haloalkaliphilus | reverse complement strand
CCTACATCTTCACCACAAATATAGAAGGCACCGGACTAGAAGCAAAAGAAATCACCTATCGTATTTTGAAAAAATATCATTTGGTAGAAGCATCCGTTTAGGATGCTTTTTTATGGTTATCTACAAAACTAAAGTTTGAATAAATCAAAAAATTTGACGAGTAAGAGTATAGATAATGACCGTCGAATAAAGAGTTGTCATATAAATTAGTGAATAGACAAACATAAATGATGCCCACTTCTCAGAATTCATTCGCTTGTAACCTAAAATACTTAAACAAATCCATATAAAACCTAGAAAAAAAGACACAAGCACAAGCC
>NZ_JAHPIV010000653.1 GCF_019039105.1 Desertibacillus haloalkaliphilus | reverse complement strand
GCATGGTTCGATCATTTTAGATATCGATGAGGATAAACTTTTTGACTTGTTTAACTATTCGAGTGAACGGTTACGTGAACGCATGCAAAAGAATTTTAAAAATAAAGCCGTCGCTATTAATGCTTTAAGAAGTGAACCTTTAACGATGGAAGAAGCAAAAATGGCGTTTAAGCGAGGATTTGAAAAAGGGTTAAACATTGAACTAGAGCCATACAGGTTATCGGAAGAGGAAGAAGAAGTCGTTCTGCAAATTGCAAGAGATCGTTACGAGCAGGATGAGTGGAATTTTAGAAAATAAGTCAAAAGGACCTGTCTTTAAA
>NZ_JAHPIV010000652.1 GCF_019039105.1 Desertibacillus haloalkaliphilus | reverse complement strand
CCAATAAATGACATGGGTATAATTTTTTAGTCTTCGTAATCTTCAGGATTGAAGTCCGTACCATCTAGCATACGAGCTTCTAGCCAATCCCAAACATTGTCCTTACCATACTTCGTTTCTGATGAGAAAATCTCAAAGTCAGAAACATCGGGGTTGAATTGCAACCCACGCTTGATGTCAGCTTCAGCCTTGTTCCACTTACCGCGTGAAATCTTGTCGGCCTTCGTTGCAACAACAAGCACTGGCAAGCCAATGTCATCTGACGTCAACCAGTTGTACATCTCGATGTCTTCCTTAGAAGGCATGTGACGGGCATCAAC
>NZ_JAHPIV010000651.1 GCF_019039105.1 Desertibacillus haloalkaliphilus | reverse complement strand
ATATTGAACAGCTACTTCTACATTTAGCCCATCCTTTTCACTCTCAATATGGATCGGCTCTTCATGTAATACTTCTTTTGAACGGTTCAAATGTTCAACGAATGAAGCAATTCCACCTTCATAGTGATATTTTGCTTCTTTCCCGTCCTCACGCTTGTCCTCTATAACAATTGTTAATCCTTTATTTAAGAATGCTAATTCACGTAACCGCGTAGCAAGTGTATCAAAGTCATAAGTCGTTGTTTCCTGAAAGATCTCAGCGTCAGGTTTGAAATGGATGACAGTTCCTCTTTTTTCTGTTTCGCCAATCACTTCTAAAT
>NZ_JAHPIV010000650.1 GCF_019039105.1 Desertibacillus haloalkaliphilus | reverse complement strand
GCTTCAACTACAGCGTTATAATTCGGGTATTGTTCTACAACAACTTCCCTCCCTAGTTTCTCTGTTAAATGAGCTTCTAAATTATCAAGTCCTGTTTGCATTTCTCCCATTGACTGTGAAGGGATTACAGCAATTTCAAACACACTATCGTCATTTTCAGTTGCTGGCGCCTCTTCTCCATGTTCATCAACTGTTGGAGATTGTACTACTTCATCAGGATCGTCTGCCGCTCCGCATGCAGTTAAGACAAGTGCCATCCCTAATGTCATCATCCATTTCTTCATCTTTTCTCCACCTTTTTATTTAATCTACTGAAGGAA
>NZ_JAHPIV010000649.1 GCF_019039105.1 Desertibacillus haloalkaliphilus | reverse complement strand
CACTAGATGTCCAAGAAACGATCTTTGAACCATTCTATACGACGAAGGAACTAGGAACAGGAATTGGATTATTTGTTTGTAGAAAAATCATTGAGAAACACTCAGGGGAACTAACCTGTTCTTCAGATGAACAAAAGACGACTTTTCGTATTTCCCTCCCTTTTAATAAAACACACGCTTGAAGAACACAGCAAGAGGTGTGCCAACCTGGCACACCTCTTTACCATTTACCCTTTTCCTTGGCTTTGTTTATAAAATTCATGGAAAAGCTTCATTAACGCTCGCTTTTCTATCCGTGATACGTAGCTCCTTGAGATTCC
>NZ_JAHPIV010000648.1 GCF_019039105.1 Desertibacillus haloalkaliphilus | reverse complement strand
CACCAAATGCTACTGTAGCAAAGAAACAAAATATTAATTCAATAATCATTTTTTCCTCCCGAACCCTTCGCCTATAAAAATAGAGCGATCGCTAGTGCTATGCCTGTCGCAATCGATAAAGCCGTTATGACCGCTTCAGCTCCTCGACTCACACCAGCAATAAGATCACCTGACATTAAATCTCGAACAGCATTTGTTAGTGGAATTCCAGGTACTAAAGGCATTAACGTTCCTATAATGACTTGATCTAGGTTTTCTCCAAGTCCTAGAAGAACGAGAAAAATAGCTACTGTTCCACCTAAAAATGCAGACGTGAATTC
>NZ_JAHPIV010000647.1 GCF_019039105.1 Desertibacillus haloalkaliphilus | reverse complement strand
CATCGGATCGGATAACCAAGGAATTGGATTCAAGCCAACAGACTGTAACATTTGATTAATAACTCCAAACTGCCCATTGTACATATTTCTAAAGATTAAAATACTGACAAATCCAGGAACTGCCCATGGTATAATATAGATATTTCTCCAAAACTTCGTATATTTCACGACCTTTTGTGATAAAACAACAGCTACAAATAATCCGGCAAACACAACGAGTAAAGTCGATAGTACTGCCCAGATAATAGTCCATGAGAAAACTCCAAGGAACGTACCTCTCCAAGATTCCATTGTAAATAAGCGAATAAATTGCTCAATTC
>NZ_JAHPIV010000646.1 GCF_019039105.1 Desertibacillus haloalkaliphilus | reverse complement strand
GAAGAAGGGAAGAGGAAAAAGGAGAGGGAAAGGAGGAAAAGAGAGGAGAGGAGGGAGAGGAAGAAGGGAAAAGGGGGGAAAGAGAGGGGGGGGGAAAGAAAGAGGGAAGAAAAGAAGGGAAGGAGGGAGAAGGGAGAAGGAGAAGAAGAGGAGAGGGGGGGGGAGAGGGGGGAAGAAGAGGAGAAGGGGGGGGGAAAAGGGAGGAAGGGAAAGGAGAAGAGGGAAAGGGGAGAAAGAAAGAGGGAGGAAAAAAAAAGGGGGGAGGGGAGAGGGAGGGGGAAAGAGAGGGGGGGAAGGGAAAGGAGAGAAAAAGGGGGAAAG
>NZ_JAHPIV010000645.1 GCF_019039105.1 Desertibacillus haloalkaliphilus | reverse complement strand
CTTTTCTCCCCCTCCCCCTCCTCTTTTCTCTTCTCTCTTTTCCTTCCCCTCTCTTCCCTTCCTCCCCCCCCCCCCCTCCTCCTCTTCCCCTTCTTTTCTTTTTTCTCCTTCTTTCCCTCCCCTCCTTCCCCCCTTTTTCCTTTTCCCTCCTCCCCCTCTTCTTTCTCTTTCCCCCCTCTTTCTTTCCTCTCTTTCCTTCCCCCCTTCTTCTCTTCTTCCCCTTTTTTCTCCTCTTTTTCCTTTTTCCTCCCTTCCTTTCTTTCTTTTCCCTCTTCTCCTTTCTCTTCTCCCCCTCTCCTCTCCCCCTCTCCCTCTCTCCCT
>NZ_JAHPIV010000644.1 GCF_019039105.1 Desertibacillus haloalkaliphilus | reverse complement strand
TCCTCCACCATATATTTTTCTTTTACGTAACGACGCGGGGTGGAGCATGCAGCGAAACATCGTCGAGTAAGTTACGACATGTCTTGACGCATACACACCAAAGTGTTGCTAGAAGAGGAAAAGACAGCTTCTTTTGAAATAACAACATCGATTTACTTTATATCAACGCGGGGTGGAGCAACGAGCAATACAACGTTGAAACACTTCGAGTAACATTGACGCATGAACGTCTTAGAAATACTAGAAGAGGAAAATGTCTTCTTCATTGAAATAGCAACATCATTTTACTATAAAACGACGCGGGGTGGAGCAGTCTGGTAG
>NZ_JAHPIV010000643.1 GCF_019039105.1 Desertibacillus haloalkaliphilus | reverse complement strand
GGTTAAAGAACCGAAGGAAAAACGATTAGGACTTATAAAAGAATCTTACTGGGCCATTTCTAATTTATATATGACGGTGGCAACTCCGACTCTATCAAATGCTGGGAAAAGCTATGGTCAATTATCGAGCTGTTTTATTGATACCGTTGATGATAGTCTCAGAGGGATTTATGACAGCAACACGGATATTGCAACTCTGAGTAAAAGCGGAGGAGGAATCGGAGCGTATTTAGGAAAGCTGCGCAGCCGAGGAAGTGATATAAGAGGATTTAAAGGAGTATCGTCCGGTGTCATCCCGTGGATGAAACAGCTAAATAATAC
>NZ_JAHPIV010000642.1 GCF_019039105.1 Desertibacillus haloalkaliphilus | reverse complement strand
AGGGGGAAAAGGAAAAGGGGGGAAGGGGAAAAGAGGGGGGGGGGAGGGGGAAGGAAGGAAAAGAAAGGGGAGAAAGAAAGGGAGAGAAGGGGAGGGAAGAAAAGGGAGAAGAGGGGGGAGGAAAGAAAAGGGGAGAGGGAGGGGGGGAAAGGGGAGGAAAGAGAGGAAGGGGAGGGGAGAGGGGAGAAAGGAGGGGAAGGGGGGAGGGGGGAGGAAAAAGGAGAAAAAGGAGAAGGAGAGGAAAGGGGGAGAGGAAGAAAAGAGAGGAGAAAAAGAGGGAGGAAGAGAAAAAAGAAAGGGGAAAGGAAGGAGAGAGGGGGA
>NZ_JAHPIV010000641.1 GCF_019039105.1 Desertibacillus haloalkaliphilus | reverse complement strand
TGATTGGTGAGTCAGCTGATACAATAATCACCGCAGCCTGGCTCATTGGGATGTAATTCACGACAAAACGTTGGGCTTCCGCATCGGTCGAAGCCGTGTTATTGGTTGAGTCAAACTTACCACCAGCGGCTGACATCGCTTCTGCCAGCGTTGAATAATAAGTTGTGTGTGTGGCATCTGGGCCATACCCAACTTGGTAGGTATACCCAGATACGGCCAAATTAGAATCCGTTGTTGAAAAAGTCATCGAACCGTCAGTTACGCCCGTGACACTCTCAATCATTGACCCTGTGTTAATCGGTGAATTTTGCTGTACACGAA
>NZ_JAHPIV010000640.1 GCF_019039105.1 Desertibacillus haloalkaliphilus | reverse complement strand
AGTTGATATTGGTGAAGATGAACTCGTGCAAATTGTCTGTGGTGCAAAGAATGTCGCAGCCGGACAGCATGTCGCAGTTGCAAAGGTTGGAGCCGTTCTTCCTGGTAACTTTAAAATAAAAAAAGCAAAATTACGTGGAGAAGTGTCACAAGGAATGATTTGCTCCTTACAAGAGCTAGGGATTGAAGGGAAACTTGTCCAAAAGGAGTTCTCTGAAGGGATTTATGTTTTCCAAGATCAAGTTGAAGTTGGTAGTGACGCCCTTGCCGCACTTAACTTGGATGACGAAATATTAGAGTTGGATTTAACGCCAAATCGTTC
>NZ_JAHPIV010000639.1 GCF_019039105.1 Desertibacillus haloalkaliphilus | reverse complement strand
GCAATGGCGAGTCCTGAAAAGAAATCTTTCGTGGTAAAAGACAAATATATTTATCTGTTTCAAAGCTATCAATTACTTTATAAAAGTCAGCAAGTACTCCATTAAAATACTTAGCAATTTCTTTAATTTTTACATTCTTTAATATCTCTTCAAAAAATATTTTAGCTAATCCTAATCTAATACGTTTTTCTGTATATTTTTCAGTATAAACTAGGTTTGAAGCGTATACTACCAATTCATTACCAGTGGGATTTCCGTTCTTAATATAACTACTTTTAGTTGAGGAGAAGTCAAAAGTAATATAACTTTCTCTATTAAGATT
>NZ_JAHPIV010000638.1 GCF_019039105.1 Desertibacillus haloalkaliphilus | reverse complement strand
GCGCTGGTGATGATGCCGGGCGGGGCGGCCACCACCGACTTGATCGCGTTCAGTGCGGGCATCCCGGTGACCGTCATGCCGATCGACGCGAAGCTCGTTGGATCGGACAGGTCGACTCCGGGCTTGGGGAAGATCATGTGCTTGTTGTAGATGTTCGGGTCACCCTTGATCTGAGTGATGTAGCAGCCCTTGATATCCCAGCTCGGATCGGTGTGTGGCGTCATCTGCCACTCCAGGTGGGTCTCCACCCGCGGAACTCCGTCGACCATGCCCTGGTAGCGGATGTAGTTGCCGCCCAGCGAGCCTTTCGGCAGCTGGTACC
>NZ_JAHPIV010000637.1 GCF_019039105.1 Desertibacillus haloalkaliphilus | reverse complement strand
ATTGTGGCTTGTGCTCCACAAAACGCAGAATCACCACCTGAGGAAACTCCTGCTGATGATCCCGCTCAAGAAGAGCAAGCTACTGAAGCTGACGAATCATCACCGAAAAATGTCATTGTTATGATTGGTGATGGCATGGGATTTGGTCAAATGGAAATTGCCCGCTTATTTGAGCATGGAAAAGAAGGAGAGCTGTTCATGGAAACCTTGCCTAATGTAGCTCTTTCTAGAACATACTCTGCAAACAATAACGTCACCGACTCAGCAGCTGCCGGAACCGCACTAGCTAACGGGGAGAAAACAAATAACGGTATGCTAGGGG
>NZ_JAHPIV010000636.1 GCF_019039105.1 Desertibacillus haloalkaliphilus | reverse complement strand
GGGAATGAGCCTTTGAAGGTGCTCCTCAGTCACAAAAACTTGAATGATTCCTGCAATAAAAACACCTATTAAAACAAATGGGATGGCTTCAATTAATATAGATAGAAAAATCATATTAAAAGTTAGCAGTGACTCTGGAAGAAATAAATTACTTATTGTAAACCGTTCATTATAAAATATGATCAAAACCGCGATTCCAAGAAGAATAAAACCAATTACTTCTGTAAGATTATGTTGAGTCCGCATTTATTAAAAGTCCTCCATCTTTTGTTTATTCAAATATATGCGGACAAGGGGGCAACATGAACACAAATCATAAAGA
>NZ_JAHPIV010000635.1 GCF_019039105.1 Desertibacillus haloalkaliphilus | reverse complement strand
ATCTACTAGTGTCTTGCGGTGAGATAATTTCTTCTGTTGTTTTCACGGATCTTTTGCAGAGTATGGGTATTACTGCTACTGCACTAACTGGTGCTCAAGCTGGCTTCAGAACAAATAACGAATTTTCAAATGCAAAGATTGTGGATATGAATTGTGACGATTTGAAAAAACAATTGAAAACAAGTGATGTGGTTGTTGTTGCTGGCTTCCAAGGTCAGACGTTCGATGGTCAGACGACGACGCTTGGAAGAGGGGGTAGTGATACGTCCGCAACAGCGTTAGGTGCAGCAGTTCAAGCTGAATGGGTTGATATCTTTACAGA
>NZ_JAHPIV010000634.1 GCF_019039105.1 Desertibacillus haloalkaliphilus | reverse complement strand
CTTATTAGCTGGACTGTTCAACACAAGGACATTTTTAGTTCGCAATACATACTCTCTCTTAACGGAACAATTTTAGCTGCTGATAAAAATTTACAACAACAAGGTTTTACATATGGCGATTCCTTCTATATAGATGATGAAGCATTGCATCATTTAACGGTAATGAAACACCCAACCTATTCTGATGTTTACGACTTTGGGGATATGAAACGTCTTACAGGTTATGCCCCTATTTTTAAGGATCATGATCCAACACAAGAAGTGATTGCAATTAGCGCCATTGACTTTGATGCAAAAATCATTAGTGAACGAACGTGGTCAA
>NZ_JAHPIV010000633.1 GCF_019039105.1 Desertibacillus haloalkaliphilus | reverse complement strand
CTTTTCTTTCCTTTTAGTTTTGTCTTTTTAAACTGTTCCAATTTCTTACTACAAAGAAATTGGCAAAAGCTAATATATATGCCCTTCCAACTAGTTGCTTCATATTCTTGGTCATAGATGACGATCCTTTTTGGCTTTTTACCTGTCACGTTTGAGGACCAGTCCATTATTTCTATCTGTTCATTCAAACTACATTCTTCTTGATTGATATTGTCAGTAACGACATCGTGCTCTTCACCACTAACGATCACATCCTTTAATTCGGACAATGTTCTTACCTCATCTAGATTGTAGTGAACTATCCTATTGATCTTTACTCCAC
>NZ_JAHPIV010000632.1 GCF_019039105.1 Desertibacillus haloalkaliphilus | reverse complement strand
GATATCGCCCGCTTCGTATCTGAAAAATTATCGACACTTGATTCTGTTGTTTCAACCACTACCCACTTTATTTTGAAAAGATATAAGCATGATGGGAAAGTCTTTGAAACAGGGGACGATGACAAAAGAATCGTGGTGTCTCCTTAAATGAAAAAGTCTTATTTATCTGAAACGGTACAAAGCATTCAGCCGTCAGGTATTCGGAAATTCTTTGATTTGGCAGCCACAATGGAAGGGGTTATCTCCCTCGGCGTCGGCGAACCGGATTTCGTGACAGCTTGGAATGTGAGAGAAGCCAGTATTATGTCTTTAGAGCAAGGAC
>NZ_JAHPIV010000631.1 GCF_019039105.1 Desertibacillus haloalkaliphilus | reverse complement strand
ACATTATAGGGATAACAGAAATGCCAAGTTTAACTAATACATAAGTAATTGCTAGTAAACCCATCATTAAAATTACTTCGTTGCGAGAACCATTTGCAGCAAAAGCACCTGCAAAACAAAACGTAATAATCAGTGGTCCTAAATAGCTATAGCGTACTTGCACAATTTTGGCCACTTGTCTTGTAAAAATTAAAGCGACAAAAAACAGTAAGATGTTTGCAATGATAAGCCCAAATATAATGGCATAGGCTACGGTTCCTTGGTTCGTGAACATTGTAGGACCAGGAACAATTCCGTGTAAAATAAATGCCCCCAGTAAGAT
>NZ_JAHPIV010000630.1 GCF_019039105.1 Desertibacillus haloalkaliphilus | reverse complement strand
AGAGAAGGGAAAGGGGAAAGGAGGAAAAGGGAGAGGAGAGGAAGAAAGGGAGAAAAAAGGGGGAAGAGGGGAGGAAAGAAAGGGGAGAGGGGGGGAAAAAAAAGGAGAGGGAAAGAGAGAGAGAAAAGGAAAAGGGAGAGAAAAGGGGAGGGGGAGGGAAAAGGAAAGAGAGGGGGGAGAAAGAGAAGAAAAAGAAAAAAAGGGAAAGGAGGGAGAAAAGGGAGAGGGAAGGAAAAGAGGGAAGGGAAAGGGAAAAAGAAAAGGGAAAGAAGGAGGAGGAAAAAAGAGGGGAAGGAGAGAAGGAGAAAAAAGAGAGGGAAGAA
>NZ_JAHPIV010000629.1 GCF_019039105.1 Desertibacillus haloalkaliphilus | reverse complement strand
AACAAAGATAATAGCCGGAGAAGGTTGTTGTTGATGATCTGGTTTATGAAGAACAGCCGATAATGTATTTGAATGGAAACGAATTGCTTTAGTCGTCATTTCTGGCACCTCTTTAAAGTCTTATAATTAGTAAGTATAAAGGAAGACGGGGTTGATCTCAATTTAAATATACTAAAGAGATCGGATTTGTATGTATTATTTTGTGAAAAAAGTTTGCCTCAAAAAAATGAGACAAACCGGTAAGACCTAATCTTCAAATTGAACTTCTCCATCTATCGTGTACGTGATATCTTTATAACTTGCCTCTAGTGATGTACTTGTAT
>NZ_JAHPIV010000628.1 GCF_019039105.1 Desertibacillus haloalkaliphilus | reverse complement strand
ACAATATAATCAGCCGTCCGAATCGCAAAAGCAACAGTAGTTAAAGTAGGGTTGGCTCTTCCAACGGTTGGTAAAACACTGTTGTCGGCAACGTAAAGCCCTTCAACTCCATGAATTTGACCATAACGATTCGTAGCCGAAGTCGATGGATCATCCCCCATACGGCATGTTCCAGTTTCGTGATAATCACTTCCAATTGGCATAATACAAACAGAAGGGTTATCATCTCCTGCAACCTTTTTAAGGATTTGCCTGATCGTGTCTGTCATCTCAGAAATGACCAGCTGATCATTATCACTATATGAAAAATCAATATTTAACAT
>NZ_JAHPIV010000627.1 GCF_019039105.1 Desertibacillus haloalkaliphilus | reverse complement strand
TTTCAAAACCGTCCGAATTCACGTATAATAGAAATATTGAAATTTAGTTGGAGGGAAACAGGCATGCATCATCCAGTCGCAAAGCCATGGTCAATCAAGTGGATTGCCCAGCACATCGCATCATTCATTTTGCTTACCGGTGCCGTGTTAGCGGCAGCAATTGCTTTGACAGCCTTAATTATTGGTATCGAAGAACTGATTGCCTTAGTTGTTGTACAACGTCCAATCAACACTTACACAAACGTTTACGGTAACGCTCTCCAAACCGTTTTGTGGCACTTCTTGATTGTGTTCTCATTGGTTTCCTTCTGGTCAGCCGTGGAT
>NZ_JAHPIV010000626.1 GCF_019039105.1 Desertibacillus haloalkaliphilus | reverse complement strand
TCCAAGGGGATCAGGCCAACCGGTTCTGGCGGGATGAGTGCCGCGCGCTTGCTGCGCATCTGACGGAACTCGGCTACGACGACACAGCCATGCGCCACGAGGTCATGGAATTCCAGAACGCGGTCCAAGCGCAGCTCTGGGCGCAATCCCAGACCGAAGAAGCCGCACGCCGTGACACGTACTAAAGGCCTCTCGCAATCCCTCCGATCGGCATCTAGCTTTTATCGCGCGACTTGTGGCTGCGCCGTGAAGGTGCTGCGACGGAGTTTCTCACCACCAGGTCGGGTGTCAGCAACACTTCCTGTTGGGTTGGCTCTTCATTGT
>NZ_JAHPIV010000625.1 GCF_019039105.1 Desertibacillus haloalkaliphilus | reverse complement strand
AAACACTCGTTAAGTTATTTATCGACACATCTCGATCAAGTTCAAATAAAGGAACACCTGTAATCTGTTCCTGACTGCTTCCAGCTGCCGTTACGATAAAGACTTCATAATCGTCAGGTAGCTTTTCCATGAGGGTCAGCTTCACATTCGAGGCTGTCATCTGATCATATACCTGACAGATCAGCACATGCTGGGTCAACTTCAGATCATCCGCTCTCATATCCCCTGCGTCAACGAATTGCAGCCCTTCAATTGGGTCAATCTGTAAGGAATTAAACGTCGCATCCAAAAAGCTTTGTCCACCAGCGACGTACACCTCAACCC
>NZ_JAHPIV010000624.1 GCF_019039105.1 Desertibacillus haloalkaliphilus | reverse complement strand
TATTATGTCTGTGTTATGCCTTAGCGTATGCAATTACTGCATTTGAAACGGCATCGACGACACCATCATCAAATACGCGTGGTACAATGTGGTCTGCCGTTGGCGTAGTTATCATTTGTGTTAACCCTTCCGCCAATTTAACTTGCAGACGTAGTTCCACCTTCTTAATGTCCGTTGCTAACAATCCCTTGAACAATCCTGGGAACACCAACACATTGTTAACTTGGTTTGCCCATTGTGATGAGCCAGTTGCCGTAATCGCAGCGCCACCTTCATGCGCTTCTTCTGGCAAAATTTCAGGAACCGGGTTCGCCAGAGCAAAGA
>NZ_JAHPIV010000623.1 GCF_019039105.1 Desertibacillus haloalkaliphilus | reverse complement strand
AGAGAGGGAGGGGGAGGAGGAAAGAAGAGAAGAGGGAAAAGGAAAGAAGAGGAGAGAAGAGGAAGAGAGAGGAGGGAGAGGGGGGGAGGGGGGGGGGGGGAAGGAGAAGGAGAAAAAAGAGAGAGAAAAGAGAAGAGGAGGAGGAAGAGGAAGAGGGGGAGAAGAGAAAGAGAAGAGAGGGGAAAAAGAGAAGGGAAAAAAGGGGAAAAAAAGGGGAAAAGAAAGGGAGAAAGAAAAGGGAAAGGAAAAAAGGAGAGGAGAGAGGAGGGAAGGAAGGAAAAGAGGGAGGGAAAAAAGAGGAGAGGAGAAAAAGGAAGAAAAAAG
>NZ_JAHPIV010000622.1 GCF_019039105.1 Desertibacillus haloalkaliphilus | reverse complement strand
AAAACAGGCTTACACCGCATTCAACTTGATATCCACTACGTCGACTAACGTCGCCGCAAACGGTTAGCACCGTTTGGGGTCTTGCTAGATGATAAATAGTCATTCTTCTTTAGAGGGATCACGAATTGGAGATGGTAGAAAGACTCCATTTGTGCCCGGTCGAGGAACGTAGGTAGTAGACATGACCTGCTGCTTCGCTCAGGGTCCCCCTAGCCGTGGAGATCATGTTGCCTGCTTGTGTAAGCCCAAAACAGGCTTACACCGCATTCAACTTGATATCCACTACGTCGACTAACGTCGCCGCAAACGGTTAGCACCGTTTGG
>NZ_JAHPIV010000621.1 GCF_019039105.1 Desertibacillus haloalkaliphilus | reverse complement strand
CCCCCTCTCCTCTCCCCTCTTCCCCTCCTTCCTTTTCTCCCCCCCTCCTTTTTCCTTTTTTCTTTTCCCTTTTTTCCCCTTCCCTCTCCCCCCTTCCTCCTCTTCCTCCCCCCCCTTCTCCTCTCCCCTCTCTCTCTTCCACCTCCCTTCCCTTTCCCCCCCTTCCCTTCTTCTTTCCCCCCCTCGTGTCTTTTTCCTTCTTCCTCCCCTCTCTCCCCCCCCTTACCACCCCTTTCTTTCCTCCTTCTCCCTCCCCTTCCTTTCTTTTCTTCCCCTCCCTTCCTCCCCCTCTTTCCTTCCCTCCCTCCCCCCCCCTCCATTTCCC
>NZ_JAHPIV010000620.1 GCF_019039105.1 Desertibacillus haloalkaliphilus | reverse complement strand
CTCATTGGTTTTGGAAACTTTGAGGTTCGCGAAAGAGCGGCTAGGAAAGGACGTAACCCGCAAACAGGTGAGGAAATTGATATTGCCGCAACAAAAACACCAGCATTTAAAGCAGGAAAGCAATTAAAAGAATCAGTGAAATAAACATACGAGCGTAACTCAAAAGAAAAGGTCTGATCGTGCATACTGCAGATCAGACCTTTCTAGTCCATATTATTAAGATTCTTGATACGGATTTGCCTCAGCCGGTTTCTCATACGTAACATACGTTTTAGCTATCATATCGTGAATGCTTCTTTTGTCTTTCCGAGAGGCTACCATAAAC
>NZ_JAHPIV010000619.1 GCF_019039105.1 Desertibacillus haloalkaliphilus | reverse complement strand
CAATTTGAACATAATCTCCTCCAAACGCCCAGTCAGCTGTTTCTCTCGTTCTACAGAAAGGACTGGCAACAACCGGGTACATGACTGGAATACGAGCTCGACGAATGGCTTCTCCATATGTCGCCGCTTGACTTCTTCCAAAATCAGAAAGGTTCCTTTGGGTTGTGCAATCCTGAAGGGAAAGATTTGGTTGGTCAGCTCCTACGTTTGCTTCTGCGTGTCTTGCGTATAGAATATATCCTCCTCCTTGTAGCAATTCCAATAATGATTGTTGGACTGGAACAGCTTGTGTATAACGACTAATGTATGGCAAATGCGACCAATA
>NZ_JAHPIV010000618.1 GCF_019039105.1 Desertibacillus haloalkaliphilus | reverse complement strand
ATTGAAACTTTGTTGATTTTTGTTGCTGGGATTTGGATCATTTATGAATGTGTTCATAAATTAATGCATCCTGAGCCTGTTAAACTGCCGGTACTTGGTATTGTGGTCATGCTAATCGGCGCACTTATCAATTTTGTTGTGTCGAGAGTTGTGAACAAAGAGGCAGAGCGAGTACATTCTGTTGCCATGAAATCGAATGCACTGCATCTTTTAACAGATGTGTTTACGTCACTAGGGGTTGCCATTAGTTTATTGCTTGTTGCATTAACGGACTGGTATTTCCTCGATCCGATTATTGGAATGGTGCTAGCGCTCTATATTATGC
>NZ_JAHPIV010000617.1 GCF_019039105.1 Desertibacillus haloalkaliphilus | reverse complement strand
AAGTTTTATAAGGCGAAGGAGTTTGTCACAAAACAGGAAAAGAAGTGGCAACGGCTTCGTTCGCAAAAGCTATAAGAGAAGAAAATCACTCCTCTCATAGCTTTTAAAAAAATGTAGAATTTCCTATGCTTGGGGCTATCCAAAATGGTCGAAATCAGACCTTTTCGGATAGCTCCTTCTTTCTTTTCAAGAAGGACAACTTATATTTGTACAAAAATATGGTAAAATTACGTAAAATAATTTTTACATAAGTGAGGGAGCTCATGTCATTTAGAATTGGCTATCGGACATTAAAAACAGCAGTAGGAGCTGGACTTGCTGTAGC
>NZ_JAHPIV010000616.1 GCF_019039105.1 Desertibacillus haloalkaliphilus | reverse complement strand
CCGCTGAGCTAACCAAATATCTACAGGATTAGCACCCATTTTTGTTACTTTTTCAATTAAATCATTAGGAATTTCACGATTTTTATAGACATTATCTATATATTCTGTGATGTGGTTTTGACCACCATGTCGTAATGATTCGTTAATAACCACCCGGGGTATTGTCTTAGAAAAGGTTCCTAAGTCTGGCATAATTCCAAAATGTTTCGTCCCCTTCTTTTGAGCTAATTCTATATTTTTGCTCACCCATTCACTTGTTAAAATATGTGGAGCATGGGCTTCTACTGCGATCTTTATATCAAACTCCTCTGCATACGGTATACAC
>NZ_JAHPIV010000615.1 GCF_019039105.1 Desertibacillus haloalkaliphilus | reverse complement strand
CAACAACGTGTCGCCATTGCGCGTGCCATGATGCAATCACCAACGGTCGTCTTGGCCGATGAACCAATCGCCTCACTTGATCCAAAGACGACCAAGATGGTTATGGATGACTTGAAGCGTTTGAACACGGAAATGGGCATGACGGTTGTGGTTAACTTGCACAGTGTGCCACTTGCCATGGAATACGCAACGCGCATCATTGGGTTGCGTGCTGGTCAACTTGTTTATGACAAGCCAATCGCAGAAGTTAACAAGGATGACTTTGACGGTATTTACGCTGAAGCAACAGATGGAGAATAGACGATGAATGTAAGTTTACCTGAAC
>NZ_JAHPIV010000614.1 GCF_019039105.1 Desertibacillus haloalkaliphilus | reverse complement strand
AACTTGGACGCCGTTGTTGACCGCATCGAAGAAAAGATGAAGGAAACTGGCAAGAAGTTGTTGTGGAACACTTCATCATTGTTTACTAACAAGCGTTTCATGGCTGGTGGAGCTACTACGCCATTTGCTGACGTATTTGCTTACGCAGCAGCACAAGTTAAGCACTCATTGGAAATCGCTAAGCGTTTGAACTCAGAATCATACGTATTCTGGGGTGGTCGTGAAGGTTACGAGTCATTGTTGAACACTGACACGAAGCGTGAGTTGGACCACATCGCTAAGTTCTTCAAGTTGGCTAAGTTGTACGCTAACGAAATTGGCTACAC
>NZ_JAHPIV010000613.1 GCF_019039105.1 Desertibacillus haloalkaliphilus | reverse complement strand
ACGTTGTAGACTCAGCCGGAGCGTTACTTCCAAACGAAGTACGTGAGCGAATCCGAGCGCTTCGTCAAAGTCTAACAGTTAACATAGGATTCCATGCACATAACAATTTGTCTCTTGCGATGGCGAATACATTAGCTGCGATTGAAGAAGGAGCAACAAGAATTGATGGTAGTGTACGTTGCTTAGGAGCAGGTGCTGGTAATACACAAACAGAAGTATTAGTCGCTGTACTTGAGAGAATGGGATTAAATAGTGGAGTAGATTTATATAAAATGATGGATTTGGCTGAAAACATTGTTGCTCCAATTTTAACTCAACCACAAGAG
>NZ_JAHPIV010000612.1 GCF_019039105.1 Desertibacillus haloalkaliphilus | reverse complement strand
AAAGGGGGAGGGGAGGGAGGGAAGGGGAAAGGGGGAAAAGGGGAGAAAAGGAAAGGGGAAAAAGAAGGGAAAAAAAAGAAGAAGGGGAGAGGGGAAGGAGAAAGGGAGAAGGAGGGGAAAGAAAAGGGGGGGAGGAAGGGGGGGAGGAGGGGGGAGAAAAAAAAAAAGGGAGAGGGGGGGAAGAAGGGGGGAGGGAGGGGGAAGGAGGGAAGGGAAAGAGGAGAAAGAAGAAAAAAAGGGGAGGGGAGGAGGGAAGGGAAGGGGGGGGAAGAAGAAGAGGAAGGAAAGAGGAGGGGAAAAGGGAGGAGGAAAGGGGAGGAGGGAAA
>NZ_JAHPIV010000611.1 GCF_019039105.1 Desertibacillus haloalkaliphilus | reverse complement strand
AGTCAACCAAGTATGAACGCCACAGATTTGGTATGCTAGAACCAATTGGTGAACCGCTTGGGGATGTGGTGACACTTGATTTTATCTTGGTGCCTGGGTTGGCCTTTTCGGCAGCAGGTGATCGGCTAGGCTTCGGCGGTGGCTACTATGATCGTTGGTTACCAAAGACGACTGGCGCAAAAATCGCCGTGACGATTCCAGATAATTACGTGACGACCCCAAATTGGGAAATTGAAAAAACAGATCAACAGGTAGATAAGGTAATTGTTTTGCCACCTGTTTAAGGAAGAAAAGTATGATAGCAGAATTTAAGCGCGCCTTTAAAG
>NZ_JAHPIV010000610.1 GCF_019039105.1 Desertibacillus haloalkaliphilus | reverse complement strand
CGGTCATAGTCTGTTCCGCCAACAAGGGTGTGGTCAATTCCCGGCTCCCCTTTATATCCATGAACAGCTAATACATAATCATGTGCTTTTGCCTGTGCGACTCCGATTGGTTCATCGAAGTTTGTACTTGTAATATGAAGTTCTGATGCATTTTCTCTAAAACCTTCAAATAAGTACGTAGAAAAATCGTTATCAAAAAAATGGACAATCTCACTAACGCCGCCTTCGATTCTCCCGCCATGAGGCGACATCACTAGAAGACGGCTGCCGGGCACTGGATTGGATGTGATTTGATAATGATCTGTTGATTCATTCTCTTCCAGTTC
>NZ_JAHPIV010000609.1 GCF_019039105.1 Desertibacillus haloalkaliphilus | reverse complement strand
AATCAATTCATCATCATGTGACACAACTTGTGCGTTCTTAATAAGCAAACTTGCCATGTTAATTCTCCTCAGTTAAAGCGTTCAAAATCGCCATGCGGGCGTAAACACCGTTTGTCATTTGTTGGAAGATGCGTGACTTGCTTGCCTCAACCAATTGATCCGCAATTTCGACCCCGCGATTAACTGGCGCTGGGTGCATCACGATTGCTGAATCTTTCAAAGTGTTATAGCGTTCCTCAGTTAGGCCGTATTCAAAGTGGTACGTAATCGGTGAAAAGTCAGCATTTTCAACGGTCGCGATGCGTTCATGTTGCACACGTAGCAAC
>NZ_JAHPIV010000608.1 GCF_019039105.1 Desertibacillus haloalkaliphilus | reverse complement strand
TGGCTGGGCTAGCTGGATTCGAACCAGCGCATGACGGAATCAAAATCCGCTGCCTTACCGCTTGGCTATAGCCCATCAGTGTCTATATGGGGCGATTGATGGGAATCGAACCCACGAATGCCGGAGCCACAATCCGGTGCGTTAACCACTTCGCCACAATCGCCACTAGTTGGCAGGGGCAGTAGGAATCGAACCCACACTGGAGGTTTTGGAGACCTCTGTTCTACCGTTAAACTATGCCCCTAAAATATGGTGGAGGGGGACGGATTCGAACCGCCGAACCCTGAGGGAGCGGATTTACAGTCCGCCGCGTTTAGCCACTTCGC
>NZ_JAHPIV010000607.1 GCF_019039105.1 Desertibacillus haloalkaliphilus | reverse complement strand
AGGGGGAGGGGAAAGAAGAGAGGAGGAGAAAAAAAGAGAAGAAAGGGAGGAAAAGAAGGAGGAGGGAGAGGAGGGAGAGAGAGAGGAGGGGGCAAGAGCGGGAGAAGAAAAAGAGGAGAGGGAGAGGGAAGAGGGAGAAAAAAGGGAAGAGGAGGAAGAAAAAGGAGAAGGAAAAAGAGAGAAAAGGAAGGAAGGAGGGAGAAGAGAAAAGGGGGGGGAAGAAGAAAGAGGAGGGGGGGAGGGAGAGGGGGAGGAGGAGGAAAGAAAGGGAGGGAAAGAGGGGAGAGAGGAGGGGGAAAAGAAGAGAAAAGGGGAAAGGAAGAAAAG
>NZ_JAHPIV010000606.1 GCF_019039105.1 Desertibacillus haloalkaliphilus | reverse complement strand
GGGTAGGACAATTCATTTATGCGAGTTCAGGTAGCGTGTATGGATACAAAGAAGACAAGCATGTGACCGAGGATTTGTCCTTGGTGCCTCTTTCGGATTACAACAAAACAAAAATGATCAGCGAAAGGGTGTTGCTAAGTTACGCCGATGATATTCTCGTTCAAATTGTTCGTCCAGCGACAGTGTGCGGATATTCGCCTCGAATGCGATTGGATCTTTCCGTAAATATTCTAACCATGCAGGCCTTCACAAATCAGAGAATTACCGTTTTCGGTGGGAAGCAAACTCGTCCGAATATCCATATTCAAGATATGATTGGTTTTTACC
>NZ_JAHPIV010000605.1 GCF_019039105.1 Desertibacillus haloalkaliphilus | reverse complement strand
TTCATCTGCTGGTGCATCACTTGGCACGCTAACCGCATTTGAATACGAGTACATAATGTTTCCTTGTTGCGTTGCCGGTTGCAACGTAAATTCAAAGTTTTGTGGATCACTATCAGAAGCTGCTGAGTTATTTGTGTCGTCGTACGTAAACGATACCCAAAGCTCTTTACCATCGGATGAAACGCTTGTTGTTGCACCTGAGTATGATGGTTGCTGAGCGTCAAAGTAGTAACCTGAATCAGCGGTGAACTTCGTAGACTCCAAAGTTGCACTTGTCTCACCAACAAAGGCAACTGATGACATTGGTGCACCTGAGAACGTTACATT
>NZ_JAHPIV010000604.1 GCF_019039105.1 Desertibacillus haloalkaliphilus | reverse complement strand
ATATCAAAGAGGACCTTTCTCTCGTTTTAAGAAGCTGTCAGGAACTGCTGGAACAAGCGCTCACTTTATCAAAAGAGCCGGGCGGTCCAGCACCGAGAGCAGAGAATTTTATAGATGATTTAGAGCAAGTAAATGAATTAATAAGGCATCAAGATGATTTTGGGACACTTTATGAGCTTTTGCCAAACATCAATTTTAAAAGGTTAAAGACTTGCAAAGGGGATGACTATGACCCGGCTCTGTTAGAAAAAGCAACAGATGCACGCAATCAAGCCAAAAAACAATTAGAAAAGCTAAAAGATGAATACTTTATGCGCAGTCCCGATC
>NZ_JAHPIV010000603.1 GCF_019039105.1 Desertibacillus haloalkaliphilus | reverse complement strand
AAGTATTGACGAACGAAGTCTGACTTCTTTTCAGCCAAGTGCGTCAAGATACCTGGATCTTGGTGAGTGTAACCGTTGTGGTCTTGTTGGAATACAGTTGAAGTTGAGATCAAGTTCAATGATGGGTAATCGTTACGCCATGATTGCTCTGAGGCGTGACGCAACCACTTGAAGTGTTGAGTGATCATTGAGTCAACTACACGTAGGAATGATTCGTATGATGCAAATACACCAACACGACCAGTCAACGTGTAAGCTTCCAACCAACCTTCAGCTTGGTGCTCTGACAATTGAGCGTCCAAGATACGTCCCTCGTGGGCTTCGTAT
>NZ_JAHPIV010000602.1 GCF_019039105.1 Desertibacillus haloalkaliphilus | reverse complement strand
CAACTAGTCTCTAAAAACGTTGAAATACTGTATTGACGCAGTTTCACTATTCCATCCATTAAATTGGAAATAGTTTGTCTTTACATTTTCTTAACGTTTTTTAGGCATTATGATATAATGAAGTTCCGAAGAGCGAAAAAACATGACCGATGAGAATAGGATTACGGATAAACATTACTGCTTGAAGCAGTCGAATAAGGATGAAGAAAGGAGTTTATGTTTGCAATGAAGAAAGTTATTACGTACGGTACATTTGATTTATTACACTGGGGGCATATCAAGCTGCTAGAGCGTGCAAAACAGCTTGGAGATTACTTAGTGGTAGCC
>NZ_JAHPIV010000601.1 GCF_019039105.1 Desertibacillus haloalkaliphilus | reverse complement strand
CAACAAGATAACGCTGCGATTCGCGGTATGGTAAACAAGGTATCTCACCTTTTAACTGTAAAAGAAATCGAAGCTTAATTGATAATATTTAAATACGAGGAGGTGTCGACATGAAACTTCATGAGTTGAAACCTGCAGAAGGATCACGTAAAGTTCGTAACCGTGTAGGTCGCGGAATTGGTTCTGGAAACGGTAAGACAGCAGGTAAAGGACATAAAGGACAAAACGCTCGTTCAGGCGGTGGAGTACGTCCTGGTTTTGAGGGTGGACAAAACCCTTTATACCGTCGTCTACCGAAACGTGGGTTCACAAACCCAACTCGTAAGG
>NZ_JAHPIV010000600.1 GCF_019039105.1 Desertibacillus haloalkaliphilus | reverse complement strand
ATATCGATGTTAACAGCAGGTCCGAACGTTGAAGCGATTGATACGTGCTTTACGTATGCACCCTTAACAGCGGCAGGACGAGCCTTCAAGATAACGTCTGACAATGACTTGATGTTTCCAGCAAGCTTGTCGGCGTCAAATGATACCTTACCAACTGGTACAGCAACGTTTCCGTCACGGTCAGTACGGTAAGTAACCTTACCTGACTTAGCGTCAGTAACGGCCTTAGCTACGTCAAACGTAACAGTTCCCGTCTTAGGGTTAGGCATCAATCCCTTAGGACCCAATGCACGTCCAACACGACCAACTTGGGCCATCATGTCAGGC
>NZ_JAHPIV010000599.1 GCF_019039105.1 Desertibacillus haloalkaliphilus | reverse complement strand
AGATATTTTCGCTCAACGTACGAGTTACCAAGGCATCAACAGCCTGCTCGTCAATCTGCTTCGTATCGTACGCATAAAGCATCAACTTATCGAGTTCAGACATAATTTGCGTTAACGACATATTCGTTAAACGAATTAGTAGTTGCATGGCAGGTCCTGACATTTCAAAACCGCCTTGGCGCAACTTATCATTAATCATGTTTCGCACATCTTTTTCAGTCAAATCACCAAAGGCCAAGTAAGCTGCCTTCTCTTTCAGCAACTTAACAACCTTCTTGCGACTATCCAGCTTCTCGTATGGTGCAAAAATCACCAAGACCGTCTGTG
>NZ_JAHPIV010000598.1 GCF_019039105.1 Desertibacillus haloalkaliphilus | reverse complement strand
CTCCTTCCTTTTTTCTTCTTTTCCTTTCTTCCCTTTTTTTCCTTTTTTTCTTCCCCTTTTCCTCTTCCTCTTCCCCCCTTCTTTTCTTTTTCCCCCCCCCTTCCCCCTTCCCCTCCCTTTCCCTTCCTTTTTTCTTCTTCCCTCTTTTTTTTTCCTTCTTCCCCTTTCTTCCCCCCCTCTCTCTTTCCCTCCTTCCTCTCCCTTCTTTTTTCTTTTTCTTCTCCCTTCCTTTTCTTTCCCCTCCCTTCTTTCCTCTTTTTCTCCTTCCTTCCCCCCTCCCCCCTCTCCCCCTTTCTTTTCTTCTCCCTTTTCCCCTCCCCCCCCTCTT
>NZ_JAHPIV010000597.1 GCF_019039105.1 Desertibacillus haloalkaliphilus | reverse complement strand
AAAAAGAAAGAGGGGGAGGAAGAGGAAGGGGGGGAGAAGAGAAAGGGGAAGAGAGGAAGAGGAGGAAAGGGGGGGGGAAGGGAAGGAAGAGGGGGGAAAAGAGAGGGGGAGAAGGGGGGAGGAAAAAAGGGGGAGAGGGAAAGAGGAAAGAAGGGGAGGGAGGGAGGAAGAGAAGAGGAAAAAAAAAGAGGAAAAAGAGAGAGAGAGAGGAGAGGAAGAGAAAGGGGAGAAAAGGGGAAAGAGGGAAGAAAGAAGGAAAGGAAAGAGGGAGAGGGGGGAAAAGGGGGGAAAGAAAGAGGGGGAAGGGGGGGGGGAGGAAGGGAGAAAG
>NZ_JAHPIV010000596.1 GCF_019039105.1 Desertibacillus haloalkaliphilus | reverse complement strand
CCTCCCTCTTCTCTTCCTTCTCTCCCTTCTCCTTTTCTTTTCTTTTTTCCTTTCCTCCCCCTTTCCTCCCCTTTTTTTTTTTTCCCTCCCCTTTCCCCTCTTTTCTCTTTTCTCTTCTTCTTCTCTTCCTCCTTTCTTCTCTCCCTCTTCTTTCTCCCCTCTCCCCTTTTTCTTTTCCTTCCCTCTTTCTCTTCTCCCCCTCTTCCTCTTCCTCCTCCTCTTCTCCTTTCCCTCTCTTTCTTCTCCTTCTCCTTCCCCCCCCCCCTCCCCCCTCCCCCCCCTCTCCTCTCCTCCCCTCCTTCCCTTCTCCCCTCTCTCCTTTTCCCTT
>NZ_JAHPIV010000595.1 GCF_019039105.1 Desertibacillus haloalkaliphilus | reverse complement strand
AGCTGGCACTCATTCCTCAAAAGTATAAAGAGGCAGTTGTCCCATTGACAAATGATCAGCTGGATACCCCATATCGGCCAGGAGGATGGACCGTTCGTCAGCTCATTCACCATGTAGCGGACAGCCATCTGAACGCCTACTTGCGATTTAAACTTGCGCTGACAGAAGAAACACCGCACATACGTCCATATGATCAGGAGGCATTTGCTTCACTTCCTGACAGTAAGGCGTCTATCAGCCTATCGCTGCCATTAATCAGCAGTCTACATCGCCGGTGGGTCACATTACTTCGCGAGATGACAGAGGAAGATTTCAACGCTGCATATTAC
>NZ_JAHPIV010000594.1 GCF_019039105.1 Desertibacillus haloalkaliphilus | reverse complement strand
TTTTCCTTTTTTTTTTTTTCCTTTTTCTTCCCCTCTCCCCCCCCTCCTTCTTCTCCTTTTCCCCCCCCCTTTTTTTCCTTCTTTTTCTTTTCTCCTTTCTCCCTCCCCTTTCCCTCTCCCCTCCTTCCTTTCTCCCTCTCCTCCTCTTTCTCTTCTCTCCCTTCCCCCCCTTCCCCTTCTTTCTCCTCTTCCCCCTTTTTCTCTTTCTCTTTCTCCTCTTCCTTTCCCCCTTTCTTCCTCCTCTTTTCTTTCTTCTTCTTCCTCCTCTCCTCCCCTCTCTCTCTTCTTTCTTTTTTTTTCTTTTTTTCTTTTCCCCCTTTTCTCTTTTT
>NZ_JAHPIV010000593.1 GCF_019039105.1 Desertibacillus haloalkaliphilus | reverse complement strand
ATCCACAACATTATTCGCTGTTACTTTAGACGGATAATTAATTGTACCTTCAATTTGGTAACTAAAGCGTAAATAATAAAGAAACTTGTCAATTCTAGCTGTATTTATTGGTTTGTTTAATACTTTTTTCAATATTGTATCTAGTTCATCAAGACTTTCACAAGTTGAAGCAATTCCTTCAATATTATAAAGAGCCTGCCCTAACGTAATTACCCTTTTATGGTGTGCTAACGCCTCAATTCCAACTGTCGAGTTTATCGTTACAACAGCAAGCGCTTTTTCAATAAGCTGATGAATATTATACTTTTTAACAAAGATAACTGTATCAT
>NZ_JAHPIV010000592.1 GCF_019039105.1 Desertibacillus haloalkaliphilus | reverse complement strand
GAAGGGGAAGAAGGAAAGGGAAGGAAGAGGAGAAAGAAGGGGGAGAAGAGGGAGGAGAAAAGAGAAAGGGAGGAGGGAGGAAAAGGGAAAAAAAGGGGAGAGAAAAGAAAAGAAAAGAAAGGGAAGAAGGGGAAGAGAGAAAAAAAGAAGAGGGGAGAAGGGGAGAAAGAAGAGGAGAAGAAGGGAAGAGGAAAAAAAAAGAGAGAGAAAAAGGAAAAAGGAAAGAAAGAGAAAGAAAAAAAGAAGAAGAAAGAAGGAAAGAAAAAAGGAAAAAGAGAAAGAAGGGAGAAAAGAAAGGAGGGAGAAAGAGGGAAGAAAGGAGGGGGGGAA
>NZ_JAHPIV010000591.1 GCF_019039105.1 Desertibacillus haloalkaliphilus | reverse complement strand
AAAGAGAAGGGGGAAAGAGAAGGGAAAAAGAGAAAGAGAAAAGGGAGGGAGGGGAGAGAGGAGGGGGAAAGAGAGGAGGGAAAGGGAGAAAGAGGGAAAGAAGAGAAAAGAAAGAAGAAAGAGAGAAAAAGGAGGGAGAAGAAAGGGAAAAGGAAGAAGAAGAAAGAGAAAGAAAAGGGGAAAAAGAAGAAGGAAGAAAGGGAGAAAGAAAAAGGAAGGAAGGAAAGAAAAAGGGAAGGAAGAAGAGAGAAAAGGGGAGAGAAAGGAAAGGGGGAGGAGAAGAGGAAAGAAGAAAAAGAGGGAAAAAAGGGGAAGGAGAAGAGGAAAGGA
>NZ_JAHPIV010000590.1 GCF_019039105.1 Desertibacillus haloalkaliphilus | reverse complement strand
CCCTTAGGCGCCATCAATTCGGCGATGACGTATTGTTGTCCCTTTGAAATCGCGATACCGTCGTTTGCATCAAAGACAACTTGTCCATCTTTATCAGTTGATTCGATTGAGAATTGATCTGACGTCAATCCCAACGCAGAAGCGACCAATGCGTCCGCCTTCGCTGGCGTCTTTTCAATATCCTTAATCAATTGTGGCAAGACTTCGTTCAACTTGTCTTGTACTGAAGCTGGCGCAAGCAAAATTTGTGCACCGCCCAAAGCCTTCTCAGTCTCCGCGTCAGTCTTCTTAATCGTCAATGAAGCCGTCTTGTATTGCTTCGTGTAAACG
>NZ_JAHPIV010000589.1 GCF_019039105.1 Desertibacillus haloalkaliphilus | reverse complement strand
CCCCGACTGTGCGTACTTCTGGCGCAATTCCTCCGCCGTTTCCACCAGCATATGTTGTTGGACACTGTACAGATTGTAGCGGACATCCAACCCTTTATTCGGCAACATCGTTAACAACGGATCTAAATCACCAGTCTCCAAGCCTCCAATGCGCATCAAATCTAGCATGTCATTGACCATCAATGCTTGCGAGTCATCGTATAACCGGTACATTTTCGACTTTGAAAAACCCAGCGCCGTTAAGCGATTAATTGAAATCCCCTTATCGCGCACCGTCTGATGCATCAGTTCACCAAACGTTTGGCTAATCGGTTTGAATGACAGTTGATC
>NZ_JAHPIV010000588.1 GCF_019039105.1 Desertibacillus haloalkaliphilus | reverse complement strand
GCTTGGCACCCCTTCATCGTGGTGAGGAAATTCAAAAAAAATTACAGCGTCATTTCCCTGATTTTGAGGTAGCTGTATTAAGACCAGCAAAAGAAGGAATTGTAGTAAAAAAAGAATCAAAGCAGGAAACATCGGCGTGAAAAATAGATGAATAGGGAACAAGTATGGCGGGCAAAACAACAAAAAAAGAGGCCCGCCAAGCTTGATATTCAGCAACTTGAAGAGGGACAGCAAGTTTACATTATTTATCGAAACCCACACACTCAAACGGTATCCAATGTTCAGGAAGCTACGATTGCAAGGGATCCGATGGACCCAAGCAGATTATCAT
>NZ_JAHPIV010000587.1 GCF_019039105.1 Desertibacillus haloalkaliphilus | reverse complement strand
AAGGGAAAGAAAGAGGAAGAGAGAGGGGAAGGAAAGAGAAAAGAGGGGGGAGGGAAAAGGAGAGAGGGAGAGAAAAAGGAGGAAAAAAAGAGAGAGGGAAGGGGAGGGGGGGAGAAGAGGGGGAGAAAGAGGAAAGGAGAAGGAGAGAAGGAAGAGAAAAAAAGGAAGAGAAAAGAGGGAAAAAAAAAGGGAAAGAGAAGAAAAGAGAAAGAGAGGAGAAGAGGAGAGGGGGAGGGGGGGGAAGGAAGGGGGAAGAGAGAGAGGGAAAGGAGGGAGAGAAGAGGAGGGGAGGAAAAAAGAGAGGAAAAAAGAAAAAGAGAAGGAAGGGAAG
>NZ_JAHPIV010000586.1 GCF_019039105.1 Desertibacillus haloalkaliphilus | reverse complement strand
CTTCCTTATCAGGCAAATGAAGAGTTATTTTTACATATTGTCCATTGATCTTTTTAACGACAACACTTTGCCTTACCTTTCCATTCTCACTTGTCAAATACAATTCATTGTTCTTATAAAAAGAGTGCAATTGTGAAACATTTTTAACTTCACGAACCGAGCCAGTAACTTGTAAATATTGCTTCGCTTCGTTCTTCATACTTGAAAGTGTTGCCTGATTATCGACAAGTTGGACTCTTGCAAAGAAGCCATTATCTCGGTTTGAGAAAAGTTGATAAATACCTGGCTCTTCTTTCACAAATTGAAATCCACTTTGTACATTCAATTTTAC
>NZ_JAHPIV010000585.1 GCF_019039105.1 Desertibacillus haloalkaliphilus | reverse complement strand
GTTAATACGTGTCCAAAACATATTCGCATCCTCGGCGTCACCAGCCGGATCAGCCTCGCGGAATGCGTCCATCAGCTCATTGCTGTCCATGCTTTGAATCAAGTCACCGTATGTCGTATCAGCCGGTAAACCAAGTACGTTAGCTAACTCATGACCAGCTTCAACACCAGATAGCCCGTCGAAAGAACCGAAAAATTGTTCGCGGAAATCAGGTAGTTCAACCAAATCTTGGCTGTCGCCAGTTAGATTGGCATCCATCACATAACGAGCCGTTTGTGCCGCGCGGGCTAGGTCTGAAGAGTAGACGCCGTCAAAGTGGACGTGACGCAGA
>NZ_JAHPIV010000584.1 GCF_019039105.1 Desertibacillus haloalkaliphilus | reverse complement strand
CGTAACGCATGCGAAATGACACGTGCTCTAACTCTTGTCCGTTTTTCAAGTGCATTGGATTTCCCACCATAAAATGTAACTTTTCCATTCTTTCTCTTAATGGCAACCTGATCGCCGCCTCGTCCTAATGCTAAGTCTAAACTAGATTGAGCTAATAACCCTAGTTCCCTTGATGAATCTTCACCCGTACCTACTCCAATACTTAATGTAATAGGTACTTTTTCTTTCCCAGTTATTTCTCGGATTTGATCGAGAATATCAAAGCGATTCTTCTCAACCTCTTTTAATGCCTTAACATTCATAATAGCAATAAACTTATCCGATGCTGTTC
>NZ_JAHPIV010000583.1 GCF_019039105.1 Desertibacillus haloalkaliphilus | reverse complement strand
GGTATAGAGAAAAGAATTAATGAAATGGAAGACACATATGATGCGCAGCTAGGTCGCTTTTTTGAAGAGGGACATGAATTGTCTGGCGGACAATGGCAAAAGCTTGCGATGGCGAGAACCTTCTTTAGAGAAAGTGATTTTGTTATTTTAGATGAACCGACCTCTGCTCTCGATCCATTGTCGGAGATCTCACTCATTCGAAAGTTGTTCGATCATACGCAGGATCAAGGTGTTTTGTTTATTACACATCGTATGGGAGCGGCCCGCTTAGCAGACCGTATCATCGTCATGAAAGATGGTGCTTTCATTGAAGAGGGCAACCATGATGAAC
>NZ_JAHPIV010000582.1 GCF_019039105.1 Desertibacillus haloalkaliphilus | reverse complement strand
GTACCATCGTTGACCCAAGTGTCAGCTCAAAAGAGTGTGACAACTAACGGTAGTGGGACAAGTATGACGCAAACCGTAACGGGTGCATTTACTAGTATGAGTACAGATGCTTATTCTATTGCGGATTCGCGTTCAAAATATGCGATTATGGACCCGAACAATCCATTTAACTTGGCGTTGATACGTGCCTATGGATTTGATGTGTCTGCGGTGCCAAAGGATGCGGTTATTCGTAAGTTCACTAATCAAACTAATTCAGCGAACTATACGACGATTGTTTATTGGCCGGCAGTGGACGCTAACGGTAATGTAACGTCGATGACTCAAATTA
>NZ_JAHPIV010000581.1 GCF_019039105.1 Desertibacillus haloalkaliphilus | reverse complement strand
GCAATGAGCTGAAAACTCGTTGCGCTTTTTTTATCGCCGATTATGCTACGATTAACAAAAATACGCGAGAGGTGACCTGACATGGTGTTGATTATTATTATCCTAGTCCTTGTCGTAATTGTTAGCGTGGCAGCTTTTTCTGACGACTCGGATCGGACGATTGACTGGGAAGATATCGAACGTTGGGAACAAGACCGACGTGACCACAAACGTCGTAATCGTTAACTCCTTTTTAGTTTGTCATTTGTGTTACAAAATGTAATAATAATGACATATTAAAACTGTTGGGGGATTGTGACATGAAGATGTGGCAACGTGGATTGGTTGTAAC
>NZ_JAHPIV010000580.1 GCF_019039105.1 Desertibacillus haloalkaliphilus | reverse complement strand
CTCTCCCCCTTCTTTCCCTCTCTTTTTTTTCTTTTTCTTCTCTCTTCCTTCTTTTTCTCTCCCTCCCCTCTCTCCCCCCCCCTCTCTCCTCTTTCTCTTCCTTCCCTTCTTCTCCCCCTTTCTCCCCTCCCTCCCCCCCTCGGCGCCCTTGCCCCCCCCGTCTCTGTTCCCCCTGCCTTCTCTTCCGCGCGCGCCCGTCTCTTCGCTCCTCTTTCGGCCTCTGTTCCCTTTCCGCCCTGTCTCTTCTCCCCCTCTGCCGCTGCCGCCGCCGCGGCTCGTGTCGCTCTCGGTGGGCGCCGGCTCCCTCCCCCCCCCCCCTGGGTGCCCGCTGG
>NZ_JAHPIV010000579.1 GCF_019039105.1 Desertibacillus haloalkaliphilus | reverse complement strand
GAAAAGGAGAGGGGGGGGGAGGGGGAGGGAGGAGGGAGAAGGAGGAAGGGAGGGGGGAGGAGGGGGGGGGGAGAGGGAGGAGGAAGGGAGAAAAGAGAGAAAAGAGGAGAAGGGGGAAAAGAGAGAGGGAGAGAAGGAGGGGGAAGGGAAAAAGGGAGGGGGAGGGGGAAGGGGGGGGGAAAGGGGAGGGGAGGGGGGGAAAGAAAAAGGAGGAAAAAAGAAAGGGAGAGGAGAAGGAAGAAGAGAAAGGAGAGAAAAAAAAGGAGAAAAAAGGGAAAGGGGGGGGGAAAGAGAGGAGGGGGGAGGAAGGAAAAGAGAGGAAAAGAGGAGGA
>NZ_JAHPIV010000578.1 GCF_019039105.1 Desertibacillus haloalkaliphilus | reverse complement strand
ATCAAGTGTTGGAGTGTTTGCATTTGTTGCCCCTGTACTTTGACCAGAAGAGTTCCCAACTTCATTGCTCCCAAGTAATTGCAACACTTGTTGACGAGCTTTATTTAAACTCACCCCTAAGTTATTTAAAACACGAGCCGCAACACCTTCTCCTTCTCGGATAAGGCCAAGTAAAATATGCTCGGTTCCAACATAAGAGTGCCCTAGTTTACGTGCTTCATCCATCGAAAGTTCAATGACTTTTTTCGCTCTTGGAGTATAGTGAATCGTCTTAGATCCTTCTTGTCCTTTTCCAATTAACGACTCAACTTCCTTTTGAATCTTTTCAGATC
>NZ_JAHPIV010000577.1 GCF_019039105.1 Desertibacillus haloalkaliphilus | reverse complement strand
GAGAAACCACCTGCAACATGTTGAGACATTCCTATAAATTCTCCAGTACCCTCACTTCCGGTAGCAATATTTTCTATATCACTAATTGGAAATTTAAATAGTTTCTTTTTTTCAAAATAATAGATTGATTGACTAGTAATACCTAATAGCCCAAATGAAAAACGATGACCTGATTTTCCAGCTTCTATAACTAGTGTTGGTACTTCACCTGACTCTGTAGTAATTTTTTCTTTAAATTTCTTTCTTCTAAGAAAAAGAATATAGTCCCAACCTATCGTTATACCTAAAATAGACAGTATTTGGTATAAATTTAGAAGGGTAAATCCCATCCC
>NZ_JAHPIV010000576.1 GCF_019039105.1 Desertibacillus haloalkaliphilus | reverse complement strand
CTCTTTAAACTGCTCCTTGCTAATTCCGGAATCCATGGCCTCTCTTACTAGCTCAATCCAAGCATCGTCCAATTTAGTATTTTTATTCTTTGATTCCTCATTTAATAGGTGTTCAACTGTTACTCCTAGAACAGAAGAGATCTTTTCTAAAAATTGTATGGAAGGATTAGATTGAATATTTCTTTCAATTGAACTTAGGTAAGATTTTGCTACTCCTGCTTTTTCAGCTAACTCTGATAAAGAATAGCCCTTTTCAAGTCGATATTTTTTCACACGTTCGCCGATCATACATATCTGTCCTCTCTGCCTATGTAATAGTATGATTATAACAG
>NZ_JAHPIV010000575.1 GCF_019039105.1 Desertibacillus haloalkaliphilus | reverse complement strand
ATTCTCGGGCCAGCGTGTCATCGTACTGTTCTTTCTGCAATTTACGAAGACGTGCCTTTTTATTGCTATCACTGAAATCAGACCAATCAAACAAACCGTTTTCAAGAGCAAAAAGAGTCATTTTGTCATTTTTATTTTGAATTCGATCATAGTTTGGCAATCGGAAATCATCTAGCATATCTTTCGCTCGCTCTACCCATTCCTTAGGTTTCCGACCCCTTAATTGCAACTCTAGGCGCATCCAATGTTCAACACCGTCTGGGAGCGGCATCTTTTTCTTAGTTTGTTCAACTAGCTTGTTATATTGCCGAATTTGTTGATCAGAACTGTTA
>NZ_JAHPIV010000574.1 GCF_019039105.1 Desertibacillus haloalkaliphilus | reverse complement strand
CGTTCCTGCTCGGTATATAACAATTGAAGAGAGAGAATCGCTTCTTGGATCGTGTGTACCTCTAATTCAAGTACAGTCGCGACATCTTCTACTGTCATCCCTTCATCCCCAACTACAAACAATAAACCTTCAATGGCTCCATGAAGTTCCTGAATCTTCATCTGCGAACTCCCTCCTCTGTGCTGTAAATCATGATGTCTGAAAAATTACCGGATTGCTCACAACGAATCGTTTTTGTCTTCATCAGTTCTAAAATCGCTAAAAAGCTAACAACAATATGACTACGTTCAGGGACTGGAAACAAATCTTGAAAGTGACAAAATCCATTGAAG
>NZ_JAHPIV010000573.1 GCF_019039105.1 Desertibacillus haloalkaliphilus | reverse complement strand
CTAGCTCAATTGGTAGAGCAACTGACTTGTAATCAGTAGGTTGGGGGTTCAAGTCCTCTGGCCGGCACCAAGCTTACTACTTGATTTAACTGCTTTGCTAGCTTGCGACGAGTAGCGTTAGCAACGCAGGAGCATGTTTATTTACTTCGTTGCTGACATGCGACGAGTAACGATAGCAACGTAGGAGCAAGCTCTTTCTTTTATGTAAATATAAAGCGCTAGCAATCTTTGAAACTCTTAATAAGATAAATCATATGGAGGGGTAGCGAAGTGGCTAAACGCGGCGGACTGTAAATCCGCTCCCTCAGGGTTCGGCGGTTCGAATCCGTCCC
>NZ_JAHPIV010000572.1 GCF_019039105.1 Desertibacillus haloalkaliphilus | reverse complement strand
AGAAAGAAGGGGAAAGGGGGGAAAAAAGAGAAGGAAGGGGAAGGAAGAAAAAGAAGGGAGAGGAGGAGAGGGGGGGGGAGGGGGAGGAGGGGGAGGAGGGGGGGAGGGAAGGGGAGGGGAAGAGGAAGAAAGAAGAGGAGGAGAAGAAAGAAAGGGAGGGGAGGGAAAAGGAGGGGGAGAGGGGGGAAAGGAAAGGAGAGAGGAAAGGAGAAAAGGAGAGGAGGAAGGGGAAGAAGAAAAAGAGAGGGGAGAAGGGGAGGAAGAGGAGAAGAAGAGAGAAGAGGGGGAGGGGGAAAGGGAAGAAAGGGGGGAGAAGAAAGAGGGAAGGAGAAG
>NZ_JAHPIV010000571.1 GCF_019039105.1 Desertibacillus haloalkaliphilus | reverse complement strand
ATTCAATATATAATTTTACAATTCTATTAACTAAAATCACCGGAAAAATGAGAAAAGATAATTTCTCACTTTGAGGCATCTTCAAGTTAAAAAGGAGAGGATTATTCCAATGGTATCGGTTTGTCCTAGACACGTAAAAGAAGGCTTAAATGTTCTAGATGTCCCACACGTATATAAAATAGACCAAAAGAGTAAGGAAAAGAAGAAAATTTGTAAATGCCAGTTTTGCTATTTAAAGGCCGATTATAATCTCGATAGTAATTCCAATTATCCAAGAAAGAATACAAGAACAGGAATAGAATAATTACCTAGATAATGGGTACTGGTTTATAC
>NZ_JAHPIV010000570.1 GCF_019039105.1 Desertibacillus haloalkaliphilus | reverse complement strand
ACAATACCGTGCACTTCTTCCAAGTGACGTTGCATTGCAACTGGTGAATCTAAGACAATTTTCGCGTTGCAACCGCGATTTGGGCAGGTACCGCCGACCAAATCTTGTTCAACAACGCCAACCTTTTTCCCTTTCGCTCCCAATGGAATTGCACCATCAAACGTTCCGTGTCCTGATCCAATGTACAGCACATCGTAATCGTAGTTTGCCATGATTCTGCCTCCTAAAGGGTGTGTATGCGATTTTCAGTATTCCGTGTCTCTCACCTACGGAACACATCTATTGTATCTAAAATGTAAGTGAATTGCATATTATCTGCTTGTTCTTTAGAAG
>NZ_JAHPIV010000569.1 GCF_019039105.1 Desertibacillus haloalkaliphilus | reverse complement strand
AAAAAGGAAGAAAAGAAGAGGAAAGAAAGGGGAAAGAGGAGAAAAAGGGGAAAAGAAGGAGAAGGGAAAGGGGAGGGGGAAGAAAAGGAAGGGGAAGAAAAAAAAGAAAAGAGAAGAAGAAGAGGAGGGAAGGAGAGAAAAGGGAGAAGAGGAGAAAAAGAAGAGGAGGGGAGGAAAAGGGGAAGAAGGAGAAAAGGGGAAGAAGGAAGGGAAAGAGGAGAAAAAAGGAGGGGAGAAAGAGGGGGGAGGGAGGGGAGGGAAAAAGGAGGAAGGGGAGGAAAAGGGAGAGAGGGAAAAGGGAGGGGAGAGAGGAAAGGGAAGAGAGAGAGGGAG
>NZ_JAHPIV010000568.1 GCF_019039105.1 Desertibacillus haloalkaliphilus | reverse complement strand
CCCCAATACGGATCTTAATTCCGCCGATTAACTCTGAATCAACGATGTTTTTTAATTCAAGCTTTGACTTCTTTGCCTTTTTCGCAAATACCTTTGCGATATGATCTTGCTCTTTCTCAGTTAATGGCTTAGTCGAATACACGATCGCTTCAGCCATATCTTGAGCCTCGTAAGCTAATTCTTTATATTTATTTACCATTGGAACAAGGATATCTGTTCGTTTACGGTCAATTAACATAAGAAGTGCATTTAAGCTCACGTCGCTTAAGCCTTTAAAGCTTTCTTTGATAAAAGCTTGCTTCTGTGCAACGGTCACTTTCGGATGAGTTAAGA
>NZ_JAHPIV010000567.1 GCF_019039105.1 Desertibacillus haloalkaliphilus | reverse complement strand
AAGAGGGGGGGGGAGAGAGAAAGGAAGGAAAGAAAGAAGGGAGAGGGAGGGGAGAGGGAGAGGGGAGGGGGGGAAAGGGGGGAAAGGAGAGGGAGGAGAAGGGGAAAGAGGAAAGAAAGGGGAGAGGGAGGAGGAGGGGGGAGAAGAAAAGGAAGGGAGGGAAAGGAGAAAAGAGAAAAGGGAGAAGGGGAAGGGAAAGGGGAAGGGGGGAAGGGGGAAGGGGGAGGGAGAAGAAGAAAAAGGAAAGGAGGAGAAAAAAGGTTGAATGAGAATGGTTGGAAATAATTAGTAGAGTGAAAAGGAAAAAGGGAGATTGAATGAGAGAAATAAAAGT
>NZ_JAHPIV010000566.1 GCF_019039105.1 Desertibacillus haloalkaliphilus | reverse complement strand
AAAAGAAGGAAGGAAAGAGAAGGAAGGGAGGAGAGGGAGGAAGAGAAGAGAAGAAGGAAGGGGAGGGAGGGGAAAGAGAGAGGAAAGAGAAAAGGAGGAAAAAAAGAAGGGGAAAAGAGAAAAGAGAGGGGGGAAGGGGGAAGAGAAAGGGAGAAAGGGGAGGGGAGGAGGGGGGAAAAAAGAAGAGGAGAGGAAGAGGGGGAAGAGAAGGAGAGGAGGGAGGAGGAGAAGGAAAGGGAGAGAAAAAAGAAAAAGGAAGAGGAGGAGAGAAAGAGGGGAGAAGAGGGAGAGGGGGAGGGGGAGAAAGAGGAGGGAGGAAGGAAAGGGGGAGGAA
>NZ_JAHPIV010000565.1 GCF_019039105.1 Desertibacillus haloalkaliphilus | reverse complement strand
GAATAATGCAGATAAATTAGCTCATCACATTCGAGAGTGCAAAGAAGCAGGCTATGAGGTGTTTCCTCCTTCTGTATGTAAGAGCCACGTATTGTTTACAATTGAAGGAGAAGGCATACGTTTTGGATTACTTCCAGTTGCTCATGTAGGATTTCAAGCGGCCAAATGGATCGTACAAGCTAGAGAAAAGGAACCGTTTAAAGACCTTCTTCATTTTGCTGTTCAAACCGATCAAAAGATTGTAAATAAAAAAGCAATCGAAAATTTAATCAAAGCTGGGGCAATGGATGATTTTCACCCTGAACGGGCAACATTATTATTTTCAGTGGAAGAC
>NZ_JAHPIV010000564.1 GCF_019039105.1 Desertibacillus haloalkaliphilus | reverse complement strand
ACCTTTACCAACATGAAATGAAGAAAACAATAGAGGAAAATGAAAATCTTTTATTACGTCAAGGAATGGTTGAACGACTAATTATTGAAGATGGTGTTTGTAAAGGAGTTATAACAAATACTGGTGCTGAGTACAAGGCGAAAGCAGTCGTTATTACGACAGGAACTTACTTAAGAGGGAAAATTATCATTGGTGATCTAAGTTATGAAAGTGGACCTAATAACATGCAGCCATCTGTGCAGTTGTCATATCATTTAAAAGAGCTTGGATTTGAGATGGTTCGTTTTAAAACAGGGACTCCGCCTCGAGTGAATGGAAGTACGATTGATTATGA
>NZ_JAHPIV010000563.1 GCF_019039105.1 Desertibacillus haloalkaliphilus | reverse complement strand
ACTTGGTTTTCTAGACCATGATCTCGAAAAATGTTCATCAATCCCACTTGCTCGCCCTTTCGGAAATCTAGCAATGTGTCATCCAAGTCGAAAATTAGGTGCTTATACATGTTTTGCCTCGCTTCTACTAGTTATTTAAACTCAGTATACCAAAAAAGCATCAGTACAAGACCAATGCTTTAGAAAAAATATTATAGCCAAAATGGATACGGACGTGTTGTCACCATCAAATCATAGGCACGCGAACCAAGTTCTTCACCATCTGCATGCCCAAATTCTAAACGTGATGTCCGGACACGAATTGACGCTGCGGTAAAGCGATGCACTTCTGAAT
>NZ_JAHPIV010000562.1 GCF_019039105.1 Desertibacillus haloalkaliphilus | reverse complement strand
AAGGGAAAGAGGGGAGGAGAGGGAGAGGGAGAGAAAAAGGGAAGGAGGAGAGAGGGAGAAGAGGAGAAAGGAAAGGAGGAGGGGAAAAGAGAAAAAGGGAAAAGGGAAGGGGGAGAAGAAAAGAAAGAGAGAAGAAGGAGAAGAGGAGAAAAAGAGGAAAGGGAAGAGAGAAAGAGAAGAGGGGGAAAGAAAGAAGAAGGAAGGAGGGAGGAGGGAAAAAAAAAAAGAGAAGAAGGGAAGGAAAAAGGAAAGGAGGGAGAAGGGAGGAAAGGAGGAAAGAGAGAGGGGGGGGAGAAGGGGGAAAGGAAGGGAAAAGGGGGAAAAGGGAAGAAAA
>NZ_JAHPIV010000561.1 GCF_019039105.1 Desertibacillus haloalkaliphilus | reverse complement strand
ACAGGGGGAGGTTCGGGATCACCAGCACCACGTTCATCAGGAAGGTGAGGCACTCGTCCACCACGCCGCCGAAGTAGCCGGCGGTGATGCCCACCGTGATGGCCAGGGCGCACACCAGCAGGCCTGCCCCGAAGCCCACCATCAGGGAGATGCGGGCGCCGTTGGTGAACTGGGCCCAGAGATCGTGGCCCATGCGGTTGGAACCCATCACCAGCTCCACGCTGGGGGGCTGGTGGGGGCGGGCGACCCGCTTGGTGGGTTCGTTGCTGGCGAGCAGCGGGGCGAACAGGGCCATCAGCACGAAGGTGACCACGATGGCGAGGCCGAAGGCGGCC
>NZ_JAHPIV010000560.1 GCF_019039105.1 Desertibacillus haloalkaliphilus | reverse complement strand
ATGGTCAACACCCAGTGGGTGGCGTTGTCGGCTGGCACGGTGTCAAGAGTATGGCCTGCGGTAGCCTGTGATGGATGCCACAGCAACCGTGTCATCCCGCGGGCGGCGTCACGACCCACTCTCCATGTGGAAGTTCTCATTCCTATGACCGTGCCCTCTGCCTCGTCGTCCCGA
The DNA here is from genome assembly GCF_019039105.1 of Desertibacillus haloalkaliphilus. NCBI lineage: Bacteria > Bacillati > Bacillota > Bacilli > Caryophanales > Bacillaceae > Desertibacillus > Desertibacillus haloalkaliphilus. The sequence continues at coordinate 161 of NZ_JAHPIV010000560.1, read as the reverse complement.
GCACAGCCGGGGGAGGCGCCACCCTTTCCGTGGGTCGGCCTGCTGATCCTCTCCGGCGCGATCTTCGTCTGCGTGACGAGCGAGTTCCTGCCGACCGGCCTGCTGCCCGACCTCGCGGAGGGGCTCGGGGTCACCCAGGCCCAGGTCGGCCTGCTGGTCAC
>NZ_JAHPIV010000559.1 GCF_019039105.1 Desertibacillus haloalkaliphilus | reverse complement strand
TCTTCTCTCCTCTCCTCTCTTTCTTCTCCCCCTTCTTTTCCTCTTCTTCCTTTCCTCCTCCCTTTTCCTTTTTCTTTTTTTCTTTCTTTCCTTCTTCTTTTTTCTTTTTTCCTTCTTCCTCCCCCCCCTTCCTCTCTCCTCCTTTCCTTTCCCCCTTTTTCTCCCCCTTTTCTTTCCTCTCTCTCTCTCCCTTCTTCCCTTTCTTCTCCTCTCTCCCTTTTTTTTTCCCTCCTCCTCCTTTTTCTCCTTTCTTTCCTCTTCTTCTCCCCTCCCTCTCCCCCTTCTTTTCTTTCCCTTTTTTCCCCCTTTTTCTCCCTTTCTCCCCTTTCCCTTTT
>NZ_JAHPIV010000558.1 GCF_019039105.1 Desertibacillus haloalkaliphilus | reverse complement strand
CATTTGGGATTGTTACCTTTATGAAAGACTTTTCCGATTGGCTTCGTCCTCAAAATGGCCTTCATTTCACTTATGATGCATTTATCAAAATCTTGTTGCTTTTAATTCGATCTTGCCCCCTCTATGAAGCACTTTTCCGCTGAAATTCGCCTCCATTCAGGACTTCATCCGCTCATTACAACCCTCACATATACACTATTTGTAAAAAGGCGTTATAATTTGATAGAGAGAATACAAAGAATCGGAGAACAGCTATTGACGGAGGACAAAAAAATGGATGAACGGGATTGGCTCATTTTAATGAAGCTTTATGAAAAGAAGAACATCACGAAAAC
>NZ_JAHPIV010000557.1 GCF_019039105.1 Desertibacillus haloalkaliphilus | reverse complement strand
AGTCAAGATAGAACGTAAAATGTCAGATCCAAATAATGCAATTAACTTTGAGCCAGGAGCCCAAAGTCTAAACGGGGAAGAGACTTTAAAATATGTTCGTTTTCGTAAAGACCATGAAAATGACTTCGGTCGTGTCAAAAGGCAACAAGAAATATTACAACATCTTAAAAATGAGTTATTTACTATATCAGGTATGACCAAAATTCCAAAACTTATTGGTATGTTGGAGCCTCATTTAGAAACAAATATGCGCACGACCAAAATGCTAAGCTTAGGAAGAGATGTCGTTCTTAATCCTATTGATAATATTGAAACGTTACGTATCCCTATTGAGA
>NZ_JAHPIV010000556.1 GCF_019039105.1 Desertibacillus haloalkaliphilus | reverse complement strand
GCATCAAGTGTTTGTAATGAAATATAATAGAAAATACCCGTTAACCCCATCGGCATGCCTGCCAGTAGCAATTCTCGAGATTGTCTTAATGATAGCTTTGTTCTTTTCGTGAACAAAGACAACAAGAAGATAAGAACTGTTCCTGTAAGAAACTGTCCACCCGTCACTTCTCCAACCGAAAATCCGGCCCCGTATGCTAACTTAACAAAGGTTGATAATATTCCAAAACAGCATCCAGCTAAAAATACTAGAGACGCATAATGCCAAACCTTCACCATCCACACTCCTTCCTCTAAACAAAAAAACACACTCTGCCCTATGACAAAGTGTGGTGA
>NZ_JAHPIV010000555.1 GCF_019039105.1 Desertibacillus haloalkaliphilus | reverse complement strand
GAACATTGGACAAGAGAACAGGATCATTTGTTTCGTATTCAACAGTCTTTCGTTCACCATTAAAACGCTCATAATACCCAGAGGCTTCATCATAGACATATTGAATATGATTTTTCCCTAAGTAATTCACTTCAACCTCACTAGCTTTATTGCCAACGATATGAATATCTTCATTTTCATAAAAGTCTAAGGCTGGAACTTCTCCTGTTATAACATAGCCTTTTTCATTTACAAAGCCTTGGATCATATCCTCATACGTAATGTATGAATTATGGGGTGCCTTACGTTCAGGCGCCCGCTTAAAAAGTGACCCATCATAAGAAATACCATTAATA
>NZ_JAHPIV010000554.1 GCF_019039105.1 Desertibacillus haloalkaliphilus | reverse complement strand
ATAGGTAATGACCCCCGTGGCAATCCCTCCAGTCAATGCCATCGCAAACCAAACCATAAACGAATATTTCGGTTTTGCCTCCGAACCTCCCAATCGAATGTTACCTAGTTTTGTAAAGGTGACGATACTGACGATAATTAGTGCAGCGATGGAAATAATTTGATAAAGCCATCCAAGCCCCCGTAAAGATCCGATAAATCCATTCATTGAAATGTCAGCCAGCAATTGATTGTTGACAATTCCTAGAACGGCCCCACCACCGACAATGAGAAAAGCCGGTAAAAACACGGATAATCGTGTTTTTCGTTTTTTGTCCTCGACGATAGGTGCATTCC
>NZ_JAHPIV010000553.1 GCF_019039105.1 Desertibacillus haloalkaliphilus | reverse complement strand
CCTAAGAGGCCTTGATGGTGGATTTGCATTTAGACTGCGTCAGCTGATTGGGTGTGTTGTGAAATTTGAGATTGAATGTGGAGATGAGTGTAGAGAATTCCGAGCAATCATCTGCCATGTTGGACGTGACTTTGTGGAAGTAGAAAAACTAGATGACGACAAAAAACGTCGAAGAGACTGTGACTGTAAAGGTCGTAAAAAACGTGATTGCACGTGCAAAGATCATAAAAATAGATTTATGATCGTGCCATTAGATGAAATTAAGTTCTTTAAGTTAGATGATAAAAAGCACTGCTAAATGATTAGTGATTTTTTAGTGTGTTTCGATCTAGAAAC
>NZ_JAHPIV010000552.1 GCF_019039105.1 Desertibacillus haloalkaliphilus | reverse complement strand
GCTGAGGTACGTGCAGCCCTTGCTAAGTGTGGATTAACGACAAAGCATATAGAGAGTAAGATTGTCGTTTTAAGTGGTGGCGAAAAAGCCAAGGTCCGTCTTTGTAAATTAATTAATCGTGAAACAAATATCCTTGTTCTCGATGAGCCGACAAATCACTTAGACGTTGACGCAAAAGAAGAGTTAAAACGAGCGCTGCAAGCATACAAAGGAAGCATTTTGCTAATTAGTCACGAACCAGAGTTCTATCAAGACGTTGCTACAGACGTCTGGAACTGCGAATCATGGACAACAAAATTAGTATAGTATAAGAGTATAAGGGTCAGACCCCTCTTT
>NZ_JAHPIV010000551.1 GCF_019039105.1 Desertibacillus haloalkaliphilus | reverse complement strand
ATTTTAAGCTGCAAATTAAATGAATGTATATATCTACTTATGAGTAGCTTGTAAGTAAGCGTCCGAGTGAAGGGATTAAGATAGTCTTATCGCCGTGGTTTAATCTATTGATAAGGTAGAATAAATTACAATAGAGGACGTAAAGGAAATACAGGGATGCAAACGCTAAAAAGGCGTTAATGCTTAACTTGTTCAATTAGGAAAGTCAATTTCTCTAACATAAAACAAGTTAAGCCATTGTATCTGCAAGTCGCAATTATTTGGTCTTACGCTTTTGCCACTTAAACATGATCGAGTATTTCCAGAGGTTACTGATCATTAAATATCCTACAGTAG
>NZ_JAHPIV010000550.1 GCF_019039105.1 Desertibacillus haloalkaliphilus | reverse complement strand
CGACTAGATTGTTCTACAAATAAAAGCAATGTTTTAATAACAATTTTCTAAAAGTTTATAATTAACAATTTTTTTTACTTTCTTTTTATTTCAATTCTTGTCATAATGTAAAGAAGAAAAATATCGGAAAATAACTTTTGGAAGAACAAGACAGAATTTACTAACGTCATACCTAGGGGGAGAAAGATGGATCAACAAGTACCTAGCTCCTTAAAACAATCAGTCATATTTAGTCATAAGGTAGCTCAATTAAGTAAAGCACTATGGAAGTCCGTAGAAAAAGATTGGCAAACATGGATCAAGCCATTTGATCTTAATATCAATGAGCATCATATTC
>NZ_JAHPIV010000549.1 GCF_019039105.1 Desertibacillus haloalkaliphilus | reverse complement strand
GTGAAGACCCTGAGCGTGGGTGGCATCAACATCGTGGTGAACGGGGTGGTGGCGGGCTTCCCGCTGAGCGGGGTGACCACGCCGCTGGGCAACACCCTGACCATCACCGGGTACAACCCGGCGACCGGGCTGGTGAGCTACAGCTACACCCTGAACGACAACGAGGCGCACCCGACGGCGAACGGCAACAACAGCCTGTTCGAAGACTTCGCGGTGAGCCTGGTGGACAGCGACGGGGATTCGGCCTCGAACACCCTGAGCGTGCAGATCGTGGACGACGTGCCGACGGCGGTGAGCGACGTCAACCTGACGGCGGCGAGCGAGAACAACCTGGTCC
>NZ_JAHPIV010000548.1 GCF_019039105.1 Desertibacillus haloalkaliphilus | reverse complement strand
GTGTTGTTTAAAGCAAAAAATCCTATTTGCCATTTCTTCGCCGTATGGTACTTTTCTTCCTGATTCACTGTTACTGTCGCCATTTTGTTTTCCCCCTAATAGAACGATTACTTATTTTTTTATAATCAGTTTATTTTGTTTACGCAACAAACTAATTATGAATTCATCATAGATGAAAGCGCTTTAAATAGCAAGTGGTTTTTTAAATGAATTATCAAAAGAATATTATTAGGGCCTTGGAAGCAAATATGCAGAAAAAATTCCAAAAGCTCCTAAGGTAAAATTACTAATAGGAGCTTTTAGGAGGTGGATGCAAAGAAATAGAGTATGGTTAGAA
>NZ_JAHPIV010000547.1 GCF_019039105.1 Desertibacillus haloalkaliphilus | reverse complement strand
ATGGTACGATGAGAAAAAAGGAGAGATGACATTGGTTCATTATCACGCTATTGTAAAAGGACGAGTTCAAGGAGTCGGTTTTCGTTATTTTGTTCAAGGAGAAGCCGTCAATCGAGGGATAAAAGGCTGGGTACGCAACACAGATGAGGGTCACGTCGAGTTAAAAGTAGAAGGAGAGCAGCAGGAAGTTTTTGACTTTTTAGAGACCGTCCGTAAAGGCAGTCCTTTTTCAAAAGTCACACATATGGACATGAAGCCGCTCACCAAGTTCGCCCATTATCAAGACTTTCGGATTAGAGGATAGTTGATGTGTATCCTTTATTTCACAACAGTAAATG
>NZ_JAHPIV010000546.1 GCF_019039105.1 Desertibacillus haloalkaliphilus | reverse complement strand
AAAGAGAAGAAAGGGGGGAAAAAAAAAGAGAAGGAAAAAGAGGAGGAAAGGGGAGGAGGGAAAAAGGAGAAGAAAGGGGAAAGAAGGGAGAGGAAGAAGGGGAAAAAAGAAAGAGGGAGAAAGAGGAAGAGGGGAGGAAGGAAGAGGGAGGGGGGAGAAGGGGGGAGGGAGGGGGGGAGAAAGGGGGGGAGGGAGGGGGGAGAAAAAAGGAGGGAGGAGGGAAAGGGGAAGGGGAGGGGGGGAAAGGAAAAAAGGAGGAGAAGGGGGAAGGGAAAAGAGAAGGAGGAAAGGGAGGAAAAAGAGAAGAGAAAGAAAAGAAGGAGGAAAAGGGAGAAAAA
>NZ_JAHPIV010000545.1 GCF_019039105.1 Desertibacillus haloalkaliphilus | reverse complement strand
CTCCATTATAATGCTAATTATTTGAGCAGTGTGTTTAAACAAGAAACAAATTATACATTTAGTGAGTATTTGGCCATGTATCGATTTAAAAAAGCAAAACAGTGGTTAACTGAAACGAATATGACGGTTAAGGAAATAGCTGATCACTTACGCTACAAAAACTCACAGAATTTTATCCGATCATTTAAAAAACAAGAAGAAATGACACCAGGGCAATATCGAGAAAAGTATAAAAAAACATCGTAGGAACATATGGAGACATCACTAATAATGGTGAGAGAAGATTGTATACTCCCATTTGCAGGATGTCTTCATTTTTTGTTCTAAAACAGATAATC
>NZ_JAHPIV010000544.1 GCF_019039105.1 Desertibacillus haloalkaliphilus | reverse complement strand
GTCCTTATCACCAGTATCAAGCGGCAATGTTGCCCCAATCGTGAATGCCAAGCGCCACATTTGGCGCAACGACATTTTGAACTTGCGCTCCTTCATGTTTGCTGCCGTACTCATTGACTGCAGCTTAAATTCAAGCGAAGTACCTGACGCATTACCAAACACATCATCATTGAAGTTGGCGACGTTTGACTTGTTGTAAATCATGTCGATAACGCGGTCCAAGAAGTTCTCTTGAATACCATCAGCGTCTGGCTTGTTCATAAAGTCAATCGTCACATCACGTTCAGTATCTACTGACGCAACGTTAATAACACGCTTATCAATCATGTCTTTGATGA
>NZ_JAHPIV010000543.1 GCF_019039105.1 Desertibacillus haloalkaliphilus | reverse complement strand
AAGCTGTACTGCTGACATTTGATGATAATTCAGATGATTTTTACCCATATGTATATCCTGTTTTGCAAAAATATGGGATGAAAGCAACTCAGTTTACCGTTTCCGATTGGGTAGATGGAAGCTGGAACATGACAAGTAATGAAATCTTGACCGTTATGGAAGAGGGTATTGATATCCAAAACCATACTGTAACACATCCTTTTCTAACGAGTTTAAGTAAAGCAGAACAATACTCAGAAATTAATGATGCAACTACAGCGCTCAAAGAGTTAACCGGTAAGACGACGAATGTTTTCGCTTATCCTTACGGAGATTATAACGTTGATACGATCTCAGTC
>NZ_JAHPIV010000542.1 GCF_019039105.1 Desertibacillus haloalkaliphilus | reverse complement strand
GGGGAGAGGAGAGGGGGAGAAGAGAGAGGAGGAAGAGGAGAGGAGAGGGGAGAGGAAAGGGGAAGGAGGGGAAAGGAAGAAAGGGAAAAAGAGAAGGGAAGAGAAAGAAGGGAGAAAAGAGGGGGGGAAGAGAAGGGAGGAGAAAAGAAGGGGAAAGAAGAAGGGGGGGGAGGGGGGAAAGGAGAAAGGAAAAGAAAGGAAAGAAGAGGAGAAGAGGGAGGGAGAGGGAGGGAAAGAGGAAAGGAAGGAGGGGAAAAAAGAGAAAGGGAGAGGAGGGAGAAGGGAAGAGAGGAGAGAGGGGAAGAGAAAGAGGAGGAGAGAGAAGAAGAGAGAGAAAAA
>NZ_JAHPIV010000541.1 GCF_019039105.1 Desertibacillus haloalkaliphilus | reverse complement strand
GAAGAGGGAGGGGGGAAGGGGAGAGGAAAAAAGGGGGAGAGAGGAGGGAAGAGAGAAGAAGAGAAGAAAAGAGAGAAAGGGGAGAGGAGGAGAAAGGGGGAAGGGAAGAAGAAGAGAGGAGGAAAAGGAAAGAAAAGGGGGGAAAGGAGAAGAGAGAAGGGAGGGGGGGGAAGAAGGAAGGAGGAAGGGGAAGAAAGAAAAAAGAGAGAAGAGAGAGGAGAAAGGGGAAGGAGAAGGGAAAAAGGGAGGAGGAAGGGAAAGAGAGGGGAAGGGAAGGAAGAGAGAGAAAAAGGAGGAGGGAAAGGGGGAGGAAGAGGGAGGAAGAGAAGGAGAGAAAAA
>NZ_JAHPIV010000540.1 GCF_019039105.1 Desertibacillus haloalkaliphilus | reverse complement strand
AAGGGGGGGAAAGAGGGGAAAGGAAGGAGGAAGAGGGGGGGGGGAGGGGGAAAGAAGAAAGGAGGAAAAAAGAAGAAGAGGAGAGAGAGAGAGAAAAGAAGAAGAGGAAGAAAGAGAAGAGAGAGGGAGGAGAGGAAAAAGAAAAAAGAAAGGAAGGAGAAGAGGAAGAGGAAAAGAAGGGGGAAGAGAAGGGGGAAGAGAGGGGAAGGGAGAGAGAAAAAAAGAGGGAAGAAGAAAAAGAGGTGAGAAAAGGAAAAGAAAAGAATAGGGAGGTAAAGTGTGAGGAGGGTATGTAAGGTGGGAAAAAAAAAAGGGATGAAGCAGGAAATGAGATGTATAA
>NZ_JAHPIV010000539.1 GCF_019039105.1 Desertibacillus haloalkaliphilus | reverse complement strand
GATACCATCATCTCCAAAAATGAAAATTATATACACTTTTTTGAAATAATTTTTTAGGTTATGATAGATTGTTATTTCTATTTTTCTTCTGTAAGTAAAGAGTGGCGTTAATTTGACCACCAATAACGAGACTTACCCCTGTGAGAAAGAACCAAAGCATAAGGATGATAACTCCACCAAGACTACCATAGGTCGCCGTGAAATTTCCGAAATTACTTATGTATGTGGCAAATAAAGCAGAGATTACTTGCCAACAAACCGTTGCAGATACGGCTCCTATAATTACTTGTTTAAAAGTTAACTTCACGTTCGGGGCAATGGAATAAACAATCATAAGCAC
>NZ_JAHPIV010000538.1 GCF_019039105.1 Desertibacillus haloalkaliphilus | reverse complement strand
GTAAAGTATCAGGTGAATTATATGAAGTTACAACCGATGAATTAGTGCAGCTCGATCAATTAGAAGACTACGTATCTGGTCGTAAATCAAATGAGTATGAGCGAGTGGTGAGGACTGTATATACAGAAGAGGGGGAAAGAGAAGCGTTTGTTTACATTGCAGGGAAACAACTATCAGATTGTTACAATACTATTGAGGAAAACGATTGGATTTTATATACAAAATGTTGACATTACAGTATTGGATAACTATTTTCTAAGAAGTAGGATGAATCACTCTATGTGATTGTTCCTACTCTTTTTCATTTTTATGACGTTTTTGTAAGTACATAATTCAATTA
>NZ_JAHPIV010000537.1 GCF_019039105.1 Desertibacillus haloalkaliphilus | reverse complement strand
GTTAAAATAATATCCAAACGCCTCTGCTACAGCCTCTTCCCGATTAAGCTTGTCAATAAACGAATTCACTGAATCACGCCGGAGCGCCATCGTTCTTGCATCTCCAATTCCATGAATAACCGTACAAGCTGATTTAATCAGCCTTAGGATGTCCTTAACAGAAGGTTCTAATACAAGAGATGAGTAAGCTTCCTCACTTATTTGGTCTGGAACATGCAACAAGCGATATTGTGCCCCTGCTCGACTCGCAAGTTCTGCACTAATCGTATTCACTTGATTCTCCACCTGCTCGCCAAGCCCGCCACGTGCCGGAACAAAAACAACTTCCCTAGTTTTCGCA
>NZ_JAHPIV010000536.1 GCF_019039105.1 Desertibacillus haloalkaliphilus | reverse complement strand
AATTGCGACAACTCTGAATCGATATCAAGAAGTTCGTTTTGTCGGTGCCTTTTCTGGTCGTCACGATCTAATTTTACAAGCCTATTTTAAGAACAATGACGATCTTGTTCGTTTTGTTAACAAGGAACTTGCTAATATGGATGGCGTGATCTCTGTTGATGTAAGTATTGAATTAAAGCAATACAAAGATTCTTTCTCGTATATAGAAAAGTAACTAAAATTTTCGCAATCTTTTTACTATTATTAATATTAATCCAGTTCAATCGTTAATTATGCAAAGTCTTCTAAGATGAATGAGGTGAAGATGGTGACAAATCAGCCATTATTAGATGTACGTAAT
>NZ_JAHPIV010000535.1 GCF_019039105.1 Desertibacillus haloalkaliphilus | reverse complement strand
AAAAAGAGAGGAGAGGGGGTAAAGAGAGAGGGAAGAGAAGGGAAAAGGAGGAGGGATAGTGAAGAGGGGGGTGTGGGGGTGGGAAAGAAGAAGAAGGAATAAGAGAGGGAGAGAGGGAGAGGGGGAGAGGAGAGGGGGAGAAGAGAAAGAGGGGAAGAGAAAAAAAAGGGAGAAGAAAGGAGGGAAAGAAGAAAAAAAGAAGAAGAAAAGAAAGGAGGGAAGAGGAGGGAGGAAGAAAAGGGGAGAGGGGAAAAGAAAGGAGGAAAGGAGGGGGGGGGAAAAAAGGAGAGGAAGGAGGAGAGGGAAAAGGAAAAAAAGAAGAAAAAGGAAGAGAAGAAGAG
>NZ_JAHPIV010000534.1 GCF_019039105.1 Desertibacillus haloalkaliphilus | reverse complement strand
AAGAAGAGAGAGAAGGGGGGGGAGGAAGGAAGAAAAAAGAGAGGGGAGGGGAAAGGGGGGGAAGGAAGGAGAAGGAGGAGAGAGGGGAGGGAGGGAAGAGAGAAAAAAGGAAAGGAGAAGGAGGAGAAGAGGAGGGGAAGGGAAGAAGGAGAAGGGGAGGAGAAAAGAGGGGAGGAAGGAAAAGAAGAAAGAAAGAGGAGAGGGGGGAGGAGGGGGAAAGGGGAGAGAAGAGAAAAAGGGAGGGAGAGAGGAAAAAGAAGGGGAAAGAAGGGGGAGAAAAAGGAAAGAAGAGAAAGAAAGGAGGGAGGAAGGGAGGAGGGGAAAAGAAGAAGGAGAGAAAA
>NZ_JAHPIV010000533.1 GCF_019039105.1 Desertibacillus haloalkaliphilus | reverse complement strand
AGAAGAAGAGGGAAGAGAAAAGGGGGGAAGGGGAGAGAAGAAAGGGAGAAAAGGGAAGAAAAGAAGAGGGGGGGGGGGAGAAGAGGGAGAGGGAAGGGGGAAAAAGGGAAAAGAGGGAGGAGAAAGGAGAGGGAAAGAGAAGGGAGAAAAAAAGGGAAAAAAGAGAGAAGGAAGAGGGGGGGGAGAAGGGGAGGAAAGAGGGAAAGAAGGAGGGAGGGAGAGAGGGAAGGAAAAGAAAGGGGAGAAAAAAGAGGGAGGAGGAAGGAGGGAAAAGGAGGGGAAAGAAATGAGTAGTGTTTATGTTTTTAGGTGTTATAATATTGGATTTGAAAGAAATGAGG
>NZ_JAHPIV010000532.1 GCF_019039105.1 Desertibacillus haloalkaliphilus | reverse complement strand
ACCGTACGGCGTGGGTCAGCAAATTCTTTTTTAATCGTTTGAAGATTGCTCTTAATAACTTGGATAAGCTTTTTCTCACTGCCTAGAATCGCTTCTAGCTCATGAATACGGCGTTCTAGCTCAGCTGCTTCTTCTTCGAGTGTTGTAATATCCGTATTTGTTAAACGGTATAGTTGCAATGTAACAATTGCTTCTGCTTGTGCTTCTGTAAATTCAAATTGTGCAATCAGGTTATCTTTCGCATTCTTTTTATCTTTAGACGCACGAATGGTTGCAATGACTTCGTCTAGAATTGAAATCGCCTTAATGAGCCCTTGAACAATATGTTGACGGTCCAACGC
>NZ_JAHPIV010000531.1 GCF_019039105.1 Desertibacillus haloalkaliphilus | reverse complement strand
GCATCAAATCGTCAATTTGTTGAAAATTACGATTGAAAACGCGTTCAAGGGATTGCTGGGCAACCTGGGTCATGTGTTCACTACGCATAATCTTATCTACATAGTAACGATAACCACGTTGTGAAGGTACCCGTCCTGACGATGTATGTTCCTTTTGCAACAAACCTTGCTCTTCCAATGAGGCCATCTCATTACGAACCGTGGCTGAACTGACTGCCAACCCTAATTCTTCAAGCAACGTTTTTGATCCAACAGCTTTACCGGTTTTTGCGTAATCTTGAATTATTGCGGCCAAAATTAACCGCTGCCGTTCTGTTAACATACGCTTCACCTCTCTTAGC
>NZ_JAHPIV010000530.1 GCF_019039105.1 Desertibacillus haloalkaliphilus | reverse complement strand
ACAAAATGATGTCACGATGATTGAGGCCGCTGGATTAGGTGTCGCAATGGGAAATGCTGTGCCTGAAGTGAAGGCAGTTGCGGACGTAGAAACGACGACACAAAACGCGGATGGTGTTGGTGTTGCCGTCGAAAAGTGGGTTTTGGGACGTGATGTACCAGAACTCGCTTAATTTGCGAAGAATAACATTTGCCGAAACGGCTGAAATATTGTAAGATAAGACATTGAGTAAGACCGCGAAAGGACGTGCAGTGATTTGGCATTAACACAATTTGACGGCCAAAATAAGGCTGAGCTTTCAATGATTGAAGTTGCTCGTGCGATTTTGTCTGACCGTCATG
>NZ_JAHPIV010000529.1 GCF_019039105.1 Desertibacillus haloalkaliphilus | reverse complement strand
ATCTATCACTATTAATAGAAAAAAACATCCATTAATGCATTGTGCACAAAAACAATGCATTCTTTTTTATGCACTTTTACCGTATACGAAAACGGTTACAAGCGTTACACTTTATCTATATTAAAGATATTCAAAGGAGAGATCGACATGGGTGAAATTAGATTAGATAATGTTTACAAGATTTATGATGGGGATGTAACCGCTGTTACTGATTTTAATTTGCATATTCAAGATAAAGAGTTTGTCGTATTCGTTGGTCCATCAGGTTGTGGTAAGTCTACAACGTTACGTATGATTGCAGGACTTGAGGATATCTCTAAAGGAGACCTTTATATCGGCGA
>NZ_JAHPIV010000528.1 GCF_019039105.1 Desertibacillus haloalkaliphilus | reverse complement strand
TCTTCCCTCTCTCCCCTCCTCCTCCCCTTTTTTCCTCTCCCCTTCCCTCCCCTCTCCCTCTTTCTTCCCCCCTTTCCCTTTCTTTTCCTTTTTTTTCTTCTCTCCTCTTTTCCTTTCCCCTTTTTTTCTTTTTCTCTCCTTTTCTCCCCTCTTCTTCCTTTCCCTCCTCTCCCTCCTTTTTCTTCTTTTCTCCTCCCTCCCCCCCCCCCCTCTTTTCTTTTCCTCTTTTCCCCTTCTCCCCCCCTTCTCCCCCCCCTCCCCTTTTTTTTCTCTTCCTCCCTCCCCTCCCCCCCCCTTCCTCTTTTTTCCCCCTTCTTTCCCCCCCCTCTTTTTTCTCCCTCC
>NZ_JAHPIV010000527.1 GCF_019039105.1 Desertibacillus haloalkaliphilus | reverse complement strand
GAGCTTATCCCCGTAACAGTAATTGAAGCTACGCCAAACGTAGTTCTCCAAGTTAAGACTTTGGAAAACGACGGTTACAACGCAGTTCAATTGGGTTACCAAGACAAGCGTGCCGTTTTGAGCAACAAGCCTGAGCAAGGTCATGTTGCCAAGGCAAACACGGCCCCTAAGCGCTACATTCGTGAAATCCGCGACGCTGAGGGAGAATTCAATGTTGGGGATGAAGTTAAGGTTGACATCTTCGCTGCTGGCGAAGCTGTTGACGTAACTGGAATCACAAAGGGTCATGGTTACCAAGGTAACATCAAGAAGGATGGACAATCACGTGGTCCTATGGCGCAC
>NZ_JAHPIV010000526.1 GCF_019039105.1 Desertibacillus haloalkaliphilus | reverse complement strand
CAAAAGCACCGTGCGTTGGCAGATTCACGCGCAACGCTAGCAGTCTTTGCGGCTATGCAAAAAGTCTGGGCAAAGTAAAAAGACGAGATGAACATCAATCTGTTCGTCTCGTCTTTTTGTCTGCATTTTAGTAGGCCAAGTGACCCTTATCAAGTGGCAAAATAAATGGGTTTTGGAATCCAGTTGTATCAACGAATTCACCAAACTTAGCAACGCGCTTTGGATCTTGCAAAACCTTAATATCAGCAAGTGGGCTGGCATCGAACATAACGAAGTCGGCCATCTTACCAGGTACTAGCTCACCATAATCATCACTGATTTGAAGCAAATCAGCCGCATTGG
>NZ_JAHPIV010000525.1 GCF_019039105.1 Desertibacillus haloalkaliphilus | reverse complement strand
CTGTTACACAGATAACGGCATCAGGATTTTTACGGATTGCACGACGAATCACTTGTCGGCTTTTTTTATCGCCTGTATTTGTTACTGTACATGTATTTATGACATAAACATCTGAAGTTGCTTCAAAATCAACTTTTTCATAACCTTCATTATGAAACAGCTGCCAAATTGCTTCTGTTTCGTAATGATTTACTTTACAACCTAATGTATGAAAGGCAACAGTAGGCATTAATATCACCTCATTAATTCGAAATGGTACGAAATCGCAGCAAGCACATATAGCGATGCCGTTTCCGTACGTAATATCCGTGGTCCAAATCCACAGGCAATAGCACCTTGTTC
>NZ_JAHPIV010000524.1 GCF_019039105.1 Desertibacillus haloalkaliphilus | reverse complement strand
GCATATGAATAACGAAGAATACAGTCAAGTCATTCGAGAGAAACTGAATGTTGCAGTTTCAAAGAGTGCAGAAAACGGGGAGAAATGGTTCTTATTTAATGATCTTAATACAATCGTTTCTCAAAGAGGGAAAGAATTTGTGAAAAGTTACCTTACTGAAGAAATTGCCTTTATCAGTGCGGCGAATATGAGCATGATTGCCTTAAGTAACTTTACTGAAATAGGCTTGGAAACAGCAAGTTTTCTAGAGAGAACGTGTCATGGTGTATTTCAAACATGGGTAGACGGCAACTATCAATATTTCCAATTGAAAAAGTCGCCGCAAGGTAATATGTCTCGACC
>NZ_JAHPIV010000523.1 GCF_019039105.1 Desertibacillus haloalkaliphilus | reverse complement strand
ATATACGGAAGCTGGTCGAGCAGAATTGATTAAGCGCTCGCCAATTACGTACGCTGGGGCGGTTAAAACGCCACTGCTCATGATGCATGGTGAATATGATTTACGGACGCCGATTGCGCAAACGGAAATGTATTTCACGGCGGTGAAGACGTTGACGGATACGCCGGTTGAAATGGTGCGTTTCCCGCAATCATGGCGCGGTGTGTCTCGTAACGGATTACCGAACTTACGCAATGCGCGATTGATCGTCATGTTTGAATGGTTAGACAAGACGCTTAAATAATAAAAAATCAGCCATCTCTCAACTTGTGTTGGGGGATGGCTGATTTGCTATATGTATGTC
>NZ_JAHPIV010000522.1 GCF_019039105.1 Desertibacillus haloalkaliphilus | reverse complement strand
AGAGGGGAAGAGAAAAGGGAGAGGGAGAAGGAGGGGAGAAGGGAGGGGAAGGGAAGGGAGGGGAAAGAAGGAGAGGGAGGGAGGGGAGAGGAAGGGGGAGAGGAGGGAGGAAAGAGGAGGAGGAAGAGGAGGAGGGAGGAGGAGAGAGGAAAGAAAGAGGAAGAGGAAAGAAAAAAAGGGGGGGAAAAAGAGGAGGGGGAGGGGGAAGGGAAGGAAAAGAAAGGGGAAGGAGGGGGAGGGGGGGGAGGGGGGGGGGAAAAAAGGAGGAAAGGGGAGAAGAGGGAAAAGGGGAGGGGAGAAGGAGAGGAAGGGGGAGAGAAAGGAGAGGGAGGAGGAGGAAAGA
>NZ_JAHPIV010000521.1 GCF_019039105.1 Desertibacillus haloalkaliphilus | reverse complement strand
GCATGCTTCTGATCGATCATTCAGTTGTTCATCGTACCCTGCAAGAGCAGATAAACACGTTCTCATGGCATCCATTGGGTGAGTGGTTTTTGGCAGTTTTGTCAAAATGGTTTGAATGGTTGGATGTAAGCTTGTTTGTGAGGAAATATCTTGCTGAAATTGGTGATATTCCATTGCATCTGGTAATCTTCCATAAATGAGCAGATAGGCTGTTTCTAGATACGTCTTGTTTTGTGCCAGCTCGATGAGGTCATAACCGCGAATCACAATTTCTTCTTGCTGGACATCTAGGAACGAAATTGACGTTTCGCTTGCCACAATGTCTTCAAGCCCCGGTTTGTAC
>NZ_JAHPIV010000520.1 GCF_019039105.1 Desertibacillus haloalkaliphilus | reverse complement strand
GCGCAGGACCCGCCGATCCGGCTCCCCGGTGGCGAAGTTGAGGGCATAGGGCTCCCCCGCCTCGTCCAGGCCGCAGGGTTCCAGCAAAAAGCCCTCCACCGCGCTGATATCGGCGAGGGTGGCCAGCCCGACCCCGGCGCCCTCTGGTTCCCGAGGCTGCCAGCCTTCATCCAGTTTGCCGCTCAGCAGCAACTGCTGGACGGCATTGCGGGCCATCCAGTGATCCAGCGCCAGCACCCTGGCTGCGACCTCGGGGTCCGCCAGCAGGGCGTGCAGGCGATCGTGCTGGGCCAGGGTGGCCACCACGGGTTTCTCCACCAGGATGAGGGGAATGGCGCTGGCC
>NZ_JAHPIV010000519.1 GCF_019039105.1 Desertibacillus haloalkaliphilus | reverse complement strand
CGTTATGAATGGTTAATTGAAAAAGCGACAAAATCGCTAGTTATGAATGATGCTAAGGTATTGCCACAGCTTCATACCCTGATTTGGGGAAACAAACGTGGCGTGTAAAGAAGGAGAGAAAAAACAATGAGTGGAAGAAAAAAAGAAGAACTAGAAGGGGTAACGTTACTTGGAAATCAAGGAACAGCCTATGACTTTTCCTATAACCCTTCTGTCTTAGAAGTGTTTGAAAATAAACATCAAAATCGCGATTACTTTGTAAAATTTAATTGTCCTGAGTTCACTTCATTATGCCCGATGACGAATCAACCAGACTTCGCTACAATCTATATTAGCTATATTC
>NZ_JAHPIV010000518.1 GCF_019039105.1 Desertibacillus haloalkaliphilus | reverse complement strand
AGGTCAGATTAACTGATCAAGAAAAATAGGACGAGTTCAAAAACAATTTTAGAATTCGTCTTTTTATGCATTCATATTAAAAAAGATAGTGCAATCACAAAAATAGATAAATGATATAAAAGGTCTAACGTATTTCTTCCAAATGATTTATTAAGTAAGTTCAATGCAACGTAACCAGACCTAATTACAATAATAACTAAAGCTACTTTTATTATAATGGTTGGAATCATGTCACACCTCCACTTATTAGGTCTTCTATAATATGAGGCTGTGGTGGAGATAAGACTAATAATTGTAAAGGGATTATCTTCAAAAGTCTGCTGTTGACCTTTTCAGATAACCC
>NZ_JAHPIV010000517.1 GCF_019039105.1 Desertibacillus haloalkaliphilus | reverse complement strand
ATCCTACAACGTTTGAAGTGGAAGATTCCGCCTTTGGTTTTATCAAAATGGAAGATGGGGCAACTATTTTCCTTGAATCTTCGTGGGTTTTAAATACAACAGATGCAAAAGAAGCTGCAACAACGTTATGTGGAACAAAAGCAGGGGCTGAAATCACATCTGGCATGGGCAAAAAAGGAAGTTTGATCATTAACAAAGCAGCATATGGAGAATTAGTAACTGAGGAACCTACAATTATTGGCGGTGTAGACTTTTTTGATGCCAAACACGCAGGAGAGGCTGTAGCTGAAGCGAAACAGTGGTTAGAATCAATTATTAATGACACAGAACCTTTAGTAAAACC
>NZ_JAHPIV010000516.1 GCF_019039105.1 Desertibacillus haloalkaliphilus | reverse complement strand
CTGCTTTGAATCCTGAAGAGACAGATTACTTGTTCTTCTATGCTCGTTTTAATGGAGAAGTCATTTATAACGAAACGTATGAAGAGCATAACCGTACTCATCAAAGATACCGTAATGAATGGGTTGAAGGCCAGTCCACAGAGACTGAAGAAGAATAGAATGATCATGGATTTTTTAAGGGGGATGTGTTCAAGTATACGAGAACACACCCTTTTTTTATGGTTTAATGACAAGAATGGAGTGTAAAAATGATTAATAAACGAGTAGAGAGTTATTTGAAATCAATCATTCCCACACGTGGTAATCAGGTTGAAGAAATAGAAGAATATGCAAGGATTAATCA
>NZ_JAHPIV010000515.1 GCF_019039105.1 Desertibacillus haloalkaliphilus | reverse complement strand
GGAGGGGAGGGGGAGGAAGGAGGAGGAGGAAGGAGGAGAGGAGGAAGAAAAGGGGGAGGGAAAAGAGAGAGGGGAGAAGGAGAAAAGGAAGAGGGAAGAGGAAGAGGAAGGAGGGGGGGAAAGGGGGGAGAAGGAGAAGGGAGAAGAAAAGAAAAGAGAGGAGGAAAAAAAGGAAGGAGAGGGAAGGGAGGAGGGAGAGGGGAGGGGGGAAGAGGAGGGAGGAGAGGAAGGAGAGGAGAAGGGAGAGGAAGGGGAGAAGGAGAGAAGGGAAAAGAGGGAAGGGGGGGGGGGGGAGGGGGAGGGGGAGGAAAGGAAAGAGGGGAAAGAGGAGGGGGAAGGAGGGG
>NZ_JAHPIV010000514.1 GCF_019039105.1 Desertibacillus haloalkaliphilus | reverse complement strand
TCCCTCTTTTTCCTCCTCTTTTCTTCCTTCTTCTCTCTCCTCCCCCTCCCTTTTCTTTCCCTTTTTTCCCTTTTTTTTTCTTCCCCTTCCCTCTTCCCTCTCCTTTTCCCCCCCTCCCCCTTTTTTTTCTTCCTCTCTTTCCCCCTTCTCTTCTTCCTCTCCCTCCTTTCCTCCTTTCCCCCCTCTTTCCCCTCCTCCCTTCTCTTCCTTTCCCTCTTCTTTCTTTTCCTTTCCCTCTCCCTCCTCTTTCCTCTCCCCCCTTCCTTTTTTCTCCCCCTCCTTCTCCCTTCTTTCTTCCCTTTTCTTTTCCCCTTTCTTTCTCCTTTCTCTTCTCCCCCTCTTCC
>NZ_JAHPIV010000513.1 GCF_019039105.1 Desertibacillus haloalkaliphilus | reverse complement strand
TTTTTCCCTCCTTCTCCTTCTTTTCCCTTCTTCTCCTTTCCCTTCCCTTCCTCTCCTCCTTCTCTTCTTTCCTCCTCCTCTTTTTCCTTCTCTCTTTCCCCCTTCTCCCCTTTTTCCCCTTCTCTTTTTTCCTCCCTCCCTTCTTCCTTTTTCTTCTTTCCCTCTTTTCTCTTTCCCCTTTTCCTCCTCCCTTCTTCCCCTTCCCCTTTCCCCCTCTCTTTTTCCCCTTTTTCTTCCTCCTCCCCCTCTTGCTCCCTTCCTTTTCTTTCCTTCTCTTCCTCTCCCTCTTTTCCCTTCCTTTCTTTTTCCCCCTCTCCCTCTTCCCCTTTCTCTTTCTTCTCCTC
>NZ_JAHPIV010000512.1 GCF_019039105.1 Desertibacillus haloalkaliphilus | reverse complement strand
ATCAACGACAGTTTATCTATATGTAGTAGGCAAGCAATTTTTATGCAAAATAGAGAATTTTTGTGATTGGTACGCTTCAAAAAGAGGTATTTTTATGTAGATTGTTCATTTATGTGGGTAATTTCTAGACTTTATTCTGTAACACGTAGTATAAAGTTTCGTATAATCTGTTTCTGTCGGACTTGAACAATATACTGTAGGAAAGTGGAGGATTTACTGTCCAAAGTAGTTCATTTACTGTCGGTTCTCTTTAATTTTCTGTCGGAGTGTTATTTTTGTTTATGTGTCCTCTTTTTTCTAGACAATAACAATCAATCATCTCTTAGTTGGAGCACACCCTCTGC
>NZ_JAHPIV010000511.1 GCF_019039105.1 Desertibacillus haloalkaliphilus | reverse complement strand
AAGGAAAAAGAGGGGGGAGAGAGGGGGGAAAAAAGAAAGGAGAAGGAAAAAGAAAGAAAGAGAAGAGAGGGGGAGAGAGAAGAAGAGGAGAAAAGGAGGGAGAAGGGAGAGGAGAAGAAAAAGAGAAGAGGAGAAAAAGGAAAGAGGGGAAGGGAGGGAGAGGAAAGGGGGAGAAGAGAAAGAAAAAAGAAAAAAGGAGAAGGGAAAGAAGAAGAGAAGAGAGGAGAAAAAAAGAGAGGAGGGGGAAGGAGGGAAGAGAAAGGAGGAAAAAGAGGAGAGGGAGGGGAAGGAGAAAAGAGAAGAAAGGAAAGGGAGGAGGGGGGGAAAAGGGAGAGGGAGAAGGA
>NZ_JAHPIV010000510.1 GCF_019039105.1 Desertibacillus haloalkaliphilus | reverse complement strand
GCTATAGCCAAGCGGTAAGGCAGCGGATTTTGATTCCGTCATGCGCTGGTTCGAATCCAGCTAGCCCAGCCATTTTTGCGGAAGTAGTTCAGTGGTAGAACACCACCTTGCCAAGGTGGGGGTCGCGGGTTCGAATCCCGTCTTCCGCTCCAATAAGGCGGCATAGCCAAGTGGTAAGGCACGGGTCTGCAAAACCCTTATTCCCCGGTTCAAATCCGGTTGCCGCCTCCAATAAGATATTGGAAGTCCTCGCCGGGGTGGTGGAATTGGCAGACACACAGGACTTAAAATCCTGCGGTAGGTGACTACCGTGCCGGTTCAAGTCCGGCCCTCGGCACCA
>NZ_JAHPIV010000509.1 GCF_019039105.1 Desertibacillus haloalkaliphilus | reverse complement strand
AAGAGGGAGGGAAGGAGAAAGAAGAAGGGAAGGAAAGGAGAGAGAAAAGGGAGGGGAAGGAAAGGGAAAGGGAAAAGGGGAGGAGGGAAAAAAAAAGAAGAAGAAGGAGGGAAGAAGGAGAGAAAGGGGGGAGGGAGAGAGGGGGGGAAGGGGGAAAAAGAAGGGGGAGAGGGGAAGAAGGAGAGAGAAGGAGGGGGAAAAGGGGGAAAGGGAGGGAAAAGAGGGGGGGGGAAAGGGGGAAAAAGAGGAGGAAGGGAAGAGAAGAGAAAGAGGGAAAAAAGAAGAAGAAAAAGAAGAAAGGGGAGAAAGGGAAAGAGGGGAGGAGAGGAGAAGAAGGGGGAAAGG
>NZ_JAHPIV010000508.1 GCF_019039105.1 Desertibacillus haloalkaliphilus | reverse complement strand
GTAGTAAATATCTATTTACCGCATTAAATCTGATCCTTAACAAAAAGTAGAATTCCTTATAAAATACACGAATACTAGTAAAAATCCCGTATTAAATTAAAAGAAGCACAGTTCGTGTGTATCAATTGAAAGAATATAAAGGCCTTAGATTAAAATCACAATTTTTAGTTTGCACTCCTTCGAACTTAATCCTAGCACCACGTTGCAACTAAAAGCGGGTACGAGCTGGTAGTCAACGGTACCGGAACGACCAACGGGAGCGAGGATAAGGAGTTGACTAGCTAACTAAACCCAGACACTGAATTGGCTGAAAGCCAAAGTTTCTTAAACTTTGCTTTCCTGCCC
>NZ_JAHPIV010000507.1 GCF_019039105.1 Desertibacillus haloalkaliphilus | reverse complement strand
AAACAAAATATCGAATCATTAGTAAAACTGGGCTATACAACGTTGTCTCTGCCCGTTGAGTACGGGGGCGGGGGTCAATCTGTAAAGGATATGGTCCTTTTTCAAGAAACACTAGGAAGTATGGATGGAGCAACTGCCTTATCGATCGGCTGGCACCAAGGAGTTGTTGGTGAAATTTATGAAAAGAAACTATGGAATGAGAAACAGCTGCAATTTTTTGCTGAAGAAATCAAAAATGGGGCTCTTGTGAACCGGGCTGTCAGTGAAGCGCAGACAGGTAGTCCAACAAGAGGTGGCAAACCTGGAACAACTGCAACGAGATCAGGAGATCAATGGGTGATCAGC
>NZ_JAHPIV010000506.1 GCF_019039105.1 Desertibacillus haloalkaliphilus | reverse complement strand
AAAGAAGGAAAGAAGGAGAGAGGAAAAGGGGGAGGGGGAGGGGGAGGGGAGGGGAAGGGGGGAAGGGGGAGACAAGAAGAGAGGAGAGAGAAAAAGGGGAGGAGGGGGGGGGGGAGAAAGGGAGAAGGGAAGAAAGGGGGGAGAGAGAAGAGAGGAGAAGAAAGGAGGAAGAGAAGAGAGAGAAAAAAAGGGAGGGAAAGGGGGAGGAGAGAGAGAAAGGAGGGGGGGAGAGAAAGAGAAAGAGGAGAAGGAAAGGGGAAAAAGGGAGGAAAGGGGAGAGAGAGAAAGGGAAGGAAGAAGAGGAAAGGAAGGAGGGGAGAGGGAAAAAGGGGAGGGAGGAGAGAAG
>NZ_JAHPIV010000505.1 GCF_019039105.1 Desertibacillus haloalkaliphilus | reverse complement strand
TTCTTCCCCTCTTTCCCTCTCCTTCTTTCTTTTTCTTCCTCCCCCTCTCTTTTCCCCCTTCTCCCTTTTTTCTTCTCTTTTCCCTCTTCCTCTTCCTCCCTCTTCTTTCCCCTCTTTCCTCTCTCCCCTTTCTTCCTCTTCTTCCCTTCCCCCCTCTTCTTTTTCTTTCCTTCCCCTTCTTTCTTCTTTCCTTCCTTCTTCTTCTCTTCTCCTTCCCCTCCTTTTCTCTTTTTTTTTTTTTCTCTTCCCTTCCCCTTTTTTCTTCCTCCTCCCCCTTCTTTCTTTTTTTCCCTTTTTTCTTTCCTCCCCCTCTCCTTTTTTTCTCCTCTCTTTCTTCTTTCCCCCC
>NZ_JAHPIV010000504.1 GCF_019039105.1 Desertibacillus haloalkaliphilus | reverse complement strand
ATACTAATATATAAAATTGACATCTCAATTGAAAATTTATTGGACTTTTAACATCCTAATCATAACTGATATATTACTTTATTTTAAGAGAAGATAGAAAGGATAAAAACAAACTGAAGTTCTTAAATAATAAAAGGGGGAAATTATTATGAATGGTATTGCTTCATGTTTTCCAGGCAATGAGTTATTAAGTTTAACGATAATTTTTGGAATATATCTAGTCATAACTTACTTAACACTTTTTATAAGGAGGAAATGCAAACACTTAAATATGCCTAAAGAGTATAAGTGGATTGCTGCTCTTTCATTTTTTCTAAGTGCTATACTTACAGCAGTGTTTATGAAT
>NZ_JAHPIV010000503.1 GCF_019039105.1 Desertibacillus haloalkaliphilus | reverse complement strand
GGTCACCAAACCCCCATAAACTGGTCCAAGTGCGGGCGCTAGTGACAAAATCAAACCACCAAAGCCCATGTACTTGCCAATTTGCATTGGTGGAATACTCATCAAGATCACGTTAAAGACCAATGGCAAAGCAATTCCAGTTCCAACCGCCATGATTAGACGACCAAACAACAACGGCCAGAAACTTGGGGCAAAAATGGAAATAATATCACCGATTACAAATGAAATCATACCCCAAATAAAAATCTTACGCGGACTCATCACAGCCTTTAGATAGGCTGATGTCGTCATCATCAACGCCACAATCAACAAATAAGCTGTTGTTAGCCATTGCACTGTCCCCATT
>NZ_JAHPIV010000502.1 GCF_019039105.1 Desertibacillus haloalkaliphilus | reverse complement strand
ATCCTAGCCTTCTCGGTGTACTTATTCTTCGCCGGGCATAATAACCCCGGCGGATGCTTCATTGGGGGACTAATGACAGCTTGTGCGCTTCTATTAATGTATCTCGGTTTTGATATGAAGAGCATGAAAAAGGCCTTGCCTTTTAACTATACGACGATCATTGCAGTCGGACTGTTAATTTCAATTGCAACAGGCGTATCTAGTATGGTGTTTGGCTATCCATTTTTAACTCAATTTTTTGAATACTACCAACTCCCTATTTTAGGAGAGACAGAACTGACTACGGCATTGCCATTTGACCTAGGGATTTACTTAGTTGTTGTTGCAATTGCCTTAATCATTATTC
>NZ_JAHPIV010000501.1 GCF_019039105.1 Desertibacillus haloalkaliphilus | reverse complement strand
AAGGGGGGGAGAAAAAGAGGGAAAAAGGAGAGAGGGAAGGAAGAGAGAGGGGAAAGAAAAGGAGGGGAGGGAAGGGAGGGGAGAAAGGAGAGGGGGGGAGGGAAGGGGAGGAGGAGAAGAAGGAAGGAGAGGAAAAAAGGGAAGGGGGGGAGAAAAGGAAAGGGGAAAAAGAGGAGAAAGGGGGAGGGGGGGGGGGGGAAAAAAAAAAAGAGAAGAGAGAGGGGAGGGAAAGAAAGAAGAGGGAAGGGGGAGAGGGAGAGAGGGAAGGGGAAAAGAGGAAAAAAGGGGAGGAAAGGGAAAAAAGGGAAAAGGGAGGAAAGGAAGAGGGAGGGGAAAGGGGGAGGGA
>NZ_JAHPIV010000500.1 GCF_019039105.1 Desertibacillus haloalkaliphilus | reverse complement strand
CTCTGCGGCATTGCGAATTTTTTCTGTCGATCCAACAGATGTTCCACCAAATTTTTGTACAATTAGTCCCATGTCTACCACCCTTTTTCAAAAGATCACGTGTGAGAGAAGAGGCTGCGGAGACTGCTCTCTGCACTGCAAATAAAAAAGCAATGAGAGAACAAATCTCCCATTGCTTTAAAATCATCATCAAACGATGCAAACAATGAGATAGCCCTCCAAGAAATACATTCTTGACAGCCCTACATTTCTTCAATGTACAGCCAGCGAATAAAATGAGTGGATTTTATTCACTTCGGCGACGCTCCCCTTTCAGCCCTCTTCCTAGATCCCCTCGATCTCTGAA
>NZ_JAHPIV010000499.1 GCF_019039105.1 Desertibacillus haloalkaliphilus | reverse complement strand
AAGGAAGGGAGAAAGAAAGGGGGAGAGAAGGGAAGGGGAGGAAGAGAGGGAGAGGGGGGAGGAGAAGAGGAAGAAAGGAGAAAAGAAGAAAGAGAGAGGGGGAGGAAAGGAGAGAGGAAGGAAAAAGGAAGAAGAGGAGGGGGAAGAAAAGGGGGAGAGGGAGGGAGGGAAAAAAAAGAGAGAGAAGGAAGAGAGAAGGGGAAAGGAAAAAGAAAAAAAGGAGGGAAAGAGGGAGAGAGGGGGAGGGGAAGAGAGAGGGAGAGAGAAAGAGGGGAGAGGAGAAGAGGGGAGGGGAGGAGGGGGGGAGGGAGAGGAAAAGAAAAAAAAGGGAGAAAAGAAGGAAAGG
>NZ_JAHPIV010000498.1 GCF_019039105.1 Desertibacillus haloalkaliphilus | reverse complement strand
ATGGTGATTTCCATTGGATTGTCATACGTCATCGGAGCAAGTATTATTGCTAGATAAAGGAGTCATACATGTGGAGCTTTTAATGAAAATTTTATATGTTAGTTGTGGTGCATTTATCGTAGCAGGAATTATATTTATGCTCTTTTTTGCTCCTTAAAAAATTGAAAGCAGGCTTGTTTGGTAGTTCAAATAAGTCTGCTTTTTTGTTGAGGGTTTGAAACTATTTTATACAACATGGCGTTTTAATACTGTGGTAATTAAATGACGTTGTGATTAGGTGGGGGAAGAAAATGAAAATGTTTTTTACAATGTTCGTATGCGCATTATTGTTGGCAGGATGTACGAG
>NZ_JAHPIV010000497.1 GCF_019039105.1 Desertibacillus haloalkaliphilus | reverse complement strand
GGGAAGAGGGAGGGAGGAAGAAAAAGAGGAAGGGGGAAAAGAGAAAGAGAAAGAGAGGAAGAAGGAGGGAGGGGAGAGGGGAAGGGAGGGAGGGGGAAAGGGAGAAAGGGGGAAGAAAGAGAAGAAAGGGGGAAAGGGAGGAAAAAGGAAAGAGAGGGGAGGGGGAAAGGGGGGAGAGGAGGAAGAAAGGAAAGGGGGAGGAGAGAGAGGGAGAGAGAGGGAGGAGGAAAGAAAGAAGGGAAAAGGAGAAGGGAGAGAGAAGAAGGAAAAGAGAGAAAGGAGAAGAAGGAAGAAAGGGGAGGAAAGGAAGGGAAGGGAAGGAAGGAGAAAAAGGAGAGAAAAAGAAG
>NZ_JAHPIV010000496.1 GCF_019039105.1 Desertibacillus haloalkaliphilus | reverse complement strand
GCTTCTTTTACTTGAGCTTCTGACAAATCCGGGGTATGCAGGTCAATCGTTGATACTTCTTTTCCTAAATGAAAACTGACCGTTTCTAGATTAAATAGGTCTGCAAATGATGCTGATAAGAGATGTTGTCCAGCATGTTGCTGCATATGGTCAAATCGCCTTTCCCAATCAATGCTTCCATGTACAAGGTCATCACTATCAAGAGGCTTGGATACGTAATGACGGATTTCACCGTCCACCTCCTCAACTCCTATTACAGGCTCCTTTTCAAGTTCCCCTATATCATGAGGCTGCCCCCCTCCTGTTGGGTAGAAAACCGTCTCATTTAGGACGATGTACCATTTTCC
>NZ_JAHPIV010000495.1 GCF_019039105.1 Desertibacillus haloalkaliphilus | reverse complement strand
CCTGTAGAGATTGTCAGAGATGGACCTGCAGAACCTAATGTAATGAGAAGAATCCCTAAAAAACCAACCCCTAACCCAATCCATCCGAATGAGCTTAAGCGCTCCTTTAATACAAGAATAGCTATGATCGCTGTGAAGATAGGAGCTGAGCCAATGAGCATTCCTGCTTCACCTGCAGTGATGGTCATTTCACCAAAAGTAACCCCAATATGATATACACTTATTCCTATAAAGCCGAGTATAAAAATCCTTATGATGTCTTCTTTGTGAGGTAAGCGAAATTTACTCCCGGGCCATAGGGCGTATGCGATAAATAAACTAGAGGCAATCAAGTAGCGAACCAATAC
>NZ_JAHPIV010000494.1 GCF_019039105.1 Desertibacillus haloalkaliphilus | reverse complement strand
ATGTTGATACGCTAAAGGGACAGCTGCTGTTGCATCAGCGTAAGCTTTTTTCCCTACTAGCACAACGGTATTCGCTGTTCCCCAACCTTTTTTCGCCACATTGACAGATAAAGAGTAACGATTTCCCCCATCTATTCGTGATACAGAATTGTCCGCTGAAGCTGTTGGAACAATAATAAAAATGGCGATGAGGCTGAGGATGGCTGTTTTAATCATTGAGCGCATCTTCTGTGTCCTCCCTTAACTTTAATAATTTGTTAGTTTTGTACCTGGATAGTAGAACGAAAGTATAGAAGAATACGAGTTTCCAGATTCAGCTCTAGCTTTGGCGCCGTATTGACTCATCCC
>NZ_JAHPIV010000493.1 GCF_019039105.1 Desertibacillus haloalkaliphilus | reverse complement strand
GCAACATCCGCAACATCCGTGATAAAGGCGTGGGCTGGCACTGACATCATCAAGTTGATGCCACCTTCCTTTTCCTTCACCAAGATAACTGGCTTCTTCGTTGCTTCTGAGTAACCAATCTCCCAGGCAGTACCTGGATCAACGTGTTCACCCTCATAGTCAATTACAGCAATCACAACTTCGGCTGGATCCAAGTGATCCTTATCACCCTTGTAGATTGCCTTTGCCCATTCCTTTGAACCAAACTCGAATTCGTCGTGTTGCTCAGTACGTGGACTGAAGAATTCTGACACCGTTGGGTTGGCTGCTAGAGCCTTTTCCATACGTTCAATACGATCAATTTGGTCA
>NZ_JAHPIV010000492.1 GCF_019039105.1 Desertibacillus haloalkaliphilus | reverse complement strand
GGGAAGGAGAGAAAGAGGGGAGGAAAAGGAGGAAAGGAGGAGAAGGAGGAGAAAGAGGGGAGAAGAAGGGGAAAAGGGGGGGGGGGGGAGAAGAGGGGGAGGGGGAGGGGGGGGGGGGGGGGGGGGGGAAGGAGAGGGAGAAAAAAGAGAGAGAAAAGAGAAGAGGAGGAGGAAGAGGAAGAGGGGGAGAAGAGAAAGGAAAGGAGGGAGGGGGAGAGAGGAAAGGGAGAGGAGAGGAAAAAGGGGAAGGGGGAGGAGGGGAGGAAAGAGGGGAGGAAGAAAAAAAGGGGGGAAAGAAGGGGAGGGAAAAAGAGGAAGAAAAGGGGGAGGAGGGGAGAGGGGGAAAAA
>NZ_JAHPIV010000491.1 GCF_019039105.1 Desertibacillus haloalkaliphilus | reverse complement strand
TTTTCCCCCCTCTCTCTCCCCCTCTTTCCCTCCTTTTTTTTCTCTCTCTTCCTCCCCTTTCCCTTCTCTCCTCTTCTCCCCCCTCCCTTCTCCTCCCCTTCCCCTCCCCCTTTCTCCCTCCCTCTCTTTTCCCCTTTCTTTCTCTCCTTTCTCTTTTTTTTCCCCTTCCCTTTCCTCTTCTTCCTTCCTTCCTCTTCCCTTTTTCCTTTCCCTCTTTCTCTTCCCCCCTCCTTTCTTTTCTCTCTTTCTTTTTTCTTCTTCTTCCTCCCCTTTCTTTTCTCCCTCTCTTCTCTTCCCCCCCTCCCTTCTCCCTTTTCTCTTCCTTTTTCTTTCCTTTTCTTTCCCTCTT
>NZ_JAHPIV010000490.1 GCF_019039105.1 Desertibacillus haloalkaliphilus | reverse complement strand
AAGGGAGGGGGAAAGGGGAGGAAAGAGAGAGAGAGAAAGGGGGAAGAAGGAAGGAAGGAGAGGGGGGGGAAAAAAGGAGAAAGGGGAAGGGAAAGAGGGAGAAGGAGGAGGGGGGGGGGGGGAGAGAAAGGGAGGAAGAGAAGAAGAGAGAGGGAAGGGAAGAGAAAGAGAAGAAAAAGAGGGAAAAGAAAAGAAAAAAAAAAAAGAAGAAGGGAGAGAAGAGGGAAGGAAAAGAAGGAAAAGAGAGAAGGGGGAGGGGGAGAGGGGAGAGAAAGAGAGAAGGAGGAAGGGGAAAGAAGGAAAAAAGGGAAGAGGGGAAGGAGGAGAGGGGGAAGAGAAGGGGAGAGAA
>NZ_JAHPIV010000489.1 GCF_019039105.1 Desertibacillus haloalkaliphilus | reverse complement strand
AAGGGGGGGGGAAGAAGGAAAGGAGGGAAGGAGAAGGAAAAAGAGGAAGGAGAGGAAAAGAGAAGAGGAAGGGGAAAGGGG
The DNA here is from genome assembly GCF_019039105.1 of Desertibacillus haloalkaliphilus. NCBI lineage: Bacteria > Bacillati > Bacillota > Bacilli > Caryophanales > Bacillaceae > Desertibacillus > Desertibacillus haloalkaliphilus. The sequence goes on along the minus strand of NZ_JAHPIV010000489.1, from coordinate 268 downwards.
AAGGAGGAGGAGAAGAAGAAGGGAAGGAAAGAAAGAGGAAGGGGAAGAAAAGAGGGGGAGGAAGAAGAAGAAGGGGAAGGAGGGAGAGAAAAGGAAAAGAAAAGGAAAAAAAAAAAGGAAAAAAGAGGGAAAGGAAGAGGGAGAAGAGAGAAAGAGGGAGAAAAAGGGGAGGGGAAAGGAGGAGGAGAAGGGAAGGGGGAAGGAGAAAAAGAAGAGGAAAGAAGAAGAGGGGAGGGAAAGGGAGAAGAAAGAGGGAAAGGGAAGGGGA
>NZ_JAHPIV010000488.1 GCF_019039105.1 Desertibacillus haloalkaliphilus | reverse complement strand
ATGTCAGTGCGATCGATAATAGAGTAAGGTCCATTAACGGATAAAAAATAAGCAAGGCGTCCCTTAAAATAATGCCTGTAGGGTTAAAAAATACAGTAGAAAGAATAAACTCCCATGCTAATGCAAATGTCATAATCATGATCATCGCAATATCAAGCACAAAATGGATAAGTTTTTGTTTACTGAAATGCAAATTAACTTTATAAATAAGAGCAATAACAAACAAAATGTATGCAGAAACGAAAAACAGCTCAGCCATACTAGGAAATGGAGGATCTATACTTAATAAAATGTAATATCCCCATATGATCCATCCAGCACTGTACAGAACGACTGCGTTGTATAATAG
>NZ_JAHPIV010000487.1 GCF_019039105.1 Desertibacillus haloalkaliphilus | reverse complement strand
ACCTGATTCTTGCTCGTAAGCTAATTTATATAAATAAAGCTGTGACCAGTAGAGATCTACTAATTCACTTCCTGATTGAAAGATCTTATTTGTTTTAAAATCAATAATATGATATCCACTATTCCTTCTCGTCACTTTATCAATTTCTCCGATAATATCTACACCTTCAATCGAAGTAACAAACGGCCATTCTGTTTCTATAGTCTCTCCAAGGCCCTGTTTAACTTCATCAGTATAACTATTCATGAGTATATTCATTTCGTGCTCATACATAGACATGTTGGTCCATTGCTCTTCTTCTTCACGAACAGCTTCTCTAATCGCTGCTTCGTTCGTTAATCCATTATCT
>NZ_JAHPIV010000486.1 GCF_019039105.1 Desertibacillus haloalkaliphilus | reverse complement strand
AAAAAAAGAGGGGGGGAGGAGGGGAAGGGGAAGGAAAAAAGGGAGGGGGGGGGGGGGAAAAAGAAAGAAAAAGGAAAGGAAAGAAAAAGAAAAGAAAGAGAAGAAAGGAAAGAAAGGGAAAGAGGGAAGGGAGGAAAAAAGAAAAGAAAAAAAAGAAAGGGAAAAAGAGAAAGAAAGAAAAAAAGAGGGAAGAAAGAAAAGGAAAGAAAAGAGAAGAAGAGGGGAAGAGGAGAAGGGGAAAAGGGGGAGGAAGAGAAGAAGGGAAGAAGAGAGGAAAGAGAGGGAGAGGGAAAAAAGGGAGGGGAAGAAAGGGAAAGAGGGAAAGGGGGAGGAAAAGGGGAAAAGAGAAA
>NZ_JAHPIV010000485.1 GCF_019039105.1 Desertibacillus haloalkaliphilus | reverse complement strand
GTGGAAGACGCCTACTTGATGGATGTCACATTGCCGTTGCGTGGAGAAGGAGAATAGCATGAGTGAAACACGTTATATCATGGCCTTTGAATCAAGTGCCGATGAAACAAGTGTGGCGATTGTCAAAAATGGTACCGAAATTGTGAGCTTGGAGACAGCGACACAAATCAAGAGTCACCAACGATTTGGTGGTATCGTACCGGAAGTGGCTAGCCGTCACCACATTGAACAAGTAACGGTGTTAGCTGATGCTGCTTTGGAAGATGCGCAATTGACGTATGATGACTTGACGGCAATCGCAGTGACACAAGGGCCTGGTTTGGTCGGGGCGCTGTTGATTGGTGTTACGG
>NZ_JAHPIV010000484.1 GCF_019039105.1 Desertibacillus haloalkaliphilus | reverse complement strand
CCCCCCTCTCTTCCTTTTTCTTCCCTTTTCCCTCCTCCCCTTTCTCTTCCCCCTCCCTCTTTCCTCCTTCCTCCCCTCCCCCTCTTCTCTTTCCCTTTTCCTCCTCTTCTCTCTCCCTCTCTTCCTTCTCTCCCTCTTCCCCTCCTCTTTTTTTTTCTTTCTTCCCCTTTTTTCTTTTTTCTTCCTTTTTCCTTTCTTTTTCTCCCTTCTCTTCCCCTCCCTCTTCTTCCTTTCCTCCCTCTTCTTCCTCCTCTTCCCTTTCCCTTCTTTCCTCCTTCTTTCCTCCCTCCTTCTTCCTTTTCCCCTCTCCCTTTTCTCCCCTTTCTCCCTTTCTCTTCTCCCCCTCTTCC
>NZ_JAHPIV010000483.1 GCF_019039105.1 Desertibacillus haloalkaliphilus | reverse complement strand
ACACCTTCCATTAGGTGACCAGTTGCCAATCCAATCAACGTTGCAGCGACCAGTGGTTGGTGGAATTGGAACTCGTCCAAGATTCCTTCAACACCGGCCAAGAATGCGATTAGAATTACGAAAAACGCTGAAATCATGCGTTCATCCTCCCAAATAATTTCTTAGCAATAATATAGTAGTTATTCAATTGTGATTACTTCAACAAGTCGAAGATATCCTTGCTTTGATCGCTTGGCACCTTTCGAACATCGAAAGTGATACCTTGGTCACGCAAGTACTCCAACGTCTTCACGTCTTCGTCGTCAACGGCAACGGCGTTCGTCACCATGCGCTTACCTTCTGAGTGAGAC
>NZ_JAHPIV010000482.1 GCF_019039105.1 Desertibacillus haloalkaliphilus | reverse complement strand
ATTGAACGTGAAGCCGATAATGGCGACTTAGGTGTATTAATGTATAAAGTCCTCATCCCTGAACGGTTCGATGCCGCCATATTAGGCGCACCGCCCTCAGAAGAAAAAGTCCAAACGACTTCAACATAGGAGGTGATTCAACATGGGGGATTTTTTCAAATGGGAGTATGTCGTCACACTCTTCCCTAAAGTATTGTCAGCCCTTCCAACAACCTTACTGATCGTTTTATTTGCCACTTTGATTGGCAGTTTTCTTGGATTCATTCTTGCTTATTTTCGAATTGAGCGTATTCCCATCCTGCATCAGCTCAGTGCAATTTATGTCTCATTTATTCGTGGAACACCTATCC
>NZ_JAHPIV010000481.1 GCF_019039105.1 Desertibacillus haloalkaliphilus | reverse complement strand
CTTTTAGTCCATACGGTTCTAAAACGCTACGAAGGAATTCAAGACATGATGAGGGATTATGGGACATTACGGTTGAGAATGACGGCCATATACATAATTCACGAGAAAGAAGGCGATTTTTTCATCCTCATGAGAATCAAGAAAATGGGCAAGGGACTTTACCGAGAAAATTTGCAAAAAAAGTGGTGATATTTAAATCGCATCGTCCATTAAATTACGTTCCGGTTAACGCAATTTCGCGTGACCCTGACTCTAATGAAAATTCTATTGCACAGCAACTACTTCAACAGACTAACAATGATGACATAAAAAGCTGGTTTTTAAGCAGATATTTATGGTCAGCTCATGAA
>NZ_JAHPIV010000480.1 GCF_019039105.1 Desertibacillus haloalkaliphilus | reverse complement strand
GCACAAACAGAGACGTGGAGAAGAGATAGTTAGCCGTCCAACACAATGGGTAGCGGTTAGGTGTCCGATCACGTGTTGCGCCGTGATGAAGAAATATAGCATGCGGACAAGCTGAACGAGTAATCGTTCGAAGTCAGTAGTCCCAGTGTCGTGTATCGGGTTAAACAGTTACCGTATATCAAAAAACGCCCTGAGAAGCTCTCAGAGGCGTTTGTAGGTGTCAGCAAGATAAATAGACACCACCAGATATAAAAACAACGTCAAAACACGGACAAGGGTTGTGAGGGGTAGCTTGAACATAATCTACTGTGATAGAAATATCAGTCGTTGCGAGATGCACTCAACGAAAC
>NZ_JAHPIV010000479.1 GCF_019039105.1 Desertibacillus haloalkaliphilus | reverse complement strand
GAAGGGAAAAAGGAGAAAAAGAGAGGGGGGGAAAAAGAAGAAGGAGAAGAAGGAAAAAGAGAGGGAGAAGGAGAAAGGGAGAAGAGGAAAAGGGAAGGGAAGGAGGGGGAAGGGGGGGAGGGAGAGAAGGAGGAAAGAAAGAAAGGAAAAAAAAGGGAGGAGGGAGGAAAAGAGGAAAAAGAAAGAAAGAAAGAGGGAAGAAGAGGGGAGAAAGAGGAGAGGGGAAAAGGGGGAAGGGGAGGAGGGGAAGAAGAAGAAGAGAGGGGGAGAGGGAAAAAGAGAAGGAGGGAGGGAGGAAGGGAAGGAGGAAAGGAAGAAAGGGGGAGAAAAAAAGAAAGGAAGGGGGAGAGG
>NZ_JAHPIV010000478.1 GCF_019039105.1 Desertibacillus haloalkaliphilus | reverse complement strand
ATATGCAGATGATGGTCCCAAAAGGCAGAATCAATCAACTAGGTATACGTCCGGTAGCTGATCAAGCTACGCTGAAAGTTGTGATGAACAATTTTGCAGAAGAAACAAACGACGACACGCTTACTTGGAAGCAAAGATATGATGAAAATCTGAAAAAGCTAAAAACAGGTTCGATTGAAGATGGCGCAGACGTTGTCAAAGATCTGATGAGACGTAATCAGAAAAAAGCCTTAAATTCTAGTGAAAAGAAGATGCTTGAAGATGCACGGGGCATGTTAGTGAGCGAAATTTCACTGGCACAAGGCATGTCGCAAGATGAAGTGCTGACAGCATTAGAGAATGAATTAAGAG
>NZ_JAHPIV010000477.1 GCF_019039105.1 Desertibacillus haloalkaliphilus | reverse complement strand
CAACTTGTACTTGCACTCATCAATCTCACAAACACGTAAGATTGACCGTTCATCAAACAAGAGTATTAAGGAAGCGATTCGCTTTACGACTTGGGATTCAAATATCCAATTGACGGGAGCGTTCGTCGTTAATTCATTGCTATTGATCGTCGGAGCAGCTTTGTTCTTCGGTCACGGCTCAGATTTGGAAGCCTTTGGTGATTTGTTCAACGCCTTGAACAACAAGGAAATCGTTGGTGCCATTGCGAGTCCTGTCTTGAGTATGTTGTTCGCGGTTGCCTTGTTGGCATCAGGACAAAACTCAACGATTACTGGAACGTTGACTGGTCAAATCATCATGGAAGGTTACAC
>NZ_JAHPIV010000476.1 GCF_019039105.1 Desertibacillus haloalkaliphilus | reverse complement strand
ATCCTGAAGTTCTTGCCTTAGCTTCTTCTACAATATCATATGCTTCTTTTAGAGTTAGAACAAAGGAACGGTTCCCAGCCACTGGACGATTAATAAAAAAGTAGTAAGGAGTTACTCCTGCCCACGATAATTTATCTAATAATTCTCCTAATACAACCGGGTCATCATTAATGCCTTTTAAGACAGGGGTTTGATTTACGATAATTGCTCCTGCGTCGTGTAATGCTTTAAAACATTTTCGTGCTTCTTCAGTTATTTCTCTAGGGTGGTTTATGTGAGCCATAATATAGATTCGTCGTTCTTCAGTGGAGTATTCTTTAATTAACTCAAGTAGGCTTTCATCTTCGTATA
>NZ_JAHPIV010000475.1 GCF_019039105.1 Desertibacillus haloalkaliphilus | reverse complement strand
ATGTTCAATGGCTCCAGTAGATGCTTTCGCAACAGTTGTCGTCAAGCCTACCGCTCGTCGTTTTGGAATGACGATTCCATGTGCACCAACAGCATCGGCCGTACGCATGATCGACCCTAAATTGTGCGGATCTTCAATTTCATCTAAGATGATGAAAAATGGTTGTTCATTCCGCTTTTCAGCAATTTGATACAGATCGTCCAATTCTGCATATTCATATGCTGCTACTTGTGCAACGATTCCCTGGTGCTGACCTGTTACCATTTGATCAAGCTTTTTCCTCGGAACATACTGAATGGTGATATTTTGCTTTTTCGCGAGTTCAATGACCTGCTGGGCTTGTCCTTTTAC
>NZ_JAHPIV010000474.1 GCF_019039105.1 Desertibacillus haloalkaliphilus | reverse complement strand
CAATTTGAATTATCAGTACAACTATTGAATGAAATATCTGAGGATATCGAGTGCCCAGCGTACCCGTTGTTAACCATTCCAGATTTGGTAGAATTCATAGATGATAAGCAATGTGATTTAATCATTCTTCAGAACAATGCATTTGCTAACTCTGAATATACAGCTGAAATTTTAAGAAGAATTGATGCTGATGTTTTACTTTGGACATTACAAGAGCCTGTAATTGATGGTGGTCGTTTGAGACTAAACTCTCTGACAGGGGCCTTTTCGGCTGGAAACTTGATGCATCATTTAGGAAAAGAGCGTTTCGAATATATTTGGGGTTCTCCATCGGATGAAGAGGTACATAAA
>NZ_JAHPIV010000473.1 GCF_019039105.1 Desertibacillus haloalkaliphilus | reverse complement strand
ACCGTAACCATTCTTCTCACTAAAATCGTGTTGCGCTTGGTCATAAGCAGATAGCAAACTTGCATACTCATCACTCTCGTAATCAGTAGCCGAAGCAATCTTCGTCTCCATGTCGCGCATCTTCTTTTCCAATGCAATGACATCAGAAAATGCATCAAGCATCTCATTGTACACAGACAAATCAGAATCCAGTCCTGAGTTCTGCGCCAAGTAAGCCAACTTGATACCCTTCTTCATTGAAATCGTACCTTCATCAGGTTGCGTTTCACCGATTAGCATCTTCAAGAGCGTTGACTTACCGGCACCATTGCGGCCAACCAATCCAACGCGTCCTTTATCTTGAATCTGCAT
>NZ_JAHPIV010000472.1 GCF_019039105.1 Desertibacillus haloalkaliphilus | reverse complement strand
AAGAAGGGAAAGGAGGGGAAGAGGAGAAGAAAAGAAGAAGGGAAGAGGAAAGGAAAAGGGGGAAAGGGGGAGGGGAAGGAAGGGGAGAGGGGAGGGGGAAAAGAAGGAAAGAAAAAAAAGGGGGGGGAGAGGAGGGAGAGAGAAAAGGGGAAGGAAAGAGGGAGAGAAGAAGAAAGAGAAGGGAAGAGAAGGGGGAAAGGGGAAGAGAAAGGGAAAGGAGGGAAAGAAGGGAGGGAGGAAGAAAGGAAGAGGGAGGAGAAGGAAGAAGAGGAGAAAGAAAGGGAGGGAAAGGAGGAAGAAGGGGAGAGAAAAGAAAGGGAGGAGAAAGAAGGGAAGGAGGGGAAAGAAAAA
>NZ_JAHPIV010000471.1 GCF_019039105.1 Desertibacillus haloalkaliphilus | reverse complement strand
GGACGGCACGCCGTTCTCCGCGCAATACGACGACGTCTATCACAGCTCCGAAGGCGGTCTGGCGCAGGCGCATCACGTTTTCCTGGGCGGCAATGGCTTGCCTAGCGCGTGGCAGGGCAAGCGAACCTTCACCATTGTCGAAACAGGCTTCGGCCAAGGTCTGAATTTCCTTGCCACGTGGGCCGCGTGGCGCCACGATCCGCAGCGTTGTGCGCGACTCGATTTCGTTTCGATCGAGAAGCACCCATTCGATCGCGTAGGCTTGTCGATCGTGCATCCAAAGGACGGCGCGCTGGCGCCTCTTGCCGAGATGCTCCGTCAATCGTGGCCCGTGCCCGTGCCGGGTGTGCAT
>NZ_JAHPIV010000470.1 GCF_019039105.1 Desertibacillus haloalkaliphilus | reverse complement strand
GTTGTATGGTTAATGGTGCAGGTCTTGCTATGGCAACAATGGATATCATTAAACATTACAATGGTGACCCGGCTAACTTCCTTGATGTAGGTGGCGGTGCAACTGCAGAAAAGGCAACAGAAGCGTTCAAGATCATCCTTTCAGATGAAAGTGTTAAAGGGATTTTTGTCAACATCTTTGGTGGTATTATGAAGTGTGACATTATTGCTGAAGGGGTAGTTGAAGCTACGAAGCAAGTTGGACTTGAAATACCTCTAGTTGTTCGTTTAGAAGGTACGAACGTTGACCTAGGTAAGAAAATTCTTAAAGAATCAGGTTTAAATATTACAGCTGCAGATTCAATGGCTGATGG
>NZ_JAHPIV010000469.1 GCF_019039105.1 Desertibacillus haloalkaliphilus | reverse complement strand
AACTTAATCTGTAGTATTCTACCAAGGGCCATTCTTGCCCCATTTGCTGGAGCGATTACCGATAGATACTCGAAAAAAACAATTGTTATTTGCGCTCAAATTGCCACCACTCTCACAATTGTTGGTCTTCTCATTGTAACGCTAACTTCTGGACTTTCTTTGCTTTCCATCTATGTTACGACCGTTATTTTGTCATTGGCCTCTACGTTTTCAGGAATAGCCTTTACTTCTTCTATTACTGGATTAATCGATAAGGAACGAATTCAAAAAGCCATGTCTTTAAATCAAATGTCGATCTCATTTGCAGCAGTTGGGAGCCCCGCAATTGGGGGAATATTATACGGAACGGTAT
>NZ_JAHPIV010000468.1 GCF_019039105.1 Desertibacillus haloalkaliphilus | reverse complement strand
GTTGTAAAGTTGATACAGGAAAAGGTGTCCCTAGACAATAGTGAGCAGCATGTGCCTCATCTACTAAAACAAGTAAATCATGCTTCTTAGCAGTTGTAATTGTTTCTTGTAAATCTATGCTAACTCCATAGTAATTTGGATAAGTTAAGATAATACCCTTAGCATCTGGATACTGACGTACCGCTTCAGCTACTGTTTCAACCGATATCCCAATAGCGTGACTCGAATCATGATCAAACTCTGGCGTTAACAAAATAGGAACCAAGCCTGCAATTTGTACTGCATGAAAAACAGATTTGTGGCTATTACGCTGCACAAACACCTGATCCCCTCGTTCAAACGCTCCATAAAC
>NZ_JAHPIV010000467.1 GCF_019039105.1 Desertibacillus haloalkaliphilus | reverse complement strand
AAATTGAAGCGTTCCTTTGCCACCAGCTTCTGTATCTTTAATTACTTGCACACGTTGGCCCGCTACAATTAAATCCCAATCCTCACTTTTTGCGTTTGGGATAAACTCACGTAACTCATCCATACGCTTTTCCTTTGACAACATGACTTGCTGAATTAGATATTTTGTCAATGACATGTTTTTGGCGCCTGCTGCCAACATCGTTACGAGATTATCCGGTTTTACTGATGTTAACAGATCAAACACTGAACCATATTTTAGAAACTTTGGTGAGAATCCGGCAAACGGTCCAAATAGCAACGATTTTTTACTATCAATATATCTCGTGTCAAGATGTGGAACAGACATTGGC
>NZ_JAHPIV010000466.1 GCF_019039105.1 Desertibacillus haloalkaliphilus | reverse complement strand
ATGTTGGATGTAGATTAAATGACCACTTGGAGTAAAGTCAACATTGAACCCATTAATATTAACAATTCGTGGGCCGTATTCTTTTATATACGTCCCTTTTAATTCAAATATCCGGTCTTCTCCACGGACAACCGCGTGGATGATGTTTGAGTAACCGTACGTATGATTGATTTGCTTTTCACCAAAGCTAATGCCTCGTTCATTTGCAATTAAACTCGCATTTACATCATTTACTGCTGCATCAACACGTGGTTGCAAAAAGCCTACGATAAGACTACGGGTTGTAATAGATGTTTCTAAACCTGTTACAGTTCCTCCATAATTTACATCAATTTCTTGTACAGGTGTACGC
>NZ_JAHPIV010000465.1 GCF_019039105.1 Desertibacillus haloalkaliphilus | reverse complement strand
GGAGGGGGGAGGGGGAAAGAGAAAAGGAGAAAGAGGGGGAGAGAAAGAAAGGAGGGAGGGAGAAAGGGAAGAAAAGGGGGGAAAAAAGAGAGAAGGAGGGAGGAGAGGAAGAAAAGGGGGAGGGAGGAAAAGAAAGAGAGGAGAAGGAAGAAGAGAGGGAGAAAGGGGGGGAAAAAGAGGGAGAAGAAAGGGAAGGGAAAAGGAAGGAAGAGGAAAGGGAAGAGAGGGGGGAAGGGGAAAAAGGAGGAAGGGGGGGGGAGGAAAAGAAGGAAAAGGAGGAAGGGAGGAAAGGAAAGAGGGAGAGGGAGAAGAGAAGAGAAAGGAAGGGAAAAGAAGGGAGGAAAGAAGAGGGA
>NZ_JAHPIV010000464.1 GCF_019039105.1 Desertibacillus haloalkaliphilus | reverse complement strand
CTTCCCCCCCTTCTTCCCCCTCCCTCCCCTTCTTTTTTTTCCCTTCTTCTCCTTTCCCCCCCCCCCCTTCTTCTTTTTTTTCCTCTTCCCCCTCCCTCTCCTCCCTCTTCCCCCCCTTCTTCTTCCTTCCCCCTCCTCCTTTTTCTTTCCCTTCCCTTCCTTTCTCTTTCTTCTCTTTTTTCCTCTCTCCTCTTCCCTTCCTTCCTCCTCCTCCTTTCCTCCCCCCTCCTCCCCCTCCCCTTTCCTCTTCCTCTTTCTTCCCCCTCCCTTCCCCTCCCCTTCCCCTCTCCTCTTCCCCTTTTTCTCCCCCTTTTCCCTCCTTCTCCCCCCCCCCCTTCTCCCTCCCTTTTCCC
>NZ_JAHPIV010000463.1 GCF_019039105.1 Desertibacillus haloalkaliphilus | reverse complement strand
ATTATCGTCTGAACGTGTTGACGCTCAATCTGCCGCCGCTACGTGACTGTCCGCAGGACATCATGCCGTTAACTGAGCTGTTCGTCGCCCGCTTTGCCGACGAGCAGGGCGTGCCGCGTCCGAAACTGGCCGCTGACCTGAATACTGTACTTACGCGATATGCGTGGCCGGGAAATGTGCGGCAGTTAAAGAACGCTATCTATCGCGCACTGACACAACTGGACGGTTATGAGCTGCGTCCACAGGATATTTTGTTGCCGGATTATGACGCCGCAACGGTAGCCGTGGGCGAAGATGCGATGGAAGGTTCGCTGGATGAAATCACCAGCCGTTTTGAACGCTCGGTATTAACC
>NZ_JAHPIV010000462.1 GCF_019039105.1 Desertibacillus haloalkaliphilus | reverse complement strand
CATGAATCCAACTTGAACTAGTTTTTTGCCTTGTTTCATTTCTGCTTCAACAATTCGTAAGCATCCTTCTGCAGTTGTTGCTAAAGGTTTTTCACAGAATACATATTTTCCAGCTTCAACAGCTGCTAATACAGTTGCTTCATGAGCAGGTCCCCAGCTTGTTACAACAACTACATCGACATTCTCGTCTGCAATTAATGCTAAATCATTCGGATATACAACAGCATCTAATTGGTATTGTTCAACCGTTTGTTTTGCCGAATCTTGATTAACATCTGTTACAGCTACAATTTTTCCACCAGATAAAGAGTTTGTAATTCGATTAATATGTTCTCTTCCAATTGCACCAGTAC
>NZ_JAHPIV010000461.1 GCF_019039105.1 Desertibacillus haloalkaliphilus | reverse complement strand
CAACTAGCCCCGCCATTTTCCCTAATAATTTCAGTGATACGGCTGTATTGCCGTTTTTGATTTGCTCACGTTCTGAATACGGCGTGAGCAATTTGAAAATGTATGTCCCTATTAGAAACAACACTAGGGATACAGCTAAATAAATAATAAAATGATCAAAGGTTTGTAAATAAAACGTTAAGTCCATTCATTTGCTCCTTTCATTCCACAAGGTAAATAGTACGATAAATTATCGGTAATCTGTGCTCCGGCACGTACGCCAAATGCACTTGCTTTCTCATTTACAACAAAACTTCCGATTAGCAAATGAGCATCCTTTACTCCCAGCTCCGTTTTAATCGACGCTGTTGGTA
>NZ_JAHPIV010000460.1 GCF_019039105.1 Desertibacillus haloalkaliphilus | reverse complement strand
GGAAAGGAGGGGGGAAAGAGGAGAGAAGAAGAGGGAGAGGGAGGGAGGAAAGGAGGGAGGGGGGAAAAGGGAAAGGGAGAAGGAAAAGAGAAAGGAAGGGGAAAGAAAAGAAAGGAAAAAGGGGGGAGAGAGAAAGGGGAGGAAAAAGAAGAGGGAAAAGGGAAAAAGAAAGAAAGGGAGGAAAAAGGAAGGAAGAAAGAAGAAGAGGGAGGGAGAAAGAAAGGGGGAGAAGGAAAAAAGAAGAGAAGGGAAGGGGGGGGAAAGGAAAAGGAAAAAAGAGGAGGGGAAGGAGAAGAAGGGAAAGGGGAAAAGAAAGGGAGGAAAAAAAAAGAGGGAAGAGAGGAAGGAAGAGGA
>NZ_JAHPIV010000459.1 GCF_019039105.1 Desertibacillus haloalkaliphilus | reverse complement strand
CCCAATACTTGACCAATTGATTGTGGTCCAACAATGGCTGTCATGTAGTCCAAACCGTCGTGACGGTTGTGAACGGCGTTTGAGATGTAACCGATCTTGTTCAACAAGTTAGGGAACACGAAGTACATCATGTAACCAATCGTTGAAATCAAAACGGCAACCAAACCACCCTTGAAGTCGTGTTGTGGGTTAACTTCGGCTGGTGCCTTTGAATCTGGCAAAGCCGTAAAGATAGCACCAATCACAACTGCGGCGATGGCCAACAAACCAAACGTCCACATGCGACCAGTTGTCCACTCACCCAAAACAGCCGCAGCCATCAAAGCGTTTGAAACAATTTGTCCGGCTGTTGAA
>NZ_JAHPIV010000458.1 GCF_019039105.1 Desertibacillus haloalkaliphilus | reverse complement strand
AAGAGGGGAGAAGGGGAGGAAGAGAGAGGAGGGGAGAGGGGGAGGAAGAGGGAAGGGGAGGGGGAGGGGGGGGAGGGGGAAAGGGGAGGAAGGGAGGAAAGAGGGAAGAAGGGGGAGGAAAAGGGAAAGGGAGGGAGAGGAGGGAAGGGAAGAAGAGAGAGGGGAGGGGAGAGGAGGGGAAGGAAAGGAAGGAAAGGGAAGGGAGGGAAGAGAGGGGGAGAGAGAGGAGGGAGGAGGGGGGAGAGGGGGGGAAAGGAAAGAAGAGGAAGGGAGGAGGAAGGGGGGAGGGGAGGGGGAAGAGAAGGGGGGAAAAGGGGGAGGGAGGGAGGAAGGGAAGGGAAAGGAGGGGGGAAG
>NZ_JAHPIV010000457.1 GCF_019039105.1 Desertibacillus haloalkaliphilus | reverse complement strand
GTGCAGGAAGGCGTGCACACCTTCGAGAAGATCAACGAAGCTGTGGCCGAGCCCGTCGTATACATGATCGACCGCTATGTGGTGGGTGGTTTCTACCGGGTTCACACGGGCCGCGGCGTGGACGAGAATCTCAATGCGCCAGGCATGCATTTCGTGCCGCTGCCGTTTGCGTCGAATTCGCTGCCGGACAGCCATGCCAAGCCGGGCGCCGGCGAGCCGAACCGCTTCTATATGTACGGCGTCGTGGCGCGCTTGGCGCTGTTGGCTGCATCGCTCGAGCTTGAGAAGACCGACCCGAACCCGCTGATCTGATCGGCCGTATCCCCGCTGCAGAAGGAACCGCCATGCGCATCC
>NZ_JAHPIV010000456.1 GCF_019039105.1 Desertibacillus haloalkaliphilus | reverse complement strand
GGAAGAGAAGAGGGAGGGAAGAAGAGAAGAAGGGGGGGGGGGGGGAAGGAGGAGGAGAAAAAAGAGAGAGAAAAGAGAAGAGGAGGGGGAAGAGGAAGAGGGGGAGAAGAGAAAGAGGAAAAGAAAGAGAGGGGGAAGAGGGGAAGGAGGAAGAGGGAGAAAGGGAAGAAAAGAGGGAGGGAGAAGAGGAGGAAGGGGGAGAAAGGAGGAAGGAGAAGGAAAAAGAGGGAGGGGAGGAGAAGAAAAAGGGGAGAAAGGAAAAGGGGAGGAAAGAAGAGAAGAAGGAGAAGAAAGAAGAAGAGGGGGAAGGGAGAGAGAAAGAAGGGGGAAAGGAGGAAGAAAGGAAAAAAGAGAA
>NZ_JAHPIV010000455.1 GCF_019039105.1 Desertibacillus haloalkaliphilus | reverse complement strand
CCATTGTATATGGTGACTCTATGTTGTTGTTACAATCCAAAGTAACAATGCAGAGTATAAAAACATGCCTACGGCTAGCAATATTAATATAATTGATAATACTTTATACTTCCCGAACAATGAGAATCACCTTCCTAGCGAAGCGTTATCCTTTCTCTGCTCCAGCTGTCATTCCTTCTACGATATATCGTTGGAAAACAAAGAATAATACCATAAGTGGGATTGAAATGAGCACAGCTCCAGCTGCGAACACCGTAAAGTTGTTATTCGCTTGCCCTGATACTAACGTAAACAACCCTTGAGCTAAAGTCCAATTGCTACTAGATCTCAGAATTACTTCAGCCATGATAAAATC
>NZ_JAHPIV010000454.1 GCF_019039105.1 Desertibacillus haloalkaliphilus | reverse complement strand
CTCATTGGTACCGTTACCAATCGACCATCAACTGGCAAATCTGGTAACAAACCCGTTGGCACTCCAAAGTTGTAAAGATAATTTTCAACCTGTTGTTCACCAACTGCATCGTATTGCGCTTCAATCAAAGCCACTTGCTCAGCAGTCAGTTGCTTATTTTCAATCGTTTTATCTAGTCGCTCTCGCCAAGACAACTTATAAAAACCGTGCCAATCTGCCATTATCTAAAGTTTCCTTTTCTAATATCTCTTATAGTTTAACAGTTATTTTCAACGTTTAAAGCAAAAAACGGTTTTGGTAATCGTTACCAAAACCGTCTCCATTATTCTTCAATCGTTTGTACGCGGTACTTCAC
>NZ_JAHPIV010000453.1 GCF_019039105.1 Desertibacillus haloalkaliphilus | reverse complement strand
AGGGGAAAGAAAAAGAAAAAAGGGAAGGGAGGGGGGAGGAAGAGAAAAAAGGAGAAGGGGAAGAGGAGAGAAAGGGGGGGGGAAGAAGAGGAAAAGAAAAAGAGAGAGAAAAGAAAGAAAGAGGAGGGAAAAGGGGAGAAGAGAAGAGGGGAAGGGAAAGAGGGAGGGGAGGAGAGAGAGAAGGGGAAAGAGAAAGAGAGAAAGAAAAAAAAAAGGAGGAGGAAAGGAGGGGAGGAAGGGAGGAAGAGGGGAGGAGGGGGGGGGAAGGGGAGAAAAGGGGAAGGAAGAGAAAGAAAAAAAAAGAGGAGGAAGGAAAAAGAAAGGGAAAGAAAAGGGAGGGGGAGAAAGGAAAAGA
>NZ_JAHPIV010000452.1 GCF_019039105.1 Desertibacillus haloalkaliphilus | reverse complement strand
TACATGAACTCACCAAACAAGGCTACCAGCTTGTCACAGTCAGCGAACTTGAACAATTGAAAAAAGAACGAAACGAACAGACCCCTGTGCAGTAAACACAGGGGCTTTTTTTATGACTCTAACAACTTCTTTCTTTTTAACAATGCTTGAAACGTCTCTTCAAGCTCATGAGAAGGCTCGATGCTTAAACGACTGAGCACTTCAGACAGTTGCATATCAATCAGTAGGAGCTCTTCTTCTTTCTTTGTAGCAGCTGGCTTTTCTTCCTTTTGTTTATATTCTTCATAGGTGCCATCAAAGCGTTCAATGGTCCCCTCGTGCACATGAAGAATACGATTAGCCACCTGCTCAATGA
>NZ_JAHPIV010000451.1 GCF_019039105.1 Desertibacillus haloalkaliphilus | reverse complement strand
AGCTTGGACCTAGCTTTGTGGTATTAAAAGGAGGCCATTTAACTGATGGACCTGCTGTTGATTTATTATTTGACGGAAAATGTATTCATGAGCTTGAAGTACAACGCATTGATACGAAACATACGCACGGTACCGGTTGTACATTTGCTGCAGCCATTGCTGCAGAATTAGCAAAGGGAGCACATATAAAAGAAGCAACAGAGACTGCAAAAGCCTATATCACTGCTGCAATATCCCATTCATTAAATATTGGGAGCGGAATTGGACCGACAAATCATGCAGCATTTAGGTATAATTCTAATTAAAACCAGGGGTTAACCCAAAAGGATAAAATCTTTTGAGTTAACCTTTTTAT
>NZ_JAHPIV010000450.1 GCF_019039105.1 Desertibacillus haloalkaliphilus | reverse complement strand
GATTCAGTTTGGTGAAAAGGGGCAATTAGCTGGTTCGCTCTCCTTTCCAGAAACATCACCTGTCGCGTTACCTGCTATTCTTATTCTTGCTGGTTCAGGCCCGCTTGACCGAAATGGGAATGGAACAAGAAAAGGCCCAATGTTGCATCTTTACAACCAGCTTGCTGCTTTTTTAACGGAATGTGGGTTTGTCGTATTGCGCTATGATAAACGGGGGACGGGGAAAAGTAGTGGAGATTTCATAAAGACAGGGTTTTGGGACTTAATTGACGATGCCAAGGCCGCACTTCACTTTCTAAGAGACCAACCAATTGTTGATCGAAATAAAGTATTTATACTCGGACATAGTGAAGGC
>NZ_JAHPIV010000449.1 GCF_019039105.1 Desertibacillus haloalkaliphilus | reverse complement strand
AGGAGAGGGGGAGAAGAGAAAGGAGAGGAAGGGGGGGGGGAGGGAGAAGATGGAGAAGGGGAAGGGGAGAAGGAAGGGAGGAGAGAAAAAAAGGAGGGAGAGGAAAGGGGAAAAAAAAAGGGAGGAGGGGAAGGGGGAGGGAGAGAAGGAAGAAGGGGGGGGGAGAGAGGGGAAGAGAGAGAGGGGGGGGGAAAAGGGAAAGGGGAGGGAGGGAGAGAGGGAGGAGAAAAAGGGGGAGGGAAAGAAGGAGGGGAAATTTTAAAGAGAAAGGGAAGAGGGGAAGGAGAAAGAGAGAAAGGAAAAAAGGGGGGAGGGGGGTGGGAAGGAGAGGGAAAAAGAAAGGAAGGGAGGAGAG
>NZ_JAHPIV010000448.1 GCF_019039105.1 Desertibacillus haloalkaliphilus | reverse complement strand
AGTCATCTTCTCCAGCTTCTGCTGCATCTCTGGCGTCAATTTGACGCTGGACTGCGCCATGCTTACTTCTTGGTCTAAAGCATGTTCTTCGCCGTCTCCTGGAAGCGGTGTCGCTTCCTCTACGCCTGACATATAACGCTGCCAGAATTCTTGCGCCTTCTCTTGATCCTGCTTTTGCAGCCATTCGATAAAATCTTTATATGGACGGACTGTAGAAAGACTGATCTCTCGTTCGTCCACAAGAGAGCGATAAAGCGCAAAGGATTCCTGAATAAAACTGAACAAACTCCAGCCATCGATTAAAATGTGATGAAAACTAAAGACAAACGTGCATCTTTCCTCATCACAACGGAAT
>NZ_JAHPIV010000447.1 GCF_019039105.1 Desertibacillus haloalkaliphilus | reverse complement strand
GAAGATAAAAATGCCTCATCAAATAAAGAATTATATTTCTTAAAAAGGGGATCAATGACACTTTGATCATGCTCAAAAATCTCTTTTGCCTCTTTAGAGTCACTTTGACATTGAAAGTCGATGTAATGCCCAGACATTGCTTCCTCAATGGCATCAAATAGCTCTGACTGTTTTTTAAGCCATGATTCTAATTCCTCTACAGTGTCCGTAGATTCCTGTAGCAATGCATCAAACATTTCCGCTATTTTCTTAGGTTCTTTAAAATTCAGTTTCTCTACATAAAATGTTGACATGAATCATCCTCCTTTTCAAGTAAACTCATCGTACCAGAATACGATGTAATTATAAATACAAA
>NZ_JAHPIV010000446.1 GCF_019039105.1 Desertibacillus haloalkaliphilus | reverse complement strand
GAAAGGGGGAGAAGGAAGAAGGGAAGGGGGGAAAAAAGGGGGGGGAGGAAAAAAAAGAGAAAAGAAGGAAGAAAAAAAAGGGGGGGGAGAAGAAAAAAGAAAAGAAAAAAAGGAGAGGAGGAGAGGGGGAGGAAAAAGGAGAGAAGGAGAAGGGGAAAAGGGGGGGAAAAGGAGAGAAAAGAAAAGGGGGGGGGGAGGGAGGAAAGGAGAAAGGAGGGAGAAGGAGAAGAGAGAGAGAAAGAGAAAGGGAAGAAGAGGAGGGGAAGAAAGAGGGAGGGAGAAGAGGGGAAAAAGAAAAGAAAGGGAAAGAGGAAAGGGGAAAAAAGGGAGAAGAGGAAGGAGGAGAAAAGGAGAGA
>NZ_JAHPIV010000445.1 GCF_019039105.1 Desertibacillus haloalkaliphilus | reverse complement strand
GCTCTGACACGGTAATGTCAGTTCCCTTACGTGCTCCCGTTCCGACTTCTTCAAGTAACTCGCCACCCTTGTAGTGCACGCGCGTTCCTTGTGGTGCATCAGCCGTAGCCGTTTCTAAAACAACATCCGCAACTGACGCAATTGATGGCAGAGCCTCACCACGGAAGCCCAACGAGTGGACACGGAACAAATCATTACGTGACGTAATCTTAGACGTCGCGTGGCGCAAGAACGCCTTTTGCACCTGGTCAGCCTCAATACCATCACCGTCGTCAATAATGCGAATCGACTTTACACCAGCTTCTTCAACTAGCACGTCGATCTGATGACTATTGGCATCAATTGCATTTTCAACC
>NZ_JAHPIV010000444.1 GCF_019039105.1 Desertibacillus haloalkaliphilus | reverse complement strand
AGCCCAGACTGTTGATAAACATCCCGACCACAAACAGCAGCACGACAAGCAGTGGCAACAGCAGCAAGGTATTTTTCAGCGTTCGTTTCATCAGAGATCCCTTACAGCGTTTTTTCGAGCTCTTTATAGGAAAGCACGCGAACCTGGTGGCCGGAGACCAGCACCAGCGATGCCGGTTTGACTGGTGGCACATCGCTCCGTGCCTCCATCTGGCAAACAACGCCGGTCGGCGAGTCGGTGCAGTGCACATGGAGCCACTCGAAATGGAGATAGCTGGCGACAAACGCCACCAGCACAGCCAGTAGCAGATTGACGTATATTAGGCCCCTTGCCAGCATTGGCCGCCCGATACCGCTG
>NZ_JAHPIV010000443.1 GCF_019039105.1 Desertibacillus haloalkaliphilus | reverse complement strand
CATCCGTTCTTTTTAAACCCATTAATTATTTTCCCATTGCTGATTTTGACGTTGCATCGCGCATTGCGCAAACACCGCTATGGCTGGTTCACTGTATTAGTTGCGTGGACGTTATGGAATAATTTTTATTTTGCCTTTATGATGGCCATCGGTGCTATTGTCTTTTGGTTGGGCTATCAATGGCTTAATCAGAATTGGTTGAATTGGCGCAAACACTTAGCTTTGTTAGCCAATGCTATCATTGGTGCATTATTACCTATGATTTTATTCTTTCCAAGCATCATGGCAGTCCTACAGTCCGCTCGTTCTGGTAAGTCATTAGCTAACGGACTAACGGTCTACCCCGCCTATTACTAC
>NZ_JAHPIV010000442.1 GCF_019039105.1 Desertibacillus haloalkaliphilus | reverse complement strand
GCCATAGGCAATGTAAAGTCAGGTGCTTGTTTCATCTCACATCATCCTTTTTTATAAATAATATGGTGAATTTAAGGAGGGCACTGAAAAAGGAGGGTTTTCCTTTTTCAGTGCCCTCGATCCAACCTTAGTTTGAGTCACTAATCTTCTCTATATTTATTTACTACAATGATCATTGTAAGCAAGTGCTAAGTTACGAATAATATCTTCAGGTGCTGCTCCCTCAATTTGTTCACGTGGAATAAAGTGAACAACTTCCTTCCCTTTTAAGATAGCCATTGATGGCGAAGAAGGTGGAATATCCGCAAAATAAGAACGCATTTGCGCAGTTGCTTCTTTATCTTGACCTGCAAATAC
>NZ_JAHPIV010000441.1 GCF_019039105.1 Desertibacillus haloalkaliphilus | reverse complement strand
TTCTTCTCCTCCTCCTTTCCTTCTCTTTTTTCCCTCTTTTTTCCCCCTTTTCTTTTCTTTTTTTCCCTTCCCTCCTCTCCCCCCTTCCCTCTCCCTTTCCCCCCTCCTTCCTTCCCCTCTCCCTCCCCTCTTCTCTTTTCTCCCCCTTCCCCTCCCTTCCTCCTTTCTCTTCTCCCCCTCTTCCTCTTCCTCCTCCTCTTCTCTTTTCCCTCTCTTTTTTCTCCCTCTCCTTCCCCCCCCCCCCCCCTTCTTCCTCCCCTCTCCCTCCTGTCTTTCTCCTCTTCACTCCTTTTCCCGCCTCCTCTCTCCCTTCCTCTTCTCTTATTCGTCTTCTTTCCTCCTCATTCCTTTGTTCATT
>NZ_JAHPIV010000440.1 GCF_019039105.1 Desertibacillus haloalkaliphilus | reverse complement strand
AGTGAAGGGTGGTTATTTAAAGGCTGGGATGGATCTGAAACTTCAACCAACGATCGGATTTCTGTTACTATGGATTCTAATAAGTCTATTAGAGCTGTTTTTATACAAGATGAAGACGAGCAAGAAGTCAACCCACAACAACCAGTGCAAGAAGTTAACCAACGAACAACCTATTCACTTTCGTTAAATTCAACTGAAGGTGGACAAATTACAAAAGATCAATCCGGTAATCAATTTAATAGCGGAACTAGAGTCACTCTTATAGCTGTACCTAACTCTGGGTGGAAGTTTGATCGTTGGGAAGGTAATGCTAGGGGGACATCGAGGACTGCCACGGTAACCATGGATTCTAATAAGA
>NZ_JAHPIV010000439.1 GCF_019039105.1 Desertibacillus haloalkaliphilus | reverse complement strand
CTCATGTCATTTACGATGATAGCAACTTTTAAGCCTTCACGATTTTTCAAGATATGATTTAATAAAGTTGTTTTCCCTGACCCAAGGTAGCCACTTAATACGGTTACTGGAATGATTTTATTCATAAATACCTCCTATATTCATATAAATCGTAATGATTACTATTTTCATATTCTAAACCGTGTCTATATATATTGTCAAAAGATTTTCTTAGCTATGTTTGAACTTTCTTTGCTACGGACAAGATAAAAGAAACTATATAACAAAAAGGAGGAGCGAAAATGGAACAAGAGCATCATATTCATGAAAAACATCCACACAAGCACAGTGTGGCATGTGGTCATACAAAGATAAAGCA
>NZ_JAHPIV010000438.1 GCF_019039105.1 Desertibacillus haloalkaliphilus | reverse complement strand
CAAATAAGAGCCATTGCAATCATGAGCCGCTGCCTCATGCCACCGCTGAATTGATGCGGATATTGCTTCAGTCTCTCTTTCGGCTGCGGTATCCCCACCAAGTCAAGCATACGAAGCGCCTCTTCTTTCACTTCTTTTTTTGTCAGCTTCTGATGCACTTTTGCAGCTTCCATCAGCTGATCCCCAATTGTTAGCGTCGGGTTGAGTGCCGTCATAGGATCTTGAAAAATCATGGAGATATCGACACCACGGATGCTGCGCATGTCTTTTTCAGATAATGACAGCAAGTTGCGATCACGAAACCAAATTTCCCCTTGATCGACTTGTGCGCTGTATGCAGGGAGAAGCCGCATGATAC
>NZ_JAHPIV010000437.1 GCF_019039105.1 Desertibacillus haloalkaliphilus | reverse complement strand
GAGTACATGTTTGCAAAATATAATAATACTCCTGAGCCGCAGGACGAGCTATTAACATTTATCGTAGCTGGTGCTGGTTTTACAGGTATTGAGTTCATTGGTGAGTTATCAGAGCGCTTACCTCAATTATGTGCCCATTATGATGTTCCTAAGGATAACGTGAAAATGTACGTAATTGAAGCTGCTCCTTCTGCCCTACCAGGGTTCGATCCTGAATTGGTGGAATATGCGATGAACTTACTTGAGAGCCGTGGTGTTGAGTTTAAAATTAACTGTCCGATTAAAGAAGTAACTGAATCAGGCGTAACACTTGCTAGTGGCGATGAGATTAAAGCAGGAACAGTTGTCTGGGCTACAGG
>NZ_JAHPIV010000436.1 GCF_019039105.1 Desertibacillus haloalkaliphilus | reverse complement strand
ATATACCTGTATGGGTATATTATTTAGTTATAAACAACGAGGGGGGAGAGAGCGTTTGATAAAAAAGTATTGGCATATCATAATCCTATAATAATATTAATTGGATTTGTCGGATATAAACTATCGCTTAATGCAGGGAAAGGTGAAATTAACACTGAACGATTTGCCAAATTGTTGAATGATTAACATGAAGATAAATAATACAAAGGTTCTTATATGACGATTTTCTTTATAGTATTAATAGTTAATAAACAACCATCTTAGGACAACTGAAAAAGGAGGGAAATCAATGGAGTATAATGAAAAAATGAAAAATAGAGTGAAACGTGTAGAAGGACAAGTTAGAGCCATCCTTAGAA
>NZ_JAHPIV010000435.1 GCF_019039105.1 Desertibacillus haloalkaliphilus | reverse complement strand
ACGACGAAATGAGCGAAGTGACAAACTTTTTTATTTCCTGAAGTGCTGCTGGTCTTGTTTCCTTATTTCGCAATGCCTCTTCCTGTTCTCCAATAACAGAGACTAGGGCACTTCCAACTACAACTCCATCAGCATGTTGCGTCATTGCTTTCACTTGCTCATTCGAAGAAATTCCGAACCCAACTGCCGTTGGAATCCTGCTAGCTTCACGTACAGTTTTTAAAAAGTCATATACTCGTGGATCTAGTTCATTCCGAACACCTGTTACTCCTAATGAAGATACGCAGTATAAAAACCCTTTTGCTCGTTCTGCAATCTTTATCATTCGTTGCTTAGAAGTTGGAGCAACGAGCGAGATG
>NZ_JAHPIV010000434.1 GCF_019039105.1 Desertibacillus haloalkaliphilus | reverse complement strand
GAAGAAAGAAAGAAAGAGGGGAAAAAAGGAGAGGAAAAGGAAAAGAAAAAAGGGAGAAGAAAGGAAGAGGAGGGAAGGGGAAAGAAGAGGGAAAAGAAGAAAGAAGAGAGAGAAAAAGAGAGGAAAGAAAGGAAAGGGAAGGAAGGGAAGGAAAAGAAGAGAAAAGAAAAGAGAGAGGAGGAAAGGAAAGAAGAGAAAGAAAGGGAAAGGGGAAGAAAAAGGAGGAAAGAGGGAAGAAAGGAAGAAAAGGGAAAAAGAAAAAAAAGAAAAAGAAAAGGAAAGAGGAAGAAAAAGAGAAAAGAAGAGAGAGGAAGAAAAGGAGAAAAGAGGGGGAGAGGGGAGAAAAAAGGGGAAGGGAA
>NZ_JAHPIV010000433.1 GCF_019039105.1 Desertibacillus haloalkaliphilus | reverse complement strand
CGTCGGGCGTCTGCCAGATGCTCTCCAGGTGCGTCATCAGCGCAACCTGCAGGCGCCAGGACGCCTCGTCGCCATCCAGGCCGCCCTTGCGTGCGAGATACAGCGCGTCCATCAGTTCGCCGTACACGTCCAGCTGAAGCTGCAGCGCCGCCGCGTTGCCCACGCGCACGGGCTGCGCGCCCTCGTAGCCCGGCAGCCACGGGACGACCCATTCGCCCAACCGCCGTTCGCCTGCAATCCCGTACATGATCTGCACCTGCGCGGGGCTGCCGGCAATGGCGCGCTCAAGCCATTCGCGCCAGGCGCGCGCTTCGTTGTAGTAGCCGGCGTTCATGAGGGCAAGCAGGGTGAGCGTGGCGT
>NZ_JAHPIV010000432.1 GCF_019039105.1 Desertibacillus haloalkaliphilus | reverse complement strand
GGAAGAAGGAGAGAAAAAGGGAGGGGAAAAGAGGGAAAAGAAGGAAAGGAGGAGAAAAAGGGGAGGGAGGGGAGGGGAAGGAGGGAAGGGGGAGAAAAGGAAAAAAGGGAAGAAAAAAGGGAAGAAAGAGGGAAGGGAAGGGAAAGAGAAGGAGAGGAAGGAGGGGGGAGAGAGAGAAGAGGGGGGGAGAAAAAGAAAGGGGGGAGAAGGAGGGGAAAGGGGAGGGGAGGAAAAAGAAAAGGGGGGGGAGGGGGAGGGGAGAAAGGAGGAAAAAGAGGGAGGAGGAGAAGGAGAAAAGAGAAAAGAAAGAGAGAAAAGAAGAAAGGGAGAAGAAAGGGGAGAAAAGAAAGGAGAAGAGAA
>NZ_JAHPIV010000431.1 GCF_019039105.1 Desertibacillus haloalkaliphilus | reverse complement strand
GAAGGAGGAAGGAGGGAAAAGGGAAGGAAAAAGGAAGAAAAAAGAAAGAAAGAAAGAAGGAGAAAGGGAGGAAAGAGGGGAGAAGGAAAGAGAAGAAGAAAGAAAGAAGAAAAGGGAGGAAAGGGGGAAAAAGAGGAAAAAAAAAAAAGAGGGGGAAGGGAAAGGGAGGGGAGGAAAAGAGAAAAAAGAGGAGAAGGGGGAAAGGAAGGGGAAGAGAGGAAGAAGGAAAGGGAGGGAGAAGAAGGGGAAGGGAGAGAAAAGAAAAGGAAAAGGGGAAGAGGAAAGAGGAGAAGGGAGGGAGAAAGGGGGAGGAAAGAGGGAAAAGAGGAAGGGAAAAGAAAAAAAAAGGAAGAAAGGGAA
>NZ_JAHPIV010000430.1 GCF_019039105.1 Desertibacillus haloalkaliphilus | reverse complement strand
ATTTCGCCACTCACCATCAACATCATTGGATAGGCAATCAACAATGCGTGGATCAAGAAACTTTGCAATGCCCATTGATTCATAATTGGATAGTACGCCCAATCTGGGAAAATTTCAGCGGCGAAAGCTCCCCAAATCGTTAAACTATACAAAATTTCCCGGGTGGTTTTGTTAGGATGGATGGCATCCACCGCAATCATCATCAACCCAAAGCCACACAAATGCAGTGGCAACAAACTTGGTTCCCATTGACCAGTCACAGCCAAATAGAAATCCTTAAATAATTCCATCGTCCAAATGGCAATCGCAATCCCCCAACGCATGTGGCGACGACGATTGTCAGTTGCTGCAGTATAATAG
>NZ_JAHPIV010000429.1 GCF_019039105.1 Desertibacillus haloalkaliphilus | reverse complement strand
ACCTCATAGCTTTCGGGTTTCTCATCATAATCTTCATAAAACTGTTCAAGCAGTGACAAGTCTGTTTCCCATCTGTTTACTGCTTCTTCTGCCCATGTTTTGTCTTCATTTTCCGCATAGGTCTGAACCATTTTCTGCAATCGAATCAATCCACTATGAACCGTGATAAGAGGGGATAATTTAAAGCAGAAATCTGGAATGTTGGGAGATAGTTTTTTTTCTTGTAGCTTATTGTAAAATTGTTGGACAATTTGACCATGAATGAGATTTAATCCTAAAGATAACAATACATCTTTTTTGCGGTCACATTGAAATGAAACTTTCATATTCAAACACAACCATGGTTGCAAAGGAATGGAC
>NZ_JAHPIV010000428.1 GCF_019039105.1 Desertibacillus haloalkaliphilus | reverse complement strand
ATTTAGTGGTGG
Source organism: Desertibacillus haloalkaliphilus (assembly GCF_019039105.1). NCBI lineage: Bacteria > Bacillati > Bacillota > Bacilli > Caryophanales > Bacillaceae > Desertibacillus > Desertibacillus haloalkaliphilus. The sequence continues at coordinate 348 of NZ_JAHPIV010000428.1, read as the reverse complement.
GCAACGTCAACGTATTGGTATTGCCCGTGCATTATCTGTTGATCCAAAATTAATTATTTGTGATGAGGCAGTATCGGCGCTAGACGTTTCAATTCAAGCGCAAGTCATTAACTTATTGAAAAAATTACAACGTGATTTTAAATTAACGTATTTATTTATATCTCATGACTTGGGTGTTGTTCGTCATATCTCTGACCGAGTTATTGTCATGTATCTTGGACGCATCGTAGAGATCGGTGATAAAACGTCCGTATTCGATAACCCACAACATCCTTATACAAAGGCATTACTTTCAGCCATTCCTGTACCGGAACCAGGCAAAAAGAAAGAACGAGTAATCCTAAAAGG
>NZ_JAHPIV010000427.1 GCF_019039105.1 Desertibacillus haloalkaliphilus | reverse complement strand
GACCCGTGGTGTAGGGGTTAACATGCCTGCCTGTCACGCAGGAGATCGCCGGTTCAAATCCGGTCGGGTCCGCCATTAATTTCAAAAAAATTGATTTTAAATATGGAGGGGTAGCGAAGTGGCTAAACGCGGCGGACTGTAAATCCGCTCCCTTAGGGTTCGGCGGTTCGAATCCGTCCCCCTCCACCATTTTATTATGGCGATTGTGGCGAAGTGGTTAACGCACCGGATTGTGGCTCCGGCACTCGTGGGTTCGATTCCCATCAATCGCCCCATATAAAAGATTGGGCTATAGCCAAGCGGTAAGGCAGCGGATTTTGATTCCGTCATGCGCTGGTTCGAATCCAGCTAGCCCAGCCA
>NZ_JAHPIV010000426.1 GCF_019039105.1 Desertibacillus haloalkaliphilus | reverse complement strand
TCTTCCTCCTCTCCTCCCCCCCTCTCCCCTCCTTTTTCTTTCCCTTCCTCTTTTTTCCCCTCTCCTTTCCTTCCTCCCCCCTTCTTTTTCTTTCCTCTCTTCTCCTCTCCTTTTTTTTTCTCTTCCTTTCCTCTTTCCTCCTTCCTCTCTTCCTTTCCCCTTTTTCCCCCCCCCCTCTCTTCCCCCTCTTCCTCCTTCTTCCTTTCCTCTTTCTTTCCTTCTCCCTCCCTCTCTTTCCCTCCTCTCCCCTTTCTTTTCCCCCTTTCTTCCCTTTCTTTTTCTCTTTCTTCTTCCCCTCTCCTTCCTCCCTCTCTCTCCTTTCCTTCTCCTTTCTCCCCTCTCCCCCCTCCCTCCCCTTTTC
>NZ_JAHPIV010000425.1 GCF_019039105.1 Desertibacillus haloalkaliphilus | reverse complement strand
GAGGAAGGGGGAAAAGAAAAGGGGGGGAAGGGAGGAAAGAAGAAGAAGGGAGAAGAGAGGGAGAGAGGAGGAGGGGGAGAGGAGAGGGGGAGAAGAGAAAGGGAAGAGAGGAAGAGGAGAGGGAAGGGGAAAGGGAAAAGGGAGAAGAGGAAGAAGAAGGGGAGGAGGAAGAAAAAAAAAAAAGGGGAGAGGGAAGAGGGAGGGAGGAAAGGGGGGGGGGGAGGGGAGGAAAGAGGGGGGGGAGGAAGAAGGGAGAAAAGGGAAGGGGAGAAGAAAGAGGGGGGGAAAGGGAGGGAGGAGAGAAGGGAGAAAAAGGAGAGGGGAAGGGAGGAAGGGGGGAAAAGAGGAAAAAAGGGAGGGG
>NZ_JAHPIV010000424.1 GCF_019039105.1 Desertibacillus haloalkaliphilus | reverse complement strand
ACTGTACACATAACAATCTGTTGAATGACCATTAGAATAATCGCATAATCAAGACCAGCTGCTCCAAACAACAATAGTACTACTGGAGTACCGTAATTTCCATTATTCATAAATGAAGATGCTAAGATCATTCCACATGTTTCTTTAACGGAGTATTTACGAAAAAACGCAATAATATATACAACCACTATCAAACCAAAACAAAGTAGAAATGTGTACAATGCCATATATATATATGTCAAATCAAATTCTGTTGTATAAAAGGTCCGAAATACTAGTACAGGAGACATTAAGTAGAGAGCCATTGTTGATATTGACTTAGTATCGAACCCCAATTTTTTTTGCCCCAAATAACCAAGAG
>NZ_JAHPIV010000423.1 GCF_019039105.1 Desertibacillus haloalkaliphilus | reverse complement strand
ATACGAGCCATATCAGTCGTCGTCAATTGGAAGTCCAAAGCCAAGTTTTGAGCCATACGTGCTGGGTTTCCTGACTTAGGAATCACGGCAACGTTGTGTTGGATTTGCCAACGCAAAATAACTTGCGCGATGCTGACACCGTAACGCTCAGCAATGCCTGCCAAAACAGGATCTTGCAAAACAGCACCACGGCCAAGTGGGCTCCACGCTTGGTGCTGGATACCTAACTCTTCCAAGTAGCCGTGTAGGACATGTTGGTTAAAGTATGGGTGCGTTTCAATTTGGTCAACTGCCGGCATAACCGTTGCCTTCGTCAACAAACGATCCAAGTGGTGGGCTTCAAAGTTTGAAACACCAATAG
>NZ_JAHPIV010000422.1 GCF_019039105.1 Desertibacillus haloalkaliphilus | reverse complement strand
AACGGTATCAATACCCATCATTTGCGCATTTTCAAGCAGGTCAAACGCAATTTCACGATCAATATTAAATGAATACTCGTGTTCCCAGTGTTGACGTGGCTTATGACCCAATGACCCGTTGAAGTTAATCATTGGTGACTTCAAGCCCAACGTGTCGTAAATATCCATCGACAAACGTACGGGACGCCCCGTAACGATCGACACAATGTGCCCATCTGCTTGTGCAGCTTGCAACGTACGACGGGTACGGTCTGAAACCTCACCTGCGTCATTCAATGTTGTCTTATCCAAATCAATTCCGATTAGTTTGCGTTCCATGCGTTAGACCCCTCTTTTGACTCAATTGGTACTATGTTAGCAC
>NZ_JAHPIV010000421.1 GCF_019039105.1 Desertibacillus haloalkaliphilus | reverse complement strand
CTCCAAAAACTTTTACAAGAAGCGATCAATATTAAATCAGAAAATGATTTAACTGTCTGAGGTGGGTGGATATCATGGCAATTGTAATCAATATTGATGTGATGCTGGCTAAAAGGAAAATGAGTGTAACAGAACTTTCGGAGAGGGTTGGAATAACAATGGCTAACCTTTCTATCTTGAAAAATGGAAAGGCAAAGGCGATTCGATTTTCAACTTTAGAGGCCATTTGTAAGGCTTTAGATTGTCAGCCTGGTGATATTTTAGAGTATCGAAGTGATAAAGAAGCCGAAGAGTAAATGGAGGCAAAATAAATGAGAGCAGTAAAACAACTCGTTCGTTTTGGTTGGGAGCAGGCTCTATC
>NZ_JAHPIV010000420.1 GCF_019039105.1 Desertibacillus haloalkaliphilus | reverse complement strand
AAGCTACATATCCATGAGATCCAAATCTCTCTGAATATGCTTCCATCAAAAGGCATTGTCCGATGGAAGCTGCAGCCTGTTTTTCAGCCAAGTTATGAGGGCGTTCTATAAAGCCAAGTTTTCGATATCCCGCCGCAACAGCCCCTGAAGATACTAAAACAAGTTCATGACCATCATCTAAAATAAGCGCAATTTCATCCACTAAGCGGACTAATTTCCTTATACTAATTTCACCGTTTCGACTCGTTAATGAACTACTGCCAATTTTGACAACAATTCGTTTCTTTTGTTGACTTTCTCCCAATTTTATTCACCTCTATTTTTGCAAAATATTACCTTAGTGTATTTTCTGGTATCGTAG
>NZ_JAHPIV010000419.1 GCF_019039105.1 Desertibacillus haloalkaliphilus | reverse complement strand
AAATAAGTCTGCTGCAACTGCCGTTGAAGGAATTTCAACCATCATACCAATTTCGATTGAATCTGAAACAGCAACTCCATTCGCAACTAATTTCTCCTTTTCTTCAAGAAGCATTGCTTTTGCTTGACGGAATTCATCTAGTGTAGCAATCATCGGGAACATGATTTTCAAATTACCAAAGGCACTTGCTCTAAGAAGAGCACGCAATTGAGTACTGAAGATTTCTTTTTCTTCTAAACAAAGACGAATGGCACGGAAACCTAAAAATGGATTCATCTCTTTTGGAAGATCTAAGTATGGTAGTTCTTTATCTCCACCAATATCTAATGTACGAATGACAACTGGCTTGCCTTCCATACGT
>NZ_JAHPIV010000418.1 GCF_019039105.1 Desertibacillus haloalkaliphilus | reverse complement strand
AGAGGGGGGGAAAAAGAGGGGGGGAGGGGGGAGAGGAGGGGAGGAAAAAAAAAAAAGAAGAAGAGGGGGAGGGGAAAAAAGGGAAGAGAAGGGGAAAAAAAAGAGGGGAAGGGGGAAGAAGGGAAAGGAGAAGAGAGGGGGGGGAAGAAAGGGGGAAAAAGGGGGGGAAAAGAGAAAGGGAAGGGGAGAGGAGGGAAGGGGAGGGAAAAGGGGGAAGAAAGAAGAGAGGAAGAAGGGAAAGAAAGGAGAAAGAGAGGAGGGGGAAAAAAGGAGGGGAAAGAAAAAGAGGGAGGAGAGGAGGGAGGGAAAGGAGAAAAGGAGGGAAAAGAAAGGGGGGGGGAGGGAGAGAAGGGGGGGAAGG
>NZ_JAHPIV010000417.1 GCF_019039105.1 Desertibacillus haloalkaliphilus | reverse complement strand
AGGGGGAGAAGAGAAAGAGAGGGGGGGAAGGGGAAGGAGAAGAAAAAAGAGAGGGAAAAAGGAAAAGGAGGGGGAAAGGAGAAAGAGGGGGAGAGGGGGAGAAGAGAGGAGGGAAAAAAGGAAAAAGAGGGAGAGGGAAAGGGAAGGAGGGGGAGAGAGAGAAGGGGAGGAAGAAAGGAAGAGAGGGAAAAAAAAAAGAAGAGAAAAGGAGGGGAAGAGGGAAAAAAGAGAAGAAGGGAGGAAGAGAAAAAAGAAGAGGGGAAAAAAGGAGGAAGGGAGAGGGGAGAGGGAAGGGGGAAAAAGAAAGAAAAAGGGGGGGGAAGAGGGAAGGGGAAAGAAAAGGGGAGAGAGGAAAAAGAAGG
>NZ_JAHPIV010000416.1 GCF_019039105.1 Desertibacillus haloalkaliphilus | reverse complement strand
GCATAACCCAACCATTAAAAATGGTCAGGAATGTAAGAATCAATCTTATATTTTCTTTACTAATTTTAGCCAATTAAAGATAGCCAAACAAAAGAAAAACCAGCTAATACAAGTTTTTAAAGATGAAATGATCACAGAAATTATTCCGGAGTTTGAACATAATGATACAGGGAAAGATATTAAATTAATATCATAATAAGTCTCATTCTTAGTTAGGTTTTTATGAATGGTAATGAAAGGCTGATGGAAAGCTGCATGAATCGTTTGATCATGAAAAGTAAAAATCATTTGACATGGCTGGTTGTATGATTGACAAAAGGGGGGAGAATGAATCACTTCTTGAACGATCATAACTACCAGCC
>NZ_JAHPIV010000415.1 GCF_019039105.1 Desertibacillus haloalkaliphilus | reverse complement strand
CCAAATACCTGAACATCTGCATAGAAATAGTTTTCTAAGTTTTGTTTCAATGCCCGCTCCACATCATTCGGATGACAAGTGTGCGGATACGTTGTTAATTTTGTCAGCATACACCCTACTTGACTGCCTGGTATGATGCGATGACAATCTGCTGTTACGAGTGCAGAGGCAATGAATTGATGATGGAGTGCTTGATAAACCGTCTCTTCCTCTTTCCCTTCTGGACAGCGATCAGGAATAATTCCTGCTGTAATAAAAGAGTGGCGGTGAATACTATCTATTTCATTAAAGGTCAGCCAATATTTCACATCATGTTTATAGCGTTCAAAACATACATTGGCGAACTTAACAAAGAGATCAAC
>NZ_JAHPIV010000414.1 GCF_019039105.1 Desertibacillus haloalkaliphilus | reverse complement strand
CATCTATTCTCTCGCTTAGATGTTGTATTACACTCCTGCATAGGATAAAAATCCTCCATCAACCGGGACAGTAATCCCTGTAATAAATCCTGACATATTTTCATCTGACAACCAAATTAATGTGCCAAGTAAATCTTCAGGTGTTCCAAACCTTTGCATCGGAGTATGAGCTAATATTTTGTGAGAGCGCTCTGTTAAGGAGCCATCTTCATTCGTCAACAATCTTTTATTTTGTTGTGTAAGGAAAAATCCAGGTGCAATTGAATTGACTCTAATCCCAACTTCAGCCATATGTACCGCTAACCATTGTGTGAAATTATCAATACCTGCCTTTGCCGCACTATATGCTGGCACCTTTGTCA
>NZ_JAHPIV010000413.1 GCF_019039105.1 Desertibacillus haloalkaliphilus | reverse complement strand
CAGTAACGTTGTTCATTTTCACTGATTTCTTTGCTAAGAAGCCCCTTATTACATTGGCATTCCTAGCAGTCATCGTGTTGTTGACGGTCATCGCTTGGGTAACAGGCTTGAAGCGCTCAAACGTATGGTCATTTATTGCTTTGGGACTCACAATTATTTCAGTCGTGTTGTTGCTATTCACGGGGTTGTTCCCACGTGTCATTGTTGGGGGTAACCCAGCCATGTCATTGTTGTTGAAGAATGCAACGTCAACGCCATACACATTGAAGTGGATGACGATGATTGCCTTCACGGCTTTGCCAATTGTGTTGGCCTATCAAATTTGGAGCTTCTACATCTTCCGCAAGCGAATTGTTGTGAAG
>NZ_JAHPIV010000412.1 GCF_019039105.1 Desertibacillus haloalkaliphilus | reverse complement strand
ATCTTTTTGTTCTGCGCAATAACTTTTTGAAAGTTATTTTCTCAACTCGTTACGAACAAATCAATCATTCGTAGCGACAAGTAATAATTTATCACAATAAACAATTCTGCGCAATGGTTAATTTGAAATTAATTTTTGCGGCTAGATTTAATAATCTATCATAGTTCGACACGAATAACAACAATTTTTTCCGCTACTATACATTTACCACAGTTTCTATTTATAGACTAATTCTTAAAAAAACAAAGAAGATTTTTATATAAGGAAGCTTTTCATCGCTTTTACATGTTCATGCTGATTACAGACACAAGAATGTACCAGCTGTGCCGTGTTTTTTACCATCAGTTGCCACGAAATTTACC
>NZ_JAHPIV010000411.1 GCF_019039105.1 Desertibacillus haloalkaliphilus | reverse complement strand
GAATTAATATTACTAGAAGGCGAACGAGCAGATGAGGTTGCTGATTTCTTACTTTCATACAAGGAACACATGATTGAGTCAGTTAATACTGGTGATTTTAACAAGTTAGAACCTTATTTAATTACAAATAATAGTTTCTATCACTCTTTAAGGCGTTATTCGAGCGATTTACATGGAGAGCGCTCGACAAAAGAGTTGGATCATTTTGATGTACAAGCAGTCTATGAAGATGAAATTGGAGAAATTCATGCTGATGTTGACGAAATGGTGACATTGTACGAGCATGGTGAAGAGAAGAAGATTTCTAGGAAATTACGCTTTGAACTCGTTCGTGGCGGGGATGATTCTTTACGGATTGTAAC
>NZ_JAHPIV010000410.1 GCF_019039105.1 Desertibacillus haloalkaliphilus | reverse complement strand
CCCTTTCTCTTCTTTTCCCTCCTTCCTTTTTTCCCTCTCCTTTTCCTTCCTTTTCCCCCCCTTCTTCCCTTTTTTCTTCCTTCCCCTCCTCCTTCCCCTTCTTCCCTTCTCTCCCCCCTTTCTCCCCTTTCTTTTCCCCCTTTCCTCTCCCCCTCTCTTTTTCTCCCCTCCCCTCCCTCCCTTCTCCTTTCTTCTTTCCTTCTTCCCCTCTCCTTCCTTCCTCCTTCCTTTCTCTTCCTCTCTTCTCCTCCTTCCTCTTTTCCTCCTTTCCCTTTCCTTTTCCCCCCCTCCCTTCCCCCCCCTCTCTTTTTTCCCCCCCTCCTTCTTTTTTTTCCCCTTTTTTCTCCCTCCTCCTCCTTTTTT
>NZ_JAHPIV010000409.1 GCF_019039105.1 Desertibacillus haloalkaliphilus | reverse complement strand
CCTTTTGAGAAGATCGCTCAAAAGGCTTAAAAGATAACGGCTGCTCCGCGTATTGCTAAAATTTAAGTAAAAAAGGAAGATCGCCTTTGAATAAAAAGAGAGCGAACAAGGTTGCGATGGCTCCCCACGCCGTGCGCCTTTTGAGAAGATCGCTCAAAAGGCTTAAAAGATAACGGCGGCTCCGCACATCGCTTAGATTAAAGTAAAAAAGGAAAAATCGCCTTTTTTACTTTAATCTAAAAAAATCCTAATGCGTCTGGGCTGTAGCTTACTAGCATGTTTTTTGTTTGTTGGTAATGTGAGAGCATCATTTTATGGTTTTCGCGTCCGACACCAGATGCTTTATAACCACCAAATGCTGCA
>NZ_JAHPIV010000408.1 GCF_019039105.1 Desertibacillus haloalkaliphilus | reverse complement strand
AAGTACAACCATAGAAAATGATATTTCACAATAGCTCAATTGCGGAAGACCAAAGCCTAATTCCTCGGTAAAGATAAGGAGGATTAGGCTTTTTCACTTCAAAACCGTTGACGTTTTGGTAAACACGTTGACAGCAAGTGGTAATTTCCTGGTGTCTGCTGGTAAAAAACATGGAAGAGATGGTCATACTCTTTTGGACGTATTCAGTTTCAGTAAATTAATATTATTATTCTTTTGTTCACCTTATTGAATGGTATAATTAGGTAAATAGTCATGAAAGGACGGATTACGATGTTAGCAAAAATAAAAAAAGTGAAATTAAAAACTGAAGGTAAAAATCCGGTTTTTAAGGTAATTCTAGAA
>NZ_JAHPIV010000407.1 GCF_019039105.1 Desertibacillus haloalkaliphilus | reverse complement strand
AAAGAAGGGGAAGGGAGGAAAAAAAGGAGAGGGGAGGAGGAAAAGAGGGGAGGGAGAGAGGGAAGGAGGAAAAAGGGGAGAGAGGGGAGAGAAAGGGGGGGAGAAAGAAAGAGAGAGAGAAGGGGGGAGGAAGGAAGGAAAAGGAAGGGAAAAGGAAAGGGGAAAAGGGGAGAAAAAGGGGGGGGAAGGGGAGAAAAAGAGGGGGGAGAGGGGAAAGGAAGAGGAGGGGGGGGAAAAGAAGGGGAAAGGGGAGAGAGAGGGGGGAAAAAAGAAAGGGGAGGGGGGGGGAGAGGAGAAGGGGAAAGGAAAAAAAAGGGAAAAGGGAGAAGGAGAAAGGAGAGGAAGGGAGAAAGAGGAGGGGGA
>NZ_JAHPIV010000406.1 GCF_019039105.1 Desertibacillus haloalkaliphilus | reverse complement strand
AATACAAACAATAACATTTTAAAGTTGACAAAAATTGTATCTCATAGATACAAGCATTTTACTTAATCTAACAATACAACATTAGAGGAGGACGTCACCGTGACTGTCGCAGCAAAATTTAAACAAACAATAGCAGGATTAAAAAGTGCACAAGCAAGCTTAGAAACATTCGCTCTTGATACAGAAAATGAACAAGCAAAACAACTATTTCAACAAGCCGCCCAGCAAACCCAACAGGTTGTTGATGGACTAGAACCAAGGTTGCAGCAAATTGAACAAGAAGAACCACAATACAAACAGTAACGGAAAAACAGGTATCCCAAAAGGTCAATAACACACCCTTTGGGGATACCCCCTTACTAC
>NZ_JAHPIV010000405.1 GCF_019039105.1 Desertibacillus haloalkaliphilus | reverse complement strand
CTTCTATACTTTCATTTTACGACTGAATAAAAATACTCCATTTTTTAGTATAAGAGCATTAAAAATTTTGAAAATATCCTGTGTTAATTTGTGTAAGCATTAGTAAACTATATTATTTAGTAAGTGATATAATGAGAGTATTTTAAAAGAAAAATGAAAAAGATGATCCAGAATCTAATGATAAAGAAAATATTTTTGATCATAATGATCAGACTGCAGATTATAAGAAGGCAGACTAGAATCATGGGATTTTAGATTACTACGCGAGCCCCAAATTGATTTTACAGTGTTTGGGCTTTTTTTTATCGAATATTTTTTGAAATTAGAAACTTTTGAGGAATTTGATGAAAAACAGTATAGGAA
>NZ_JAHPIV010000404.1 GCF_019039105.1 Desertibacillus haloalkaliphilus | reverse complement strand
ACTAATAGGTGTTAGCGCTAATGATAATTCAGAAAACATAAAGGAGAGAGTACATGTCAAAACATAAAATTTTGTTTCTAGATATTGATGGGACAATCTTAAAACCAGATGATTCAATTGAACAATCGACGAAAGAAGCAGTGAGTCAGGTACAGGAAAAAGGGTTAGAAGTATTTCTTGCGACCGGACGACCATTACATGAGATTAAAGAAATTGGTGAAGAATTAAACATTGACTCTTTTATTGGCTATAATGGTGCTTATGCTGTACATAAGGGTTCTGACATTTTGTTAGAGAAAATGGATTCGAACACAATTCAATTTTTTTTAGAGCTAGCAAAAGAAAAAGGACACGAGGCAATTA
>NZ_JAHPIV010000403.1 GCF_019039105.1 Desertibacillus haloalkaliphilus | reverse complement strand
GGTTTTAATCGTTGGAGGGGGCATTGGAGGGTTATCAACAGCTATTGCTTTAGAGAATGTTGGCATCAAGACAGAAATTGTTGAAATTCAAAAAGAATATGATGTTTATGGTGTTGGTGTTATTTTACAATCGAATGCTGTTCGTGTTTTAGATGATATTGGGGTACTTGATGAGGTGATAGCTCGTGGAAAGTCTTATGAACGATTACAAATGTGTAGTCCCCAAGGGCATGCTTTTCATGAACTCCCAGCTCAACAAGCTGGAAAGCATAAAATAAATTGTGGAATATCGAGAAAAGAGTTACACAATATTTTATACGCTGAAGCAATAAAAAAGGGTGTGACCATTCGATTAGGTCTTAC
>NZ_JAHPIV010000402.1 GCF_019039105.1 Desertibacillus haloalkaliphilus | reverse complement strand
AAAGGAGAAAAGGGAGGGGAGGGAGCGACCGGCAGGCGACCAAAAAGCAGCGGCAGGCGCAGGGGAGAGGGAACGGCAAAGCGGAAAGGACGGGCGGAAAAGCAAGGACCGGGCGGGCGGCGAAGAAAAAAAAAAACAGGGAGGGGAGAAGAGGAAGAGGAGGAGGAAGAGGGGAGAAAGAGGAGAGAGAAGGGGGAAGAAGGGGAGGGGAAAAGAAAAAGGGAGGAAGGAAAGAAAAAAGGAAGTAGATAAGATAGAAGGTAAAATTAATTATGGAAGAAATGTAAAGATTGGTTATTATGAAAAGGAAAAGAAAAAGATTGAATATAATAAAAAAGTTTTAAAAGAAAGGGGGGAAGAAGAA
>NZ_JAHPIV010000401.1 GCF_019039105.1 Desertibacillus haloalkaliphilus | reverse complement strand
AAGGAGAGGAGGGGGGGAAGAGGGGGAGAGGGGGAAGGAGGGGAAAAAGAGAGAAAGGGGGAAAGAAAGAAGGGGAGAAAAGGGGGAGGGAAGAAAGGGAAGGGGAGAGGAAAAGGGGAGGAAAGGAGGAAAGGAAGAAAGGGAGGAGGAGGGAAGAAAAGAAAAGAGAAAGAGAAAGGAAGAAAAGGAGGAAGAGGAGGAAAGGAAAGAAAAGGGAAGAGAAAGGGGGGGGAAGGGAGGAGGGGGAAAAGAAAAGGGAGGAAGAAAGGGAGAGAGGGAAGGGAAGGAGGAGAAGGGGGAGGGGAAAGGAGAAAGAAGGGGGAAGAGGAAGGAAAGAGGGGAAAGAAGGGGAAAGGGAAAGGGA
>NZ_JAHPIV010000400.1 GCF_019039105.1 Desertibacillus haloalkaliphilus | reverse complement strand
GAGAGGGAAAAGGGAAGAGGAGGAGGAAGAGGAAGAGGGGGAGAAGAGAAAGAAGAGAAAAAAAAGGAGAAAAGGAAAGAAGAGGAGGGAGGAAAAAAAAAAGAAAAAAAAAAAGGGAAAGAAAAGGGAGAAGAGGGGAGAGGGGAAAGGGGAGAAGAAAGGGGAAAAAAAGGAAGAGGAGGGGAGGGGGGAGGGAAAGAGAGGGGAGGGGGAAAAAGAAAAAGGGGAGAGGGGGAGGAGAAAAGGAAGAGGAAGAAGAGGGGAGGGAGGGGAGAGGGGAAGAGGGGAGAGGGGAGGGAAAAAGGAGAAGAAAAGAAAGGAGGGAAAGGGGGGAGGGAAGAAGGAAAGAAAGAGAGAAGGAAAA
>NZ_JAHPIV010000399.1 GCF_019039105.1 Desertibacillus haloalkaliphilus | reverse complement strand
CTGCAATGTTATAAAAAGTACGCATAATAACCCCCATACTTACTATAACAAATCGAAATCGAGTTGACTTAGCTATTTTGGCAATTTGCCCCATAACGCAAAAAAGAAGCAGCCACATAATTGTAGCTGCTTCGATACTATCTTAAATTAGAAGTTGTACTTCGTGTCTTCGTCGTTAACCTTAACAACTTGTGACTTAAGTCCTTCTTCTTCAAGGAACTTACGGAATGGCACAAGTTCTTGTGCGTCATAACGCTCCTTGAAAGTCTTAATTTCTTCTTCAGATGCTAGGGCTGGATCAAGCTTCAATCCTTCAACAGGAATTGGACGCTCCTTCGTAATCTTAGCATCAACCACAACAACAC
>NZ_JAHPIV010000398.1 GCF_019039105.1 Desertibacillus haloalkaliphilus | reverse complement strand
ATGCAAAAGCTGATATTTTTGTAAGTATTCATGTTAACTCAGGGCCTTCAGGTGGTCATGGAACAGAAACATGGATTGCTTCATCTTCTTCATCAAGCAGTGATAGTAGAAAACTTGCAGAAATGATTAATAAGCGTCTAGTAGCAGAATTAGGCACACGTGATCGCGGAGTAAAAACAGCGAACTTCGCTGTACTTCGTGAAACAAATATGCCTAGTGTTTTAGTTGAACTTGGATTTATTACAAATAGCAATGATGCCTCCATCATGAAGCGTTCTAATTTCAATGAAAAAGCTGCAAATGCGATCTACAAAGGTATTGAAGATTATTATTCTAGTAAATAAAGAAGGAGAGTAGCGGAGGAC
>NZ_JAHPIV010000397.1 GCF_019039105.1 Desertibacillus haloalkaliphilus | reverse complement strand
ACAGCGAGTCGATGTTCTTCGGCGACCTGCCGAACGCCTCGCAGGCGGCCGACGAGTTCTACGCCCTCCTGGCCGAGATCGGCGCCGCTGCGCCGGAGCGGCTGCACATCGAGACCTGGGACATCCGTCTCGAGCTCGAGCGCACGTCCTAGGCCGGCGCGGCGCGGTCGGGCCACCGCAGCTCCTGGTCGGCCAGCGCCCGCTCGACGGACTCGACGAGGCGGTCGACCTCGCCGTCGCAGGCGTCGAGCTGCTCCCCGTCGAGCAGGAGGTGCCAGCCGCCCTGGTCGTCCTCCGCCACCACCACCGGTGCGGCGCTCTGGGCCGCGGCTCGAACCTCGTCGGGCTGGTCGTCGCGATGGAAGG
>NZ_JAHPIV010000396.1 GCF_019039105.1 Desertibacillus haloalkaliphilus | reverse complement strand
CCTCCCCCCCTCCCTTTCCCTTTCCCTCCCTCCCCTTCCCCTCTCCTTCCCCCCCCTTCCTCCTCCTCTCCCCTCCCCCTTTCTCTTTTCTCTTCCTCTTTCCCCTTTCCTTTCTCCTCTCCTTTCCTCTCTTCTTCTCCTCTTCCTTTCCCCCCCTCTTTCTTTTTCTTTCCCCTCCCTCTCCCTCTTCCTCTTCCCCCCTTTTTCTTTTTTCTCCTTCTCTTCCTTCCTCCCCCCTCCTTCCCCCCCCTTCCCCCCCTTTTTTTCCCCTTCTTTTTTTTTCTTTCCTCCCTTTCTTTCCTTTTCTCCTCCTCCTCCCTTCCCTTTTTTTCCTTTTTTCTTTTCCCCCCCTCTTTTCTCCCTTCC
>NZ_JAHPIV010000395.1 GCF_019039105.1 Desertibacillus haloalkaliphilus | reverse complement strand
AGTTATTACCTTTTATCCTGGCTACTCCGTTCATCCCGACCACGAAGCTACGGCCCACGCAGTCATCGAAGCTGTCAAACGGATGGAAGAAAGTGAGCGACCTACCGTCCATTGTGTCGCCTTCTCCAATGGCCATGAACAAGAAATTGGTCCTGCTGATATCGTAAACGACATTACCCCATTTGCCGAACAAAAGAAAGCAGCAATGCGAGCACATCTTTCACAAACAGAATGGATGCTCAAAGAGCTTGAACCAAAATGGGAAAGCGGTGATAAAGTGGCTCTTGAATGGTTACAAACAGAGCGATTTTGGACATATTCATTTAAATAAACAAAAACAGACGGATTACATTTGAGGTACAAATC
>NZ_JAHPIV010000394.1 GCF_019039105.1 Desertibacillus haloalkaliphilus | reverse complement strand
CCTTTGGTCAAGTACGTACGTTGCATTATCGAAAGAAAAAGGTGCGCAAATCACACAAAAAGAAAAACGACACCTTGTACTCGAAAATATCTAGGGGGAGAGAGAATGAACAAGTTATTAGTAAAAAAACAATTAGAGCATTTTTTTATAGAAGACCTTGGTGAAAGTGATGTTACGAGTGAATCGGCCATTTCAACTAGTGCAATTGGGAAAGCGAAAATTGTAGCTAAGGGGAATGGGGTAATGGCTGGTTGCGATTTACTGACATGGGGATATGGCATGTTAGATTCTACGATCTCAGTTCAAGTGTTGGTTTCAGATGGCGAAGAATTTCAAAGAGGGGATACGATCGCTATTTTAGAGGGA
>NZ_JAHPIV010000393.1 GCF_019039105.1 Desertibacillus haloalkaliphilus | reverse complement strand
GATCAAATGAACCGAATCGGAAAATTCCGTCTTTTTAGAATAAAAAGAATTATCAAAATTTATATTTGTATATTATTACATCAGCATGACGAAATCAAGAAGTATTTAGTAAAATTGTAATATGTCACTTTTTTTGTGAATGTTTGTCTTTACGATTCTATCGCCTTTAAAAACGTTTCCGCAGGCTCCGCAATCATAGACTCCTCGCTGATTCGGTGCTCATCGAAATACTTTTTCACGATATAAAATCCAGTGGCATAGCCAAGCATTTTGGGGTAGTTCCCTTTTCCATAAAGGAGATTCTGTATCAGCCTTTCGTCGTCCTGCACTTTCTGATAAAGGTGACTGGATACCCATTTCTTGTAC
>NZ_JAHPIV010000392.1 GCF_019039105.1 Desertibacillus haloalkaliphilus | reverse complement strand
CTTCTGCAGTTATTGACGAAGTGATAGCAGGCGTACAAGAACAAGCAAAACAATTAGGTTATGAGGTTGTAATTAAATATAGTGTTGATCAAAGTCATAACTCACATCCGTGGGGATTCCTAAAGAAAGAGCAATTAGCTGGTGTTATTATACTGAATATGTTACTTAGCGAAGAAGAGTTGCTAGACCTAACGGAGAATGTTCCTTTCGTTCAATGTGGTCAATATGCACCAATTACGAACACATTTGCTGTTACTGTAGATGATACTTATGCAGGCTACGATGTAGTCAACCACTTAATCCAATTAGGGAAAAAGAAAATTGCATTTATTGGTCTTGGTAAAGAGGGAATGGATCATGTAACGC
>NZ_JAHPIV010000391.1 GCF_019039105.1 Desertibacillus haloalkaliphilus | reverse complement strand
AAAGGGAGAAGAAAGGAAAAAGAGGGGGGAGAGGGAAAGGGGAGGGGGAAGAGAAGAAAGGAAGGGGAGGGGAGGAAAAGGAGAGAGAGAGAGGAAAGGAAGAGGAAGGAAGAAGGGGAAGAGGAAAGAAAAGGGGGGAAAAGAAAAAGAGGAAGAAAAGGGAGGGGGGAAGGGAAATGAAAAGAAGAGGAGAAAAGAAAAAAAGAAAAGGAGAGAGAGGGGAAAAGAAAGAAGGAGGGAGAAGGAGGGAGGGAGGGGAGAGAGGAGGAAAAGTGAGGGGGAGAAAAGGAAAGGGAGGGGTAGGGAATAAGGGAAAGAAGAGAGGGAGAGTGAGGGAAAAAGTAAGGAGAGGAAAGGGAAAAAGGAT
>NZ_JAHPIV010000390.1 GCF_019039105.1 Desertibacillus haloalkaliphilus | reverse complement strand
ACTGGAGACTAACTGTATTTAAATCAACGAGAAGAACTTCTTCTTCATCGGCTAGTTCTTTCATCGCGGCACAGTAATCAGGGAAATCATTGATATATTCTCCGTCTTTTTCATGAAAGCGGCCGACAGGGGTTAATAAAAGCGGTGTAGCTCCTTTCGCTCTTGCTCCGTGAATATATTGAGACAAATAGCTTTTATACGTTGTGAAAGGATCTGTATGCCGTTCGGGCTTCTCCGTTGAAGCATCATTGTGCCCCATTTGTGTAAACAGCCAGTCCCCAGGCTGAATGTCAGCCAATATTTTATCAAGCCGTCCTTCTTCAATGAATGTTTTTGAGCTTCTTCCACCGATTGCGCGGTTGTCGAC
>NZ_JAHPIV010000389.1 GCF_019039105.1 Desertibacillus haloalkaliphilus | reverse complement strand
ATCCAATTCTCGGGTGTTGCCATCGCCACTGTTTTGGGGATTTTCTTGAATTTGGTCTTGCCAGAAAAGGCTGCTTCAGAGAAATAGTTAATAATTATACAAAGTAAAACCGCGGTTTCCGATATGGAATACCGCGGTTTTTTCCTTTAAAAAGCGGGAATAGGCGTTGGTACGCCTAGGATTATGCTATTTTTTATAACATCTAAAATATCAAATTATGGATATAAATATAAAACTATTCCGAAGTGGAATGTTTAAAACCGCGGTTTTACGGCAATTCTAAATCTGATTGCACATTTGGGACAAAAGTGTTGAAGCTTAAAACGTTGAATTCGCAATTAAAAGGCGTAATATTAGGGGGTAAAAG
>NZ_JAHPIV010000388.1 GCF_019039105.1 Desertibacillus haloalkaliphilus | reverse complement strand
GATTTCATCTATACTTATAAGTTACTCTTACACAACACAAAAAGGTTTAGTGAATATTCACTAAACCTTTTTGTGTTTCTACCAACCGAAGGGCGGTTAGTTAGGTTGTTGCGGTAGCAACTTCTGATACAAAATTTAAGCACGGCGCACAACATATTTATATGTTGTGTGTAAGTGCGCATTCTGGCGAAATTCAGGCAAGTACTCACGTCCATTTTTAAATGACGTGTAAGTGCGCATTGTCAGCAAAACGCTGACAGGTGCCTAAGGAATTTTTTACTAGATCTCACACTAATTAGCCGCTAAAAAGACCCCCACGCTCGCTGGACAAATTTGGCAGAAGTGAAAGCCAAATTCATATCTACCC
>NZ_JAHPIV010000387.1 GCF_019039105.1 Desertibacillus haloalkaliphilus | reverse complement strand
AAGATGCAGTTACCTATATAAGTGTTCACCCGGTTTTTGAGAGTGAGATTATTGTTGGTACAAGCCAACAAAACATATATAGAACGATTAATCATGGTGAAAGTTGGGAAGTGCTGGCTTCGGAGGGAGAACCAATTAAGGCGCTTCAATGATATATTATCAGTGAGAGCCCACGCGGCCCCCTAAAACAAGTATTTTTTTGTGTTTTACTGCTTAAAATAGGGAACATTATTCATATAAGATTAAAAGTGGTGATGGTATGACAAAGAAAATTATTGATTTGGCGAACTCAGAACTAGAAGATAAGATTAAAAAGGAAGTTCAAGCTTTGCGCTTTACGAAAAATTTTCGATCAGCTTCAGCTGAAG
>NZ_JAHPIV010000386.1 GCF_019039105.1 Desertibacillus haloalkaliphilus | reverse complement strand
GGGTAAAGGTCAAAACCTGTTGGCCGACACGTTTTGTCCTCATTTCCATAATCCCCTCTACCTCCACTCAAGGCAGGCTACGCTGCAGACAAGCTCCCTAGCTTGCCGTTGCAGGTTCATACCCTTTGCCCTAGTATCATACTCGTGTATGGACCGAGCAAAAGGCCTCCACAGTAGGAGGGTCAACGCCCACATGCCTTTGCGGATCGCCCTACTACCTTTTCTCCCAGTCAAGACCCAAGGCTGGGCGCCTCAAGCCCAGACAAGGAGCTTCATCGATGTGCCCTTTGGCGGATTTTTAGCCCCGCCTTCAAGAATGGAGAACTGACTAGAATACTGCACCACTCACATGTCACGCTATTATAGCA
>NZ_JAHPIV010000385.1 GCF_019039105.1 Desertibacillus haloalkaliphilus | reverse complement strand
CGTATACATTGCAGCATCCGACATAATGATTAACGGTCGCATAAAGTCATTCCATGATGCCATGAAGACAAAAATTGCTTGCGCAGCCAATGCGGGCTTGGCCATAGGGAGAACAATTCTGAAAAATGTCCCAAACCGCGAGAGCCCATCTAAAGCTGCTGCTTCTTCCAACTCTTTCGGGAAGTTAAGGAAGAACTGACGCATCATAAAAATGAATGTTGCGTTCACCATTGCTGGGATAATTAAGCCATGATACGTATTCAACCACCCTAAATGATTCAAAATCAAATAATTCAGGATCATTGTAACCTGACCAGGAATCATCAGGACAGCTAATATACAAATAAATAAACTTTTCTTCCCAGGAA
>NZ_JAHPIV010000384.1 GCF_019039105.1 Desertibacillus haloalkaliphilus | reverse complement strand
AAAAGAGGGGAGAGAAAGGGAAAAAGAAAGAAGAGAAGGAGGAAAGGAAAGGAAGAAAAAAAGAGGGAGAAAGAAAGGGGGAGAGAAAAGAGAGGAAGGGAGGGGGAGGAGAGGGAAGAAGGGGAGGAAGGAGAAGAGGGGGAGGAGAGAGAAAGGGAAAAGAAGGAAGAAAGAAAGAAGAAAGGGGGGGAGAAAAAGAAAAAGAAGAAGAGGAGAGGGGGGGAGAAGAAAAGAGAGGGAAGGGAAAAGAGGGGGGAAAAGAAGGGAGGAAGGGAGGGAGGGGGGGAAGGAAAGAAGAAAGAAGAGGAAGAGGAGGGGGAAGAGGAAAGGGAGGAGAAGGAAGGAGAGAGGGGGAAAGGAGGAGAGAG
>NZ_JAHPIV010000383.1 GCF_019039105.1 Desertibacillus haloalkaliphilus | reverse complement strand
ACAATTAACACTTTTGCTGACATAGATCATTCCGCTTCCCCTATTTTAAATTTCGAATTCGATCTTCTTGACTTACAATATCAGTAACTCTTACTCCGAAATTTTCATCAATTACAACGACTTCACCTTTAGCAATTAATTTTTGATTAACAAGAATATCTACTGGTTCCCCTGCTAATTTATCAAGTTCGATAATGGATCCTTGTGTAAACTCAAGAATTTCCTTGATTGAGCGTTTCGTTCTACCTAGCTCAACTGTTACCTGAAGAGGAATATCTAACAACATATTTAGATTATTCGATTCACTCGGTGACAATTGCGGCGTTTCAAATGTTGAAAATGCTGCTGGTTGAACATCGACATCACGC
>NZ_JAHPIV010000382.1 GCF_019039105.1 Desertibacillus haloalkaliphilus | reverse complement strand
GGACAAAATGGACATATCGGGTTTAATGAACCAGGTACTCCTTTTGACTCAAAGACGCATGTCGTCCAATTAGATGAACACACTCGCCAAGCCAATGCAAGGTACTTTTCTTCTATAGATGAGGTACCTACACATGCCATTACAATGGGAATTGCAAGCATTCTTTCAAGTAAAAAAATTCTCCTTCTCGCATCAGGAAAATCAAAAGCGGACGTGATACAATATTTAGAACAAACAGAGATTCACCCAGACTTCCCTGCATCTGCTCTGAAACTTCATGAAGATGTGACGATTTTTATTGATCGAGAAGCTGGTTCACTACGCTAAACACGAGAGGATTTTCACATGTTTATTGATAAGCAGTCACC
>NZ_JAHPIV010000381.1 GCF_019039105.1 Desertibacillus haloalkaliphilus | reverse complement strand
ACTTAATGGAAACGAATGCGACAAATAATTATCTGTCAGCGCTCTTTGCGGGAACGACGACGCCAAGTGCAAATCGTGATGGCAATGTTCTGACTTATAATGATGGTGTATCTCGTCAAATGACAGTGGATACCGTTTCTGGTGTCGCGAAGTATGATGCTTATGATGTCGCTGACTTGGGTAAGACATTTAATCAACGCATGGCCAAAGGATATGATTGGCTTGTTCGAATTCACCAAATTCCGGATAATATCTACTTTTTTGAAAGTCATGATATGGGACGTCACTTGATTTATCGTCTTTATGTTAATGGGTTGCCAATTTTCAACCAAACTGCTTATGGTACGGTTCAAATGAAGCAACATGAT
>NZ_JAHPIV010000380.1 GCF_019039105.1 Desertibacillus haloalkaliphilus | reverse complement strand
GAATAGTCTCTTTAAGGAAACGGACCCTAACTTAACTGGTGATGATGTTCGTGAAGGGCTAACAGCGATCATTTCTGTTAAAATCCCAGATCCTCAATTTGAAGGACAGACGAAAACGAAATTAGGAAATAGTGAAGCAAGAACGATTACAGATTCATTGTTTAGCGAACATTTCTCACGTTTTCTTATTGAACATCCACAAGTAGCTAGAAAAATTGTAGAGAAGGGCTTAATGGCATCTAGAGCTAGAGAAGCTGCAAAGAAAGCGCGGGAACTGACAAGACGAAAGAGTGCTCTTGAAGTTAGTTCTCTACCTGGGAAACTTGCAGATTGTTCTTCAAAAGATGCCTCAATTAGTGAGATTTATAT
>NZ_JAHPIV010000379.1 GCF_019039105.1 Desertibacillus haloalkaliphilus | reverse complement strand
GGGGGGAGGAGGGAAAAAGGGAGGGAAGGAGGGGGAAGGAAAGAAGAGAAAGAGGGAGGGAAGGAAAAGGAGAGGGAAAAGGGAAGGGAAGAGGGAAAGAGGGAGGGGGAGGGAGGAAAGGGAGAGGGAGAAAAAAAGGGGAAGAAAGGGAAAGGAGAAAAGGGAAGAGAAGAAAGAGGGGAAGGAGGGAGGGAGGGAGAAGAGAGGGGGGGAAGGGGGGAAGGAAGAAAAGGGGAGGGGGAGAGGGGAGAGAAAAGAAGGAAAGAAAGAAGAAGGGGGGAAAAGGAAAGGGAAAGAAAGGGGAAAGGGGAGAGGGAGAAGGAGGAAGAGAAGGGGGGGAAAAGAAAGGGGGGAGGAGGGAAAGAAGGA
>NZ_JAHPIV010000378.1 GCF_019039105.1 Desertibacillus haloalkaliphilus | reverse complement strand
AGAAAAGAGAAGAGGAGGAGGAAGAGGAAGAGGGGGAGAAGAGAAAGAGGGAGGGAAGAAGGAGAAGAGAAGAAGGGGGGGAAGGGAGAAAGGAGGAAGAGGAAAAAGGGGAGGGAAAGAAGAGAGAGAAAAAGAGGAAGAGAGAAAAGGGGGAAGAGAAAAGAGGAGGGAGAAAGAAAAAAAAGGAAGGGGAAGAAGAAGAGAGGAAAGAAGGAGAAGAAAGGAGGAAGGAAGGGAGAAGGAAGGAAGGGGGAGGAGAGAGAGAGAGAAGGAGGGGGGAAGAAAGGAGGAAAAAAAGAGGGAGGGAAGGAGGGAAGAAGGAGAAGAAAGGAGAGGGAAGAAGGAGGGGAAAAGAGGAAAAAGGAAGGG
>NZ_JAHPIV010000377.1 GCF_019039105.1 Desertibacillus haloalkaliphilus | reverse complement strand
AATATGAATTATTTATATTTTGGATAGCTACTAGCCACTTCCTTAACTAACGGATTGTCTGGGTTTAATAAAGATTAGAAAAAAGTATTGGCTAAACCAATACTTTTTTCCGTTAATATGGCTGCTAATTAATGCACGGATAGCGCTACTTGGGATGTTTTTTAGTTTTCTGCTCCTTAACAGAACCTTTTTTATTTCCGTTCTGTTAATGTTTGGATCATTGCTTTCATTTCTGCTACCTCTTGTCGTAGTTCTTTTAACTCTGAATTTTTGTTTTCCTCTTCTTCTTCTTCATTCGCTTTTTCTACATTATTAACGATGACCCCAATAAAGAGGTTAAATACAATGAATGTACCCACTAAGATAAAG
>NZ_JAHPIV010000376.1 GCF_019039105.1 Desertibacillus haloalkaliphilus | reverse complement strand
CATCTATCAATGTTACGGGGGGGCTAATTTAATTAAATTTCTTTCTTATATCTACGCGAGAATTCTAATTTTATCCAAAGTATAGAGGGTGCTAAAGAATGAGTATAAATAAGCAAAAAATTTCGAGAAATAAAGTGTTAAACCTATTAACTTTATTCCAACTCTTAATAAGTTTATACCAAGTCATTAAGACCATTAAAAAGGGAAAATAAAGTAAGAGTCGCCTAATTTATTATCTATCGATAGATATTTTAATATCCAATGTTGATCATTCTTAATTGTCAACCGATAAATTGACAAAAAAAGCAGCTAAATTTTTACAAATTTAGCTGCTTTTATCTTAGTTAAGATTAGCGTAATATTTAAGGG
>NZ_JAHPIV010000375.1 GCF_019039105.1 Desertibacillus haloalkaliphilus | reverse complement strand
TTTTCTCCCCTCCTTTCTCTCCCCTTTTTCCCCTCTCCCTCCTCCTTTCCCCTTTCCTCCCCCCCCTCCCTTTCCCTTTCTCCTTTTTTTTCCTCCCCCTTCCCCCTCCTCCCTTTCCTTTCCCCCCTCTCTCTCTTCTCTCCCCTTTCCTTCCTCCTTTCCCTCTTTTCTTCTCTTTCCCTTTCTCTCCCCCTTTCCTTCTTCTCTCTTTCTCCTCTTCTCCCTTCCCTTCTTCTTTTCCCCTCTCCCCCTTTCCCCTTTCCTTTTTCTCCTCCCCTCCCTCTCTCCTCCTTCTCCTCTTCTCCCCCTCTTCCCTTTCCTCTCTCCCTCTCCTCTTTTTCCCTCCCTCCTCCTTCCTTCTTTCTTCTTT
>NZ_JAHPIV010000374.1 GCF_019039105.1 Desertibacillus haloalkaliphilus | reverse complement strand
GCGCGGGGGCGTCCGCGTCGAGGTAGAAATCGTCCAGCCGCAACGGGAGCCCCCCGACCAGCCGCGCCAGCCGGGACTTGCCGCCGCCCGAGGGCCCGGCGAGCAGGACGACCCGAGTCACAGCCCCAGGGCCGAGGCCATGGCGGCCTTCAGCTCCTCCATCCGCTCGGAAGCCTCGGCCCGGGCCGCGGCCAGGTCCGCCGACCGCTCGGGGGGCAGGGCGACCTGCAGGTAGACCTTCAGCTTCGGCTCGGTGCCGGACGGGCGCGCCACCGCGCGCACGCCGTCGCCCTCCAACAGGACGCCGTCGGTGGGCGGCAGGCCGTTCCAGCCCGCTCCGAGGTCGGACGCCGTGACCGGCACCCCGGCG
>NZ_JAHPIV010000373.1 GCF_019039105.1 Desertibacillus haloalkaliphilus | reverse complement strand
GCTTAAACTTCACTCCAATTTTTGGGGTTCAGTTCATTTGCGCTTTTTGTGAATTGACGTCAGAAGTAAGTAAAATCTTATGAGAACAATGCTGACAAAATCAAGATAACAATCAATCCAACAACTGAAATAATTGTTTCAAGCACTGTCCAAATCTTCAACGTTTGTGGGACATCCAAATCAAAGAATTCCTTGAACATCCAGAATCCGGCATCGTTAACGTGTGAAGCAGCCAATGAACCGGCACCGATAGCCAATACCACGAAGGCTGGGTTAACAGCCGTTTGGTTAGCAACCAATGGTGCAACGATTCCAGCAGTCGTCAAACCAGCAACCGTAGCTGATCCAACTGAAACACGCAAGATAACGG
>NZ_JAHPIV010000372.1 GCF_019039105.1 Desertibacillus haloalkaliphilus | reverse complement strand
AAACATAGCAACCCCAAACACGTAAATCTGTTTTGGTAATGGTTGTAATTTTATTTCCTGCCGACTATAATCAACCTTTGTTTTTGGTAAATAGAAAAACACAATGATGGCAGCAACTAGAACTAAAATATACACACTAAATGCCATTCTCCAGCTAATTGCAGCTAACACCCCAGACATAATAAATAATACGACTCCACCTAAATTATTTGCGGCACTAACTTGCCCCATCGTAGCCGTTCGCTCCTCACCATCAAAAAAGTCAGCTACAAGGGATGTTGAAATCGGCATCATAAGTCCAACACCTATGCCTAATACAGCTCGGAAAAATAAAAGCAGTTCTATCGTTGGTACCAAACCTCCACCAAGT
>NZ_JAHPIV010000371.1 GCF_019039105.1 Desertibacillus haloalkaliphilus | reverse complement strand
CTCATAAACACATAAATAGAAAGATCATCATACAATAACACCTTTTTTTCAGGAGCTAATTTTTCGCCAACGACCATTGTCTCTTTTGCTTCTATAAACGATTGATACAGCTTTTTAAAGGTTGGATGATAACTGCCAATTGCTACTTTTATCGTCGAATCAATTTTCGTTAGCTGTGTCATCCATATTCGAATGGTATTTAGTGTCCGTTCCTTTTCCCACCTGTCATCTTTCACATCCACCTTTTTTACAATCACGATCTCTCCTGTATACGTAGTAACAATGAGATCATCCTGTTCAATAAGTTCATTAAACATAAGTTCAACTTTTCGTTTCCGCTCCAATTTCTGATCATCACTTTTCACAACGA
>NZ_JAHPIV010000370.1 GCF_019039105.1 Desertibacillus haloalkaliphilus | reverse complement strand
AGGAAAAAAAGAAGAGGGAAAAGAAAGAAGGAGAGGGGAGGGAGAGGAGAAAGAAAGAGAAAGGGGAGGGGGGAGGGAAAAAAGAGGAGAAAAAAGAGAAGGGAGAGAAGAAGAAAAAGAGGGGGGAGGAAGGAGAAGAAGGGAAGGGGGAGAAGGAAGGGAGAAAAGAAAAAGGGGGAGAAAGAGAAAAGGAAGAGGGGGGGGAGGGGGGAAAGAAGAGGGGGGAAGGAAGGGGAGGGGAAAGGGAGAGGGAAGAGGAGGGAAGGGAAGAGGGAAAAAAGAGAGGGGAGGGAGGGGAGAAAGGAGGGGGGAGAAGGGAAGAAAAGGGAAGGAAGGGGAGGGGGGAGGAAGAAAAGAAGAAAGAGAAAGGG
>NZ_JAHPIV010000369.1 GCF_019039105.1 Desertibacillus haloalkaliphilus | reverse complement strand
CCCTTCTCTCTTCTCCTCCTCTTTTTCTCTCTCCCCCCTCTCTCTCTCTTTCTTTCTCCTCCCTTCCTCTTCCCCCCCCTCTTCTTTTCCCTTCTTTCTCTTTTTTCTTTTTCCCTTCTTTTTTTCTTTTTTTTCTCCTCCCTTCCCTCTTTCCCTCTCTTCTCCCCCCTCCCCCCCCCCCCTCCCCTTCTTCTCCTCCCCCTCCTTTTCCCTTTTTCCTCCTTCCTTTCCTTCCCCTCTCCCCTCCTTCTTCTCTCCCCTCCCCTTCCCCTTTTCCTTCCCTCCCTTCTTCCCCTCCCCCCTTCTCTTTTCTTCTTCCTCCCCTTCCTCCCTTTCTTTCCTCCCTTCCCCCTTCTTTCTTTCTCTTCTCC
>NZ_JAHPIV010000368.1 GCF_019039105.1 Desertibacillus haloalkaliphilus | reverse complement strand
CCGTATAAGTTTACAACGATGACAGCTTTAGGAAGAGCTCCTGTAAGTGCCGCATCTATGAAAGCTTTTTCTAATGCCTGCGGAGACATATTCCATGTATCTGGCTCAGAATCAATAAAGACTGGTTCAGCACCTTGATAAAGAATGGGGTTCGCACTTGCCACAAAAGTAAGACTTGAACAAAATACTTTGTCTCCTTTTGTTACTTCTAATAAAGAAAGAGCCAAATGAATCGCTGCGGTTCCTGAACTTAACGCGACAGCTTCATTGACTCCAACATAAGTAGCTATTTCTTTTTCAAATGCATCGACATTCGGCCCAAGTGGTGCAATCCAATTTGTGTCAAAAGCTTCTCTTATGTATTTCTGCTC
>NZ_JAHPIV010000367.1 GCF_019039105.1 Desertibacillus haloalkaliphilus | reverse complement strand
ATTTAAAGGAGTTCTAACGACAAGTGTTTGTCCTGGCTGAATATTTACCCCGACTTTTACCGCAAGTTCGGCATATTTTTCTAAATTTTCTTGAAAGGTTGACATATCATCAGTCCTCTTTTCTATTATGTATAAATTTACCTGCGTTATCTATTTTATCAATTTTGCAATAAAGTGAAAAGAATAGCGACCTAGAATACTTTTGTGCTATTATATATAGTGGAAAAAAGACAAGAGGTTCGCAAACTCCCTCTATAAAAAACTAAGGTGTTAACTGTACAGCCAAAAGAGTACAGTTTTCTTGTCGTTATTTAAAGACAATATTTTGTTCATTTTCAGGTCTACTCATTAATGTTCCCTAATAGCTAGAC
>NZ_JAHPIV010000366.1 GCF_019039105.1 Desertibacillus haloalkaliphilus | reverse complement strand
CTATTGTTACTTTTGATACGTATGGAAAAATATTATCAGTGAATAAAGCTATTAAAAGCATGTTCGGTTATTCGTATGAAGAAGTTGTTGATTATCAGATCGGGAGTCTGTTTCTTATTGATACAGTAGAAAAAGAAGCAAAGTCAAAACAAATTGACATGTCGTTTATCAAGCAAGCAGGGGAACGTGTTTTCGAAGTTATTGCCTTACGTAAAGATAAAAGTTGGTTTCATGCGGATATACAAGTTGGGAAAACGACTGTAGAAGGTCATGAAATTTTTGTCTGCACAATTAGGGACATAACTGAACGAAAACAAATGGAGGAAGACAAAAAGCAAAAGTATATAGATATGGAAACGATTGTTCAAGAG
>NZ_JAHPIV010000365.1 GCF_019039105.1 Desertibacillus haloalkaliphilus | reverse complement strand
AAATAGGGGTGCGTGGCCCGTGGACCTAATGTATCCGGATACACACGACGGCTCAAGCGTCCCTCTTCCGTAACGCGATGCTCTTCAATTTCGATGCCGAAACGACCACCCAGCAATTCGTGATATAAATCATTTTCAGCAACTAGCTTGCCGATTTCCAACTGGTTTTCTGCCATATTTCTCATCTACCCTTCTGCGGTATTTAAGAATTATTATAAATGAATGAGACGACTTTAACAGCGAAATCTTTTTTGACCCTTTTTATTTGTCCACTTTTATAAAAGCGACTATTATAAGGCTTGAAAAAACAGACTGGAGTATGCACATGAAGATTGGAATTATCGGGGCAACCGGAATGGCCGGTTCTGCCT
>NZ_JAHPIV010000364.1 GCF_019039105.1 Desertibacillus haloalkaliphilus | reverse complement strand
AGGAAGAAAAAAGAAAAGGAAGGAAAGGGGAGGAAAGGAGAAAAAAGAAGGGAGAAAAGAAAGAAAAGAGAGGGGGGAAAGAGGAAAGGAAAGAAGAGGAAAGAGAAAGGGAAAAGAAAAGGAAGGAAAAAAGAGGAGGGAAAAAAGAAAAAAAAGAGGAAGGGGAGAGGGAGAAAAAGGGGGAGGGGAGAAAGGAAGGAGAAAAAGGAAAGGAGGAGAAGGAAGAAAAAAGAGGGGGAGGAGGAGAGAAAGGAGAGGGGGGAGAAGAGGGGGGAAAGAAAAAAGAAAAGGGAGAGGGAGGGAGAAGAGAAAGAAAAGAGAAGGAGGGAGGGGAAAGAGGAGGGGGGGAAGAAGAAAAAAGAAGAGGGGAAG
>NZ_JAHPIV010000363.1 GCF_019039105.1 Desertibacillus haloalkaliphilus | reverse complement strand
GGATTGAAGCAATGCTTTGCAGTGTCCTAGAAGAAGGAGATAAAGTTCTCATCCCTTCTTTTGGACGATTTGGCGGTTTATTAACTGAAATTGCAGAGCGCTGCGGGGCGGAAATTCATGCTATTTATTGTGACTGGGGAAGTGTGTTTGACCCAGAGGAGATAATCTCTGAGATTAAAAAGGTACGTCCAAAAGTGGTAGCAATGGTTCATGGCGACACATCTACGGGAAGAATGCAGCCTTTAGAGGAAATAGGCCTTGCTTGTCGCGAATTGGATGTATTGCTTATTGTTGATGCTGTTGCAACAGTGGCTGGAACAGAAGTGAAAACGGATGAATGGAAAATTGATGGATTGATTACAGGTACACAGA
>NZ_JAHPIV010000362.1 GCF_019039105.1 Desertibacillus haloalkaliphilus | reverse complement strand
ATGTGAGAACGGTCGCTGTCGGTTTGATTTTAGGGGCTGTGCTGATGCTTGTCGCTGATTGGATCAATAAACGTAAAACAGAAACAAGCTCTGTGGATAATATGACGTACAGACAAGCGCTGTATATCGGGCTATTTCAATGTTTAGCACTATGGCCAGGCTTCTCGCGTTCAGGTTCTACAATAGCAGGTGGTGTTATTCTTGGACTGAATCACCGAGCGGCGGCTGACTTTACGTTTATTATGGCCATGCCGATTATGGCGGGAGCAAGCCTCTTAACACTTGTTAAAAATGCCGAATATTTAACAACAGACATGCTTCCATTCTTTATTGTGGGCTTTGTGAGTGCGTTTATTGTGGCTCTCTTTGTTG
>NZ_JAHPIV010000361.1 GCF_019039105.1 Desertibacillus haloalkaliphilus | reverse complement strand
AAAGAAGGGAGGGAGAGGAGGGAAGGGGGAGAAAAAGGAGGGAAAAGGAGGGGGAAGAGAGAAAGAAAGGGGGAGAGGAGAGAAAAGGGAAAAAGAAGAAAAAAGAGAAGAGGGAGGGAGGAGGGGAAGGAAGAAAAGAGGGGAGAAGAAAAGGAGAAGGAGGAAAGGAAAAGAAGAGGAGAAGAAGGAGAAGAGAAGGGGGGAGAGAGGAAAGAAAGAAAAGGGAGAAGGAGGAGAAGGAAGGAAAAAGAGGGAAAAGAAAAGAGAGGGGGGAGGAAGGAAGAAAAAAAAGGAGAGAGAGGAGGAAAAAGAGAGGGAAAAAAGAGAAGAAAAGGGAAGAGAGGAGGAAGGAAGAGGGAGAGGAGGAAAAGAA
>NZ_JAHPIV010000360.1 GCF_019039105.1 Desertibacillus haloalkaliphilus | reverse complement strand
GAAAAAAGGGAGGAGAGAAAGGGAGAGGAGAGGGAAGAAAAAAAAAGGAGGGGGAAAGAGAGAGGAGGAAGAGGGGAAAAAAAGGAAAAAAGGAGGGAAGGAAAGGGAGGAGGAAAGGGAGAAGAGAAAGAAGGAGAAAAGAAGGGGGGGAGG
Source organism: Desertibacillus haloalkaliphilus (assembly GCF_019039105.1). Lineage (NCBI taxonomy): Bacteria > Bacillati > Bacillota > Bacilli > Caryophanales > Bacillaceae > Desertibacillus > Desertibacillus haloalkaliphilus. Next base: position 220 of record NZ_JAHPIV010000360.1, on the reverse strand, counting down.
GGGGAAGGAGGGAGGAGAGGGAGAGAGAGGGGGAAAAGGAGAGGAGGAGGGGGGAAAAAAGAGGGGGAAAGAAAGAGGAAGGAAGGGGAAGGAAGGAGGGAAGGGGAGGGGGAAGAAAGGGGAAAAGAGGGGGGGGGGAGGGGGAGGAGAAAGAGGAAGGGAAAGAGGAAGAGAAGGAGGAAAGGAGGGAAGGAGGAAGGGAAGAAGAGGGAAAAAGGGA
>NZ_JAHPIV010000359.1 GCF_019039105.1 Desertibacillus haloalkaliphilus | reverse complement strand
CTCTCCTCTTTCCCTCTCTCCCTCTCCCCCTCCCTCTCCTTCTCTCTTTTTTTCTCTTCTTTTTTCTCTCTCCTTTCCTTCTCCTCCTCCCTCCTCCTTCTTCCCCTTTTTTCCCCTTTCTCCCCCCTCTCCTCCCTTTCCCCTCCTCCCCCCCTTCCCTCCCCTCTTTTCCTCTTTCTCCCTTCCTCCTCTTTTTCTCCTTTTTCCCCCTCCCTCTTCCTCCCTTCTCCTTTCTCCCCCCCCCTCCTTTTCCCTCTTTTCCCCCTTTTCTTTTTTCCCTCCCTCTCCTTCCCCCTCCCCCTCTCTTCTTTTCCTTTTTCCCTCCCTCTCTTCCTTTCTTTTCCCTCCCTTTCCTTTTTTCCCCTCCCCTTTC
>NZ_JAHPIV010000358.1 GCF_019039105.1 Desertibacillus haloalkaliphilus | reverse complement strand
ACTGTCACCACTCTGAAATGAAATCATTACCCGACGCTCCTTCTCAAAATACTTTTATAGTTTACCATAAAGCCACATAAAAAAAGAGCATGGAGGGATTCCACACTCTTAAACTAGCCATATTAAACACTTAAATATTGACTTACTTTCTCTTCCATTAAGTCCTCGCCTTCATATACAATTCGTCCTTTATCCATCACATAAAAGTAATCAGCTACACTTTTGGCAAAGTCAAAGCTTTGTTCAACTAGCAAAATTGACGTATTGACTTGGCTTCTCTTTATATCTTTAATAACTTCTTGAATGTCACTTACGATATTGGGCTGAATCCCTTCAGTCGGTTCATCTAGTAATAAGCAGCTCGGCTCAGCTA
>NZ_JAHPIV010000357.1 GCF_019039105.1 Desertibacillus haloalkaliphilus | reverse complement strand
AAGCCAGCCGGTAAGACATACGCTGAATGGCAATACGATCAATTGAAGGCATTAGACGAGGCATTGAAGAAATGACATTATTAACTGGCTCAAACATCGGGATGCAATTTGGCGACCGATGGCTGTACAAAAACGTTGATTTTAAACTAGAAAATGGGCACGTATTAGCACTGATTGGTGATAATGGTGTTGGAAAAACAACGTTACTTCGTGCGCTGTTAGGCCAGTTACCACTTTCTGCCGGTCAATTTGACTGGCAAACACCCGAAGCGGCACGTGCGATTAGCTACGTGCCCCAATATCGTCCAGATATGCAGGCGTTTCCGCTCCGTATCTCAGATTTCGTGGCTTTGAGTTTTGATCACGGCATGCG
>NZ_JAHPIV010000356.1 GCF_019039105.1 Desertibacillus haloalkaliphilus | reverse complement strand
GCCGTGCAGAGATCATGGCAGGAAGAGGCTCGTTTATTGAATCGTTTCCGTTATTTGGGTACGAGTTAAAAGATTATGATGAGCTTTTTAACGAGAAATTGGAGTTGCTATTAAAAATTCGCGAATCAGAAAAAGTGACGTGGAGAGGTGGGCATCGTCCAGCGATTAATAATCTAGGAGTATACCCTCGACCAGTGCAAGATCCTTTACCTGTTTGGATTGGCAGTGGTGGCAATTCAGAATCCGTCGTTCGTGCGGGGCTCCTCGGACTGCCGCTAGTCTTAGCTATCATTGGCGGACGGCCAACCCAGTTTGAACCTCTTGTACGTCTTTATAAAAGGGCAGCTGCTAAAGCAGGTCATGATGTCTCGAAG
>NZ_JAHPIV010000355.1 GCF_019039105.1 Desertibacillus haloalkaliphilus | reverse complement strand
GGAAGGGAGGGAAAAAAAGGGGAGGGAGGGAGAAAAGGAGAGGAAGGGGGAAAAAAAGGGAAGAAAGGGAAGGGAGAGGAGAGAGAAGAAGGGAAAGAAAGGAAGAGGGAGGGAGAAGGAAGGGGAGAGGAAGAAAAAGAAAGGAAAAAGGGGAGAGGGGGAAAAGAAGAGGAAAGAAAGAGAAAGAAGAAGAAAGAAGGAGAGGAGGGAAAAAGGGAAAAAAAGGGAGAGAGGAAAGAGGAAGAGAAAAGGGAGGGAGAGAAGGGGGAAGGGGAAAGAAAGGAGGAGGGAAGGGGAGGAAGAAAAAAGAGGGGAGGGAGAAAGAAGAGGGGAAAAGGGGGGGGGGGGGGAAGGGAGGAGGAAGGAAAGAAAGG
>NZ_JAHPIV010000354.1 GCF_019039105.1 Desertibacillus haloalkaliphilus | reverse complement strand
GCCCCAGGAATGACTGTAATCTTATTCGTATCATTAGAAACATTTATAAATGCAATACCACTTGAATTATTAGGAGAAGTATAAATTCCGTCAATATTAACACACTCATTTGATAGATTCTCCTTGATCTGAACACCTTGACTGTCTGCTCCTACAGATGAGATAAAAGATACATCACCACCTAGCCTAGCTGCTGCTACAGCTTGATTAGCTCCTTTTCCTCCCATAAACTCCTGAAAACTTGTTCCAATAATTGTTTCTCCTACTTGAGGATACGTTGCTGAACGTACAACATAGTCAACATTTGAACTACCAATTACGGTTATTCTAGGTTTTCTATTCAATAGTCACACCTACTTTTTTTAGTAGAATCT
>NZ_JAHPIV010000353.1 GCF_019039105.1 Desertibacillus haloalkaliphilus | reverse complement strand
ATCTTTTATACAACACAAACCAAAAGACTCACCATCTTAGAAACGGTGAGTCTCTTCTAATCTTCAAGTAGGCTTTTTATATAATCCTTTAATTGTTCTGCCTGTTCAAACTGACCACGGCCAAAATGCCATAGTAAAACAGAGATCGATTGAGAAACAACATACCAATGCATCCGATTCCGTAAACAATCTTCAAGCTCAACACCATATTGGCGCAACCAGTACTCCCATTCATTCCGAGGAATATAAGAGTACAACAGGAGTCCAAGATCAAGAGCTGGATCCGAGACAGTTGCCCCATCCCAATCAATTAAGTAAAGGTGCTCTTCTTCATCAAGCATCCAATTATTATGGTTAATATCACAATGACAAAC
>NZ_JAHPIV010000352.1 GCF_019039105.1 Desertibacillus haloalkaliphilus | reverse complement strand
AGAAGGAAAGAAGGGGGGGAAGAAAAGGGGGAAGAAAGAGAGGGAGGGAGGAGGAAAGGAGAAAGGAAAGAAGGAAAAAGAAGAGGAGGGGAGGGAAAGGGGAGAGGAGGAGGGGAGGGGAAGAAAGAGGAAAAGGGGAAAAGAGGGGGAGAAGGGAAAGGGGGGGGGGAAAGAGGAAAAGGGGGAAAAAAAAGGGAAGAAAGAAGGAGAGAAGGAGGAAGAAGGGGAGAGGAGAGAGGAGGGGGAGAAAAGGAGGAAAGGGAAGAGAGGGAAGGGGAAAAAAGAAGGGGGAGGGAGGAAAAGGAAGGGAAAAAAGGAAGGGAAGGAGGAGGAAGAAAAGGAAGGGGGAAAAAAGGAAGGAGAGAAAGGGAGGAG
>NZ_JAHPIV010000351.1 GCF_019039105.1 Desertibacillus haloalkaliphilus | reverse complement strand
CTTTTCCTCCTTTTTTCCCCCTCCCTTCCCTCTTTTCCCCCCTTCCCCCCCCTTTCCCCCCCCCTTCTCCCCTCTCCCCCCCCCTTCCCTCCCCCCCCTCCTCCCCCCCCCCTTCCCTTTCCTTCTCCCCCCTTCCCCCCCTTTCCCTCTCCCCTTCCCCCTCCCTCCTCCCCCCCTTCCTCCCTTCTTTTCTTTTCCTTTCCTTCTCCTTTCCTCCCTTTTTTCTCTCTCTCCTTCTTTTCTTCTCCTCTCTCCCCTTCCTTCTCTTTTCCCTCTTCTCCCCTTCTTTCCTTCTTTTCCCCCTCTTTTCTTCCCTTTTCTCCTCTCCCCCCCCTCCTCCCTTCTTTTTTTCTTTTTCCTCTCTCTTCTTCCTTTT
>NZ_JAHPIV010000350.1 GCF_019039105.1 Desertibacillus haloalkaliphilus | reverse complement strand
AGGGGAGAAGAGGAGGAGAAAAGAAGAGGAAGGAGGAGGGAAGGAAAAGGAGGAGGGAAGAAGGAAAGAAAGGGAAAGAGGGAGGGGGGAGGAAAAAAGGGAAGGGAAGAAGAAGAAAGGAGGAGAAAAGGAAAGAAAGGAGAGAGGGGGAGAAGGAGAAAGAAAGAAGAGAAGGAGAGAGGAAGGAGGAGAAGGAAAGAGAAAAAAAAGGAAGAAAGGGAAAAAGGGAAGGGAGGAAAGAAGAAAAAAGGGAAAGGGGGGGAAAGGGGGAAAAAAAGGGAGGGGGGGAGAAGGGAAGAGGAAGAAAAGAGAGGAAAGAAAAAGAGGGGGGAGAAAAAGAAGGGGAGAGGAAAAAAAGGGGGAGGGAGGAGGGGGA
>NZ_JAHPIV010000349.1 GCF_019039105.1 Desertibacillus haloalkaliphilus | reverse complement strand
CCTTCAATCCCCATCACAAATCCATAATACGCGATAATTACACTACAAATTAGTTCAACTAACATTACAAAAACAATAATAGATGTTTTAGTCGTAATTGTTTTCACCTTATCGACGACAACTTCTAAGCGAGGAAAGATCCCCGATGCGAACGCAAAGGCTAATGCGGGAAAAACAGCTAACGGCATGAAATAATTTTCTACAATTAAATAGGAACCAGGAATTGATGAACTAAATACCGACCTTAGTACGATTTCAAGCGCTATTAAAAACATCATTAGTAAAATCGCAATACCGCTTATAAAAACCCCTATCTTGTTCACTCGATCAAACAACTCATCGATTTTATTAACTGTGTTCATTTTATCCCTCCTCC
>NZ_JAHPIV010000348.1 GCF_019039105.1 Desertibacillus haloalkaliphilus | reverse complement strand
ACCCTTAGCTGAACGGCCGTATTCAGGGATTTCATATCCCTTCATCTTGTAGACCTTACCAGCGTTCGTGAAGAACAACAACGTATCGTGTGTTGATGTACCAATCAATTGATCAATGAAGTCATCATCGTTAACACCCATTCCTTGAACACCACGACCACCACGGTTTTGGGCACGGAATTCAGTTTGTGCCATACGCTTGATGTAACCACCACTCGTCAATGACACAATAATGTCTTCTTCTTCAATCAAATCTTCATCTTCAATGCTTGTCACGTCACCGATTTGCAATTCCGTACGACGTTCATCGCCGTACTTCTCTTGAATTTCAAGCAACTCAGTGTAGATGATTTCGTCGATTCGCTCAGGCTTAGCC
>NZ_JAHPIV010000347.1 GCF_019039105.1 Desertibacillus haloalkaliphilus | reverse complement strand
GGGCAGGGGTGTCGGTCGCGGCGACATCGACACGGATCTGCTTGCGCAGTTGGCGACGTTCGCGGCGCTCGGCCACTTTTTGCTCTTTTTCCTGACGCGGTTCAGCGCTGGCGACCGCAGTATCAACGGTATCAACCGCCTCGACGATCACCTCGGCACGGGGCTCGCGGGGGGCGCGAGGTTCACGAGCCGGACGCGGGGCACGAGGTTCGCGCTCTTGGCGGGGTTCGCGAGGCTCACGCTCCATGCGCTGCTCGGTGCGCACTTCGCCACGGGGTTCCCGTTCCTGGCGCGGTTCCCGCTCTTGACGAGGCTCACGCTCTTTGCGCGGGCGACGATTGCGATCACTGCTCTCGCGGCTGGCTGCGCCTTCACGC
>NZ_JAHPIV010000346.1 GCF_019039105.1 Desertibacillus haloalkaliphilus | reverse complement strand
AGGGAGAGGAGAAGAGGAGGAGGAAGAGGAAGAGGGGGAGAAGAGAAAGGGGGAAGAAAAAGAAAGAAGAGAAAGAAAGGGGAGGAAAGGAAAAAGGGAAGGAGGGAAAGGAAGAAGGAAGGAGGGAGGAAAAGGGAGAAGGGAAAAAGGAAAAGGGAGGGAAAAAAGGGGAAGGGGAGGGGGAGAGAAAGAAGGAGGAAAAAGAAAAAGAAAGGGGGGAAAAAGGAAAGGAAGGAGGAAAAGGGAAAAGGAAAAGGAAAGAAAAAGGGGGGAGGAAAGAGGAGGGGAAAGGGAAAGAGAGAGAAGGAGGGAAGGGGAAAGGGGAAAAGAAAAAAAGGGGAGAAAAGGAGGGGGGGAAGAAGGGAAAAAAGGGAAGA
>NZ_JAHPIV010000345.1 GCF_019039105.1 Desertibacillus haloalkaliphilus | reverse complement strand
AAGTAATACACGCTCTAACATCACTGATCATTCCTCCTTTCTTTAAAACGAATAACCTTATTCATTTGTCATTATTTTTCTATTATTTGAGTTCATATATTAAAGACTTCCGTCTCTAATTATTGTTATCATCTACATGATATTGATATGTCTTTTCATACCAAAAATCTCATTTAATCTATAACATTCAGAAAGAGTTCTTTTCTAAGATTGCTTGGCGAGCTACTTCTCGATCATCAAAGTGAATCGTTTTATCACCAAGAATTTGATATGTTTCGTGTCCTTTCCCTGCAATCACGATGATGTCATCTTTCTTTGCCTCTTTAATTGCTTGTTTTATCGCTTTTTCGCGGTCAATGATTACTTCATACTCGCCC
>NZ_JAHPIV010000344.1 GCF_019039105.1 Desertibacillus haloalkaliphilus | reverse complement strand
CATGTATCAGGCATCACGTTATTTCTTTTATTAAAGGCATTTTCGTCTGGCTGTTCTGCTTTAACTGGTGTTGAAGCGATTTCTAATACAATTCCATCCTTTAAAAAACCAGCTGCACAAAATGCAGCGAGAACTTTATTGATGTTGGGGGGATTACTGGCCGTTCTATTTGTAGGAGTGACATTGCTTGCGTTTGGTTTTGGCATCTCGCCAAAGCCAGAAGAAACGGTTGTGTCACAGATTGCATCAGACACATTTGGACGGACATTTTTCTACTATGTCATTCAAGCTGTCACAGCTTTAATTTTAATATTAGCGGCAAACACAGGTTTTTCAGCTTTTCCATTATTGACTGTCAACTTAGCAAAGGATAAATA
>NZ_JAHPIV010000343.1 GCF_019039105.1 Desertibacillus haloalkaliphilus | reverse complement strand
AAGAAGGAAGAAGAGAGGGAGAGAGGGAGAGGGGGAGAGGAGAGGGGGAGAAGAGAAAGGGAAGGGGGGAGAAAAAAGGGGAGAGAGGGAAAGGAAGGAAGGAAAAGAGAGGAGAGAGAAAGGGAGGAAAAAGAAAGGGGGAGAAGGAAGGAAGGGAGGAAGGAAAGGAGGAAAGGGGAAAAAAGGAAAGAAGGAAGAGGGGGGGAAAGAAAAAAGGAAAAAGAGGGAAAAGGGGGAGGGGAAGGAGAAAAAGAGGAGAGGAAGGGAAAGGAAGAAAGGAAGGGAGGAGAAAGGGAGGGGGAAGGGGGGAAGGGAGAAAGAAAAGGAAAAAAAGGAGGAAAAAGAGAGGGGGAAAGGAGAGGAAGAAGGGAAAGGAG
>NZ_JAHPIV010000342.1 GCF_019039105.1 Desertibacillus haloalkaliphilus | reverse complement strand
AAAGGAGGGGAGGGGGGGAGGGGAAGGAGAGAAGGAAGGGAAGAAAAAGAAAGAGAGGAGGGAGGAGGAAAGGAAAGAGAGGGAAGAGGGAAAAAAAAAAGAGAAGAAAGAAGGGGGGGGAAAAAAAAGAAAAGAAGAAAGGAGGAAGAAAGGGAAGAAAGAAAAAGAAAGGAAAGAGAAAAAGAGGGAAGGGAGAGGGGGGAGGGGGGAAAAGAAGGAAGGAGAGAAAGGAGGAAAAGAAAGAAGGGAGGAAGGGGAAGAAGGGAGGAGAAAGAAAAAGGAGGGGGGGAGGGAGAAAGAAAAAGGAAAAGGAGAGGGAGGAAAGGAGGGGGAGAGGGAAGGAAAAGAAAAGAAAGAGGGGAAGGGAAAGAAGGAAA
>NZ_JAHPIV010000341.1 GCF_019039105.1 Desertibacillus haloalkaliphilus | reverse complement strand
GTGTGGCGCGTGGTCAGTCGCAACCATATCAATCGTGCCGTCTAGCAATCCAGCAATCACCGCAGCGCGATCTTCTGGTGCACGTAGCGGTGGGTTCATCTTAAACAAGGCGTTGTCACCGTCAATGTCATTTTCGTCCAACAACAAGTGGTGTGGTGAAACTTCCGCTGTCACCTTCACGCCCATTTGCTTTCCCATACGAACCAAGGCAACTGATTCCTTCGTTGACAAGTGTGCCACGTGGTAATGCACACCGGCAGCCTTTGCCAATACCAAGTCACGCGCGAGTTGTGATGATTCAGCCAATGGGTTAATCCCTGGCAACCCAAGTTCTTCTGAGCGCTTACCAAGGTTCATCACCCCACCGTTCATCAAAGA
>NZ_JAHPIV010000340.1 GCF_019039105.1 Desertibacillus haloalkaliphilus | reverse complement strand
CCTCCCTCTTCTTCCCCTTTCTTCCTTTTCCTCCCTCCTCTCTTCCTTCTTTCTTCCCCTTTTCTCTCCTTCTCTTCCCTTCTCCTCTCCTCCCCTTTTTTTCTTCTCTTCTCCTTCTTCCTTCTTCTTCCTCCCCTCTTTCCCCCTTTCTTCTTTCTTTTCCCTCCCCTCCCCCCTCTCTCTTCCTTTTCCTTTCCCCTTTCCCTCCCCCTCCTTTTTTCCCCCCTCCCTTCCTTCTTCCTTCTTTCCCCTTTCCTTCCCCCTTCCTCCCCCCTCCCTCCCTCCCTCCTTCTCCCTTTCTTCCCTCTTTTCTCCTTCCCTCTCCTCCTCCCTCCCTCCTCCCCTTTCTTCCCTTTTTCCCCCTCTTCCCCCCCCCCC
>NZ_JAHPIV010000339.1 GCF_019039105.1 Desertibacillus haloalkaliphilus | reverse complement strand
GAAGAGAAAGAGGAAAGGAAGGAGAGGGGGAGGGGGGAAGAGAGGGGGGAAGAAAAGAAGAGGAGAGAAAGAAGGGAAAGAGAGAGAGGAAAAAGGAAGGAAAAAAAAGAAAAAGAGAAGAGGAGAAGAGAGGGAGAGGGGAGGAGAGGGAAAGGGGGGGGGAAAGAGGGGAGAGGAAGGGGGGGAGAGGAAGGAGAGAAGGAGAAGGGAAGAGGGGGAAAAAGAGGAGAAAAAAAGAAGAGGAAAGAGGGAGGGGGGGAAGAAGGGGGAGAGAAAGAGAGAAGGGGAAAGAAAAAAGAGGGGAGAGGGAAGGGAAAGAGAGAGGAAGAGGGAGGGAAAGGAGAAGGGGAGGGGAAGAGAGGGGGGGAAGGAGAGGAA
>NZ_JAHPIV010000338.1 GCF_019039105.1 Desertibacillus haloalkaliphilus | reverse complement strand
CTTCTTCTTCTTCTTTTCTTCTTTTTCCCCCCCCCCTCTTTCCTCCCTTTCCCCTCCCCTCCCTCTTCCTCCCCCCTCTTCTTCCTCTTCCCCCTTTCCCTTCCTTTCTTTCCTTTTCTCCCTCTTTCTTCTCTTCTTTCTCCCTTCCTCTCTTCTCCCTCCTCTCCTCCCCTCCTTCCCCCCTCTCTTTCTTTCTTCTCCCTTTTTTCCCTTCCCTCCCCTTTCTCCCCCTCTCCTCCTCTCTTTCCTCTTTTTTCCCTCTTTTTCCCTTCTTCCTCCTCTTCCTCTCCTTTTCTCTCTTTTCCTCCCCTCTTCCTCCTTCCTCCCCCCTTCTTTTTCCTTTTCTTTTTTCTTTTCCCTTTCTTTTTTTTCCTCTTC
>NZ_JAHPIV010000337.1 GCF_019039105.1 Desertibacillus haloalkaliphilus | reverse complement strand
TTTTTTCCCCTCCTTTCCCCCCCCCCCTCTCTTCCTCCCCCCTCTTTCTCCCCCCTCTTTCTCTTCCCCTCTTTTCCCCTCTTTTCTCCCCTTTTTTCTTCCCTTTCTTCTTCCTTTCCTCTCTCTTTTCCTCCCCCCCCTCCTCTCCTTCCTCCCTTCTTTTTCTCCTCCTCCCCCCTCCCCTCTCCCCCTTCCCTCTTCCTTTCTTCCCCTTCCTTTCTCCCCCCTTTCTCTCCTTTTCCCCCTCCCTTCCCTCCCCTCTCCTCCTCTTCTCTCCCTCCCTTTCCTTCTCTTTTTCTTTCCCTTCCCCCCTTCTCCTCCCTCTTTTTCTCTTCTCTCCCTTTCCCCTTTCCCTCTTTCCCCTCTTTCTCTTTCCCTT
>NZ_JAHPIV010000336.1 GCF_019039105.1 Desertibacillus haloalkaliphilus | reverse complement strand
GGGGAGGGAGAAGGAGGGGAAAGCGGGAGGGGCGGCGAGGCCGAGGGAGCGGGGGAGGGGGGGGAGCCAACAGGGAACAAAAGGGAAAGGAAGGACGGCAAAAACCAGGGACGAGGGGAGGGAAGGAGAGGGGGAGGGGGGAGGAGGGGGGAAAAGAGGGAGGGGGAAAGGAGGGGGGAAAGGGGGAAGGGGGAAGGGAAGGAAAGGGGGGGGGAAAAAAAGGGAGAAGAGAAGAAAGGGGAAGAAAGAGGAAGAAGAAGAAAGAGGGAAGAAAAGGAAAGGAAAAAAGAGGAGAGGGAGGGGGGGGGAAGGGAAGGAAAGAGGAGAAAAAAGAGGAGGGGGGAAAGGGGGAAGGGGAAAGGGAAGGGGGGGAGGGAAA
>NZ_JAHPIV010000335.1 GCF_019039105.1 Desertibacillus haloalkaliphilus | reverse complement strand
GCTCACAATTGAACGACATGAAATAATCCTTTCTTTATTAAAAGAAAGAGTTACAGTGAAAATGCAAGAATTAGTTGATGAGACGAATGCATCGGAATCAACAATTAGAAGAGATTTAACCGATCTTGAAAAAGCAAATAAATTAAAGCGCATTCACGGAGGGGCGACACTTCTTCAAAAGAAATTAGAAGAACCGACAGTTGCAGAGAAAACGATCAAAAACAGTCAAGAAAAGAAAAAGATTGCCGAAAAGGCTGCTTCTTTAGTCGACGAAGGAGACTGCATCTTCCTTGATGCTGGTACAAGTACAGTTGAAATGATTCCTTTTTTAGAAGGAAGAGAAGTTGTTGTTGTTACTAATGGATTGTCTAATATACCC
>NZ_JAHPIV010000334.1 GCF_019039105.1 Desertibacillus haloalkaliphilus | reverse complement strand
TCATTTCTATTCTTTTTCTTTCCTTTCTTTCTCCTTCTTCCTCTTCTCCCCCCCTTCCTTCCTCTTTCCCTCCCTCCCCCTTTCTTCTCCTCTCTCTCCCCCCCCTTCTCTTTTCCCCTCCCCTTTCCCTTCCCTCTTCCCTTCCCCCTTTTTCTCTTTTTCCCTCTCTTCTTTCTTCTTCTTTTTCCCTCTTTCCCCTTTCTTCTCTTCCTCCTCCTTTCTTCCTTTCCTTTTTTTTCTCTCTCTTTTCCCCCTTTTCCCTTCCCCCTTCTTTCCCCCTTTCCTCCTCCTTTTCTTCTCCCTCTCTCTTTCTTTCTCTTCCCTCCCCCCCCCCCTCCCCCTTCCCCCTTCCCCTTTCTCCTTCTTTCCCTTTTTTCCT
>NZ_JAHPIV010000333.1 GCF_019039105.1 Desertibacillus haloalkaliphilus | reverse complement strand
GTTTTCAAATACGTAAACAGCGTTTCCTGCGTGAGTTTTGGATGAAACTCGACTTGATTAATTGCTGGAATGATGTCCGCATCTTTCAATAATTCGTCTAGATGATGCGGCTGAAAGTTACTCACACCGATGGCTCTGACTTTTCCTTCACGGTATAGCGTTTCAAGCGCGCGCCATGCTTCTTTGTATTTCCCTTCAACTGGCCAGTGAATTAAATACAGATCAAGATAATCAAGCTGAAGTTTTTTCAGGCTGTCTTCGTATGCTTTTAGTGTCGCTTCATATCCTAAATCGGCATTCCACACTTTGGATGTCACAAAGATGTCTTCGCGGCGAAGGCCTGTTTCTGCTAGACCAAGTTGTATGCCTCGTCCAACAC
>NZ_JAHPIV010000332.1 GCF_019039105.1 Desertibacillus haloalkaliphilus | reverse complement strand
AGTTAACTCGAGGTCTATATCATTAATAATCGGGAGGAAATAGATGAAGACATATTCTATTAGCGAAGTTGCCAAAGAATTAAATCTAACAGTATACACCTTGCGTTACTACGACAAGGAGGGACTTATGCCCTTTGTAGAACGAACATCTAGTGGGGCACGATTGTTTAAAGAATCCGATATCGGCGCTTTAAAAGTAATTGAATGTCTAAAATCTACCGGGATGCCTATTAAGGAGATTAAAAGTTTCATTGATTGGTGTTCGGATGGGGATTCCACGTTGCAAAAAAGACATGACATGTTTTTGGGGCGAAAAGCCATTGTCGAAGCACAGATGGAAGAATTAAAAAAAACAATGGAACTTATCGAACATAAATGC
>NZ_JAHPIV010000331.1 GCF_019039105.1 Desertibacillus haloalkaliphilus | reverse complement strand
GCCAACTGCAGTTCCAGACCCCTGTATGTATACAGGTTGATCAAAATGCCATGTTTGCTTCCCTCGTCTCTCCACCTAAAAACACGTCCTTTACGAATTAATCAACATTTCAACAAGCATCCTAGTCAGCCCTACTAAATAAGCAGAAAGCACACCAAATGCAATTACGGCTCCAGTTAATTTGAACATGTTCGCACCAATCCCAAACACTAATCCTTCACTTTTATGCTCTAGAGCAGCACTCGTCATTGCATTCGAAAATCCAGTAACAGGAACCAACGAACCCGCCCCAGCAAACTGACCAAGCTTGTCGTAAATTCCGAACCCTGTTGCTAAAGCGGCTAATAAAATCAGCGTTGCTAAAGTCGGACTCATTGCT
>NZ_JAHPIV010000330.1 GCF_019039105.1 Desertibacillus haloalkaliphilus | reverse complement strand
ATAAGAATGAGGGAGCCCAAGTAGAGTTGTGTTCACCGTTATTCTCTTGAATAAAATCAGGATCCAGAACAGCTTTACCATCTTTGTTACGGTAATCAGCAACACGATTACGGTTAGTCATGTAAGCTGTGATCAATACAGTGTTCTTAAACCGTGGATCAGTGCTGCGCGTTGGTACTGCATAATATGAATACGTGGCAGTCCGCCAGTTGGCAGGAACTGTAGAAGTAAGGACAACACCATTGCCATTAAGTGGCTTAAAGCCTTTTGTTAAGTCCTTGGAGTACCAGCCAAGCGTAACTACGTTGTCGCCGACTTTGTCGTTGGCTTTCCGCCAAGCAGCATCATTGGTACCACGATTAAGGCGTGAAGCAGCAAAC
>NZ_JAHPIV010000329.1 GCF_019039105.1 Desertibacillus haloalkaliphilus | reverse complement strand
ACCCAGATTTCTGGAATGACAATGTTGCGGCGCAGAAGGTGATTGATGCCAACAACATCTTGAAAGGTCGCCGTGATGACTACTTGAACTTGACAGCTGGCGTAGAGAACGTTGAGACGGCACTTGAACTATTGGCTGAATTGCCTGATGAAGACATGCAAGCTGAGATGGAAGCGGACTTGCAAAAGTTGTCAGACGACCTAGAGAGCTACCGTTTGGCACAATTGTTGAACGAGCCATATGACAAGAACAACGCCATCTTGGAAATTCACCCAGGGTCTGGTGGAACCGAGTCTGCCGACTGGGGTGCCAACTTGCAACGCATGTACACGCGTTGGGCTGAGCGCCACGGCTTTAAGGTCGAAATTATGGATTACCAC
>NZ_JAHPIV010000328.1 GCF_019039105.1 Desertibacillus haloalkaliphilus | reverse complement strand
CGTCAAGCGACCAACCAGAACAACACGATTAATCATATGGAAAGTCTCCTTTCAATCGGTCTTAATGACCTGCAACTAAGTTAATAAAAAATGTTAGACAATTAAGCTAACAATTACTCAGCTGATGCAAAGTCGCGCTTTACAACCATGTGACGCAAGATATCTTGTGAGATCTTTGCCAAACGATCAAATTCGTTGATGGCTGCGTCATCTTCTGCAGTAAAGTTAACGATGTGGTAAGTACCCTCACGGTAACCTGCAATTTCGTATGCAAAACGACGTGATGACCAGTCCTTAGACTCTGCCACCGTTGCACCGTTGTCCGCCAAGATCTTGTCGAAACGCTCAACCAATGCCTTCTTAGCATCAGCGTCCATGTC
>NZ_JAHPIV010000327.1 GCF_019039105.1 Desertibacillus haloalkaliphilus | reverse complement strand
ACAAATCGAAAGTGCGTTTGATATCGGTCACCCCCATGTTGAACTACTTCTCATTCATTTCGTATCTTTATTAGCTGTCATAAATTCTTGTTTTATATCTTCAATTAGTTCTGTTACACCAATGTTTTCTGTTTCTAAGCCTTTTTTATAAATGGTTATTAATATTTCTTGTAATTTCTCCTGATCAATTTTATCTGCGATTTTCATTAGTTAAATCCCTCATTTTCACTCACTAAATGGTAGAAATTCACTTCTATAAATGATATTTAAGGATAGGACATGCTCTTGATAAAAATAAAACAAGTAACAAGCAACGATTGCGAAATATATAAATTTTTGATCCTTTTCTTTAAACACTTTTACAACCCAAGCAATAAGGA
>NZ_JAHPIV010000326.1 GCF_019039105.1 Desertibacillus haloalkaliphilus | reverse complement strand
CTTTGGTCCATTGTGCCGTATAAACGCCATATTCGCGCTGTGAGACGTTTGGACGATAAATACGGTATTTCATACCCAATTCGTTGTTGAAGACGTCAAACGCCAAATCAAGACGGGTAAAATGCACATCAGCCAGTAAATCAATCGCCCGTTTCATTTCAAGCTTTTCTTCGTCGGTTAATTTATTCGGGTTAAAGTCCAGACGCCAAGAACCAGCTTGAAACGCATTCTCAGCGTAATAGGCAATATTTTCAGTATCGCCGTTAGGATATTCCCGAATCAACCTAAAAACGCCGCCAGAGAGTTCCCAAGAGCTTCCTAAGGCATTCATAACACGTTGCAACTCCCGATATTCAGCTTTAATTTCCCCAGAAACAGTG
>NZ_JAHPIV010000325.1 GCF_019039105.1 Desertibacillus haloalkaliphilus | reverse complement strand
CATCAACACTTTAACTGCGGTGGACCTTGCTGTAACAGATAAAGTGAAATGGGACTTTTATAAGTCCCTTTTTTTAAAAGCAGGTGAAAAAATGAAAATTATTGCTGTCACAGGGTACAAGCCATTTGAGCTTGGGATCTTCAAACAAGACGAGCCTGCACTTCAATACATAAAAGCGGAACTTCGGAAAAGGCTGGCGGCACTCATTGAAAACGGGCTGGAATGGGTGCTCATTTCAGGTCAGCTAGGTGCAGAAATATGGACAGCTGAAGTGGTCTTTGAGCTTCAAGAGGAGTTTCCAGATTTAAAACTTGCTGTCATTACACCATTTTATGAACAGGAAGAGCGCTGGAATGAACAAAATAAAGAGCTGTATGAAGG
>NZ_JAHPIV010000324.1 GCF_019039105.1 Desertibacillus haloalkaliphilus | reverse complement strand
CTAGTATTCTTTTGAGCTTGGTATAATTAAACAGACTTCGAGCATTAGGTGTTGTGTAATTACTAAACGTCCATTATCAGCAAGAGGAGCGGATTGGTACCAGTTAGAGAATTTTGGAAAACAGGAAATTCTTCTTACTCCTTAATTGGTTAAGTAGTGATTGGTGAGCATATACGAAGGGAAAATGATTATGAAGCTAAAGAAGAAAGGCTATTTACTTATCGTTCTAAGTGCGTTCTGTCTACTCACACTTTATTTATTGATATGGCCTGTACCGATTCACCCACCTTATTGGGATGCTCCACAGACGGAAGGATATACAGGTCCTCATAAAGTGAATAGTAGGTTAGCGGGGATGGAATTTATTGAACTAGATCATTTC
>NZ_JAHPIV010000323.1 GCF_019039105.1 Desertibacillus haloalkaliphilus | reverse complement strand
CACCTAATGTTTCTTGTGTATCCATGACCGTCACGAATGCACGTGGATCGATATCATCAATAATCTTTCGCACCACATTCATTTCTGACGGATCAACCACTGCGTAGACAACTCGTTGTTCATTGTGCGTAAAGCCACCTTCAGCGTGTAGCAATGACGTGCCACGTTCCAAATCTTGCATAATTGCATGCGAAATCTCTTCTGGCTTTGATGTGAAGATTAGGAATGCACGAGCTGCATAAGATCCCTTTTGGGTGAAGTTAACCATTTGCGCAAACACAAAGGCCGCAATAACGGTATACATCATTTGAACGACGTCAATATAAACTAGCGAAGCCGTCAAGACCACGACATCCAGTGCGAATAGCGTACGTCCCATGGG
>NZ_JAHPIV010000322.1 GCF_019039105.1 Desertibacillus haloalkaliphilus | reverse complement strand
CTCACCACTTTGACAGTGATTTCGTCACCGATACGGTAGACATTCCCTGTACGTTCACCGATCATGGCAAAGTGCTGTTCATCAAAACGATAGTAATCGTCTGTCATGTAGCTCACATGGACAAGACCTTCTATCGTATTCGGCAGTTCAACGAATAGTCCAAAATTCGTGACGGAACTAATCATACCATCAAACTCTTCACCGATTTTATCAAGCATAAACTCTGCCTTTTTCAGGTCATCTGTTTCGCGCTCAGCATCAACAGAGCGGCGCTCCATTGTAGATGCATGATCTGCGATTTCTGGCAGCAGTTGGCCCCACTTTTCAAGGGTCGCTTCGTCTGTCTTTTTCTCTATTAAATAGGTTCTGATCAGCCTATGCA
>NZ_JAHPIV010000321.1 GCF_019039105.1 Desertibacillus haloalkaliphilus | reverse complement strand
AGCCGACTCAGGTAGCCAACAAGTAACGGCCGGGCTAAGCCAATTGAACAGTCAAGTACCAGCATTGGTTGGTGGTGTTGGTCAATTGGCAACCGGTAGCCAGGATTTGGCGACTGGTGTACAACAATATACAGATGGTGTGACCCAAGCGGCGACTGGTAGTGAGCAAATTACAAATGGCGTGGATCAATTGAATCAAAAATTGAAGGATCAAGATTTAGCGGGCAAAATTACAACGTTGCAAACACAAATTGCCACACTACAAGATATTGCTAAAGATATGCCTTCGCAAAGTCAGATTCAAGAGCAATTACAAACCGCTCAGTCCCACCTAGATAATTTAGCCAAGGCAAACGCGACGGATGCGGCAGCGATGCCGGCG
>NZ_JAHPIV010000320.1 GCF_019039105.1 Desertibacillus haloalkaliphilus | reverse complement strand
CCCCTGGCCTCCGCCGCTGCATATTGCTGCGATTCCGAGGCCGCCGCCTCTTCTTTTTAGTTCATAGGCTAGTGTTAAAATGATACGGGTGCCGCTTGCGCCGATTGGGTGGCCAAGAGCGATTGCTCCTCCGTTTACATTGATTTTGCTCGGGTCAACCTCAGCAATTTGCTTGCTTGCTAAAGCGACGGCAGCGAAGGCTTCGTTGATTTCAAAAAGGTCGATGTCTTCTACTTTTTTGTTCGTCTTTTCAAGAAGTTGTTTAATGACTAAACCTGGTGTTTTCGGGAAGTTTTCTGGTTCAATAGCTAGTGCGGTATGTGCAATAATTGTTGCTAAAGGCTTGAGTCCTGCTTCTGTTGCTTTTGCTTCAGACATGAGA
>NZ_JAHPIV010000319.1 GCF_019039105.1 Desertibacillus haloalkaliphilus | reverse complement strand
GCTTTCTTCCATTCACTTGCCAAAGCGAATTCCTCATTTCCGAATTACTCATTTAGCAATATTTGTTGATAAAGCTTCTCATACCTTGAGACAATGATTCGAGAATGAAAAATGGTTTTCACTCTTTCTATCCCACGTAAAGAAAATGCTTCATAGCTTGCAGCATCTTGTAAAAGCGAAATCGCTTTATCAGCTACACAGTCTGTATCACCAATCTCGCAAAGATATCCTGTTTCACCATCTACTACTACTTCTGGGATTCCTCCTGTTCTTGTCCCTATAACAGGGACGCCACAAGCCATTGCTTCTAATGCAACCAGTCCAAAGCTCTCCTTCTCACTTAACAGCAACATAAGATCACTCATTGAAAGAAGCTCAGCAA
>NZ_JAHPIV010000318.1 GCF_019039105.1 Desertibacillus haloalkaliphilus | reverse complement strand
AGAGAGGAGGGAAGGGGGGGAGAAAGAGGGGGAAGAGAAAAAGGGGAGAAGGGGGAAAAGGGGGAGAGAGAGAGGGGGGAAGAAGGAAGAGGGGGAGGAAGAGGGGAAAGAGAGAGAGGAGAAAGGAGAGGGAAAAGAAGGGGAAAAAAAGGGAGAAGGGGGAAGAGGGGAAAGAAAAGGGGGGGGGAGGGAGAAAAAAGAGGGGGGAAAAGGGGAGGAGAGAGGAGGAGGAAGAGAGGGAAAGGGAAGGAAGGGGGGGAAAGGGAGGAGAGGGAGGGAAGGGAAAAGGAAGGGAAAGGGAGAGGGGGGAAGAGAAGAAGGAGGGAAGGGAGAGAGGAGAAAGAAGGAGGGAGAAAGAGGGGAGAAAGAAGGAAGAAAAGGGG
>NZ_JAHPIV010000317.1 GCF_019039105.1 Desertibacillus haloalkaliphilus | reverse complement strand
CCCCAAATGGGTTAGCGATTGTACGGGTCATGATAAAGGCTGATTCTTCATCAGCTTCCTTATCCAACACATCCCAGAACTTCTCATCGTAATTTGAATCTTCGTTCATGACATCGGCATCAATCAAAGATGTCAATTCCAATTGGTGTGTCGCCTTGTCGACTGATACAAAGGTCCAGCGCAAGTCAGCCAATTCCTTCTTGGCAACTGAGATAAAGCGATCGACGCTAATCTTCACACCCTTCACGATGAATGAACGGTGCAAAATACCAGCCTTCATGTCCAATGACAACTCAAAATCATCAAATGGCGTCTTAGCCAAATCAATCAAGTCACCGTCAATGCGGATTTCAGCCTTCACAAAATTCAAAGCGTTGATAGCC
>NZ_JAHPIV010000316.1 GCF_019039105.1 Desertibacillus haloalkaliphilus | reverse complement strand
CTTGTGTACCGTGGTCATACGCTTACGAGTTGAGTTAAACGGAATTTCATAAACCTTTGGATACTCAGCTTGCAAGTCACGATAAGCATCAACGCCACCGATACCAGCCACCAAGGCGATTTCAGTTGGCAAACCGCTTAGTTGCCCATCTTGCACCGTCACATTAGTTGATAATGCACCAAAGCGAAGTGCATCTGGTACGGTATCAACTTGGTCGACTGGCACAACTTCATCTTTGGTTGCATCCCAAACTTGACGCGCTGTCATCTTGTTTTGCGTCAACGTCCCCGTCTTATCCGATGCAATCACGCTCGCTGATCCCAACGTTTCAACGGCTGGCAAACGACGCACAATCGCGTGGCGGGCAGCCATTCGTTGCACAC
>NZ_JAHPIV010000315.1 GCF_019039105.1 Desertibacillus haloalkaliphilus | reverse complement strand
ACGTGAGCCAGGTGGAGAGAAGAAAGAGACGATTGAAACTGGAACGAAATCAGCAGCTGCTGGTGGTTTTACTACAATTGCAGCTATGCCAAACACAAGACCAGTTCCGGATACGAAAGAACAA
Organism: Desertibacillus haloalkaliphilus; assembly: GCF_019039105.1. Lineage (NCBI taxonomy): Bacteria > Bacillati > Bacillota > Bacilli > Caryophanales > Bacillaceae > Desertibacillus > Desertibacillus haloalkaliphilus. The sequence goes on along the minus strand of NZ_JAHPIV010000315.1, from coordinate 259 downwards.
ATGGAATGGCTGCAAGAACGAATTCAATCTACAGGGCATGTTCGTGTTTTGCCTTATGCTTCAATTACGACAAGACAATTAGGAATAGAATTAACAGATTTCGAAGCATTAAAAGAAGCTGGTGCATTTGCTTTTACTGATGACGGTGTGGGTGTCCAATCTGCAGACATGATGCTTCAAGCGATGAAAAAAGCGGCAGAAATGAATATGGCTATTGTTGCACATTGTGAAGAAAATACATTGATTCATGGTGGATGTG
>NZ_JAHPIV010000314.1 GCF_019039105.1 Desertibacillus haloalkaliphilus | reverse complement strand
AGTCAATACTCCGCCATTTCTCTAGATAGTCTTCAGGTGATTTAACATAATCTGGTGCACTTTTTGCTTCTAGTGGTAACGAATACAGCGCGTTACCACCTAGTCTCTTTAACGAATTGATCGAATAATTTATCGCTCGATGAACCATGACTTCATCTTTTGCCATTGCTGGATGGTCATCGTAAAAAAATCCCGAATCTTCCTTTTGCTTCGACTGAAAAAAACGAATCATCTGCATCCGCATTGGTTGCGGCATGTCATCGATCAGATTATTCCGTATTAACATGTTTAACGCTTGTGCTGTTGATTCAATATCAGGACTAAAATAATGATCGTTTATAGAACTTCTTGCGTAATAAAATCCTCCTGTTGCGGGATCATAC
>NZ_JAHPIV010000313.1 GCF_019039105.1 Desertibacillus haloalkaliphilus | reverse complement strand
TCTAGACACACATCCAAATGATATGGATGCAATACAACAATTTAATCAAATGTCCGAAGTCAGACAACGACTAAAAATAGAAATTGAAAAAATTTATGGTCCACTACAACAGTATGGGAACAGTTATAGCAGCTATCCATGGAATTGGAACGAGTCGCCCTGGCCATGGGAGTTATAACATCATCAGAGGGGGTAGGTTTTATTGTGGATTTATGAAAAGAAATTGCAATATCCAGTGAAAGTTAGTACATGTAACCCAACTTTGGCCAAATACTTAATTGAACAGTATGGTGGCGCAGATGGTGAGTTAGCAGCTGCTTTACGTTATTTAAATCAAAGGGACACGATTCCTGAAAAAGTAATTGGTTTATTAACAGATATAGG
>NZ_JAHPIV010000312.1 GCF_019039105.1 Desertibacillus haloalkaliphilus | reverse complement strand
AGGCTATACTGCAAGTAAACCAGCCAGCGATTCAGTTGATGGCTTAACGCAGGATAGTAAGGATAATATTCAGACCATTATCTATACAGCAAACCAAGAAGCCGCCAACGTCACATATATTGATGATACGACTGGTAAAACCTTAAGCGCTAAGGACTTGACTGGCGACTATGGTTCAACTGATCCTTATCGGACGGGTGACACCATTGCCGATTATGAAAAACAAGGGTATCAATTAGTCTCAGACAATTATCCAACTCATGGGGTGGTTTATAACCAAGATGGTACCGTTCAAAGTTTCGAGGTTCATTTAACTCATGGCACAACGCCGGTTGGTCCGAATAATCCACAAACACCAGGTGAACCAATTAATCCAGATAATCC
>NZ_JAHPIV010000311.1 GCF_019039105.1 Desertibacillus haloalkaliphilus | reverse complement strand
GCATTCTCACCGTGTTCTTCTCGATGAAGGAGGATGAGAACTCAGACGAGAAGAGCCGCATCGACGCTTTCTCGACGAGTTCACTTCCTCGGCCTATCATCGTGCTTACGCCTGACAAGGCAAACGATGTGATGCGGCACAGGTTCTCGGCGGCGCACGAACTTGGGCACATTGTGTTGCATCGCTGGCACCCGGGTTCGAATGCCGAGCTTGAACGGGAAGCGGATGCTTTCGCAGCAGAGTTCCTGACGACACGGGACATTATCCGCACCGAGCTACCAACCCGATTTAGCCTTGGCAAGCTCGAGGGGATCAGCCTTCGATGGGGAGCGTCGATAAAATCGCTCGTCTTCCGCTCAAAGGAGCTCGAACTCATTTCGGAGG
>NZ_JAHPIV010000310.1 GCF_019039105.1 Desertibacillus haloalkaliphilus | reverse complement strand
ATACCATTGTCACCGTGGATGTCCTTTGAGACTTGCATTGCCTCAAAACTATCCGTGTTCAATGAGTGGTCCACACCACGGAAGACTGGCACATCCGTTGCACCCAACAACTCCAACAACTTCAAGCTGTTTACAGACGTAATGTCTTGTACGTTGTTTCCGTATGATGATGTGATTCCGATCAAATCTGCATCAGGCGTCGCCAATGCATAGGCCAAAGCCAAGGCGTCATCAACACCTGCATCCAAGTCCAAAATCATCTTCTTTTGAGCCATTTTTCCATTCTCCTCTATATATACAAGTTTTACTATTTTATTTAAGCATTCATTTGTTGCACTTGTGCCAAGAACCATTCGTTGAAACGCTCGGCATCCACATCAACAC
>NZ_JAHPIV010000309.1 GCF_019039105.1 Desertibacillus haloalkaliphilus | reverse complement strand
CCTTTATTGAGGCCCTCCATAATGTAGGAGGTGGCGTTCTGTGTATATAATAAATGATCATTAAACATATATAGGATATGTGCGCCGCTTTCTATCATGCTACTATTTGTGAGTTCTTTTAAAGTGAAAGGTTCAGTTAAGTCAACAGATGTAAGTTCAGTACGCTTCATAAATAAGTCATCCTCCGTAGATACCAGTCTTTTCTAGTTCCATAGCAGTCATTGTTCCTATAACATATAAAATAGGAAAATCGATAATTTGTAAATGAAGATTCATGAGTTGGATAAATTTACTAGATGTTTTGTTATAACTATTCGTCATTAAATTATGGTAGCGGTGACATTTACAATATTTAAAAATAAGGTAAGTTGAAAGAGGTCATTA
>NZ_JAHPIV010000308.1 GCF_019039105.1 Desertibacillus haloalkaliphilus | reverse complement strand
ATTCCTATAACTGGATTCATGAAGTATTCTCTCTCAGCGATAATCATCGTTCCTGAAGAAGACGGGTTATTTGTATTTTTTACGCAAACAGGAATTCCATTTCTGAATGCCGGAAATAAAGCTTCATCATGAAACACGGAGAAACCTGCATAAGACAACTCACGCATTTCTCGGTAAGTCATTTTTTTAATTTTAACAGGATTATCAATAATATTAGGGTTGGCAGCAAAAACTGAATCAACATCTGTAAAATTTTCATATAAATCAGCTTTTACGCCTGCTGCTAAAATGGAACCGGTAATATCAGACCCCCCTCGTGAAAAAGTTACGAGCGATCCTTCTTTTGAATAACCAAAAAATCCTGGAAACACAATAATCTCATTA
>NZ_JAHPIV010000307.1 GCF_019039105.1 Desertibacillus haloalkaliphilus | reverse complement strand
GGGAGGAGGAAGGGGGAGAGAAGAAGGGGAGAAAGAGGGGAAGAGGAAAAAAGAAAGGAGAAGGGAGGGGGGGGGGGAGGAGGAAAGGAAGGGAAAGGAGGGGAGAAAGGAAGGGGAAAAAGGGAAAAAAGAGGGGGGGAAGGGAAAGAGAGAGAAGGGGGGAAAGAGAAAGAAAAGGAAAGAAAGGGAAAAAGGGAGAGGAAAGGAGGAAGGAAAAGGGGGAGGGGGAAGAAAGAAAAGGGAGGGGGGAAAAAGGGGGGAAGAGAAGAGGGAGGAGAGAAAAGAAAAAAGAAGAAAAGAGAGGGAGGGAAAAAAGGAAGAAGAGGAGGAAAGAAAGAGGAAGAAAAGGAAAAGGAAAAAAGGAGAAAGGAAAAAAGGAGGGGAA
>NZ_JAHPIV010000306.1 GCF_019039105.1 Desertibacillus haloalkaliphilus | reverse complement strand
AGAAAGGAAAAAGGAGGGGAAAAAGAAGAGGGGGGGAGGAAAAGGAGAAGGGAAAAAAGGGAGAGAGAAAGAAAAAAGGAGAGGGGAAGAAAAAAGGGGGGGGAAAGGGGAGGAGAAGGAGAGAGAAGGAAAGGAGGGGAAAAAGGAAAGAAAAGGAGAAGAGGGAAGAAGGGAGGGGGGAGGGGGAGAAGGGAGAAAAGGGGAAGGAGGAGAAGGAAAGAAAGGAGAGAAGAGGGAAGGAGGAAAGAGGGGAAGAAAAAAGAAAGAGGGAAAAAGAAGGGGGGGAGGAGAGAAAAAAGGAGAGAAAAGGGGGAGAGGGAAAAGGGGGAGAAAGGGAGAAAAAGAGAGGGGGAAGAGAAAAGAAAAAAAAAAAAAGAAAGGAAAGA
>NZ_JAHPIV010000305.1 GCF_019039105.1 Desertibacillus haloalkaliphilus | reverse complement strand
ACGTGTCACTGTGACCATACACTTGGCGAACAATTGCCTCCTCACGCAGCATATCTCCAAAAACCCCCACTTGGCCTCGGTGCGTTCCCAGTTCATTTTTATTATTTAAACGATGAAAGTCAGGATGCAACAAGCCTTCTGTTCTTCTTATCCCAGTCAATTGATGGACCCACTCACTTGCAGGAAACCCCTTCACTTCTTCTGTTGCTTCATAGCTATTCCAGCCTTGGACACCAACAGCCTTAGCTCCAGCTCCCATTGTAACCATATTATTTAAATATGAATAAGGTCCATCCGGTCTGACATTCATAGCGCCAAGAGCAGCTTCTTCAAAGAGCTCGCTCGTCCCCTCATTGTGGATAAACCAATGAGCTTCCGTCATAGAT
>NZ_JAHPIV010000304.1 GCF_019039105.1 Desertibacillus haloalkaliphilus | reverse complement strand
AAGGAGGGGAGGGAGAGGAGAGGGGGAAGAAAGGGAAGAAGGAGAGGGGAAAGGAAAAAGGAGAAGAAGGGGGGAAGGGAAAAAAAGAAAAGGAAAAGGGAAAGAAGAAAGAAGGGGGGAGAAAAAAGAAAGAAAAAAAGGGAGAAAAAAAGAAAGAAAAAAGGAGAAAAAAGAAAGAGGAAGGAAGAAAAGAGGAAGAGGGAGAAAGAGGGAGGGGGGAAAAGGAGGAAGAGAAAGGAGGGAAAAGGGAGGAGAAGGGGGAAAGAAGAAAAGGGAAGAAGAGGGGGAAGGAGAGGGGGGGGGAAAAAAGGGAGGAGAGGGAAGGAAAGGAAGGGAGGAGAGGGGGGAAAAAGGGAAGGAAGGAAAGGAAAAAAAGGAGAAGAGAG
>NZ_JAHPIV010000303.1 GCF_019039105.1 Desertibacillus haloalkaliphilus | reverse complement strand
TCTCCCTCTCTCCTTTCTTCTTCTTCTTTCTCCCCTTCCCTCTCTTCCTCCCCTTCTTTCCTCCTTTCCCTTCTTTCTTCTTCCTCCTCCCTTCTTTCTCCTCCCTCCTCCCTTTTTCTCCTCCCCCTCCCCCCTTTTCCTTCCCTTTTTCTTCCCCTTTTCTCCTCCCTCTCCCCTCCTTTCTTTTCTCCTTTCCCCTCTTTCCTTTCCCCCTCCTCCCTTTCCTCTCTTTCCCCTCCCTCTCCTCCTCTTTCTTTTTTTTCTCCTTCCCCCTTTCCTCCCCTCCCTTCCTCCCCCTCTCCCCTTTCCCTCCTTTTCTCTTCTCCTCCTTTCTCCTCCTCCTTCTTCCTTCCTTTCCCCTTTCTCTTCTCCCCCTCTCCTCTCCCC
>NZ_JAHPIV010000302.1 GCF_019039105.1 Desertibacillus haloalkaliphilus | reverse complement strand
AAGGGAGGGGGGAAGAAGGGGGAGAGAGGGAGAAAGAAGGGAGGGGAAGAGGGGAGGAGGGGGAGAAGAAAGGAGAGAAAAAAAGGGAAAAAAGAGGGAAGAAGAAGGAAGGAAAAGAGGGGAAGGAGAGGAAAAAGGAAAAAGGGAGAAGGAGGAAGGGAGAAGAGGAGGGAGAAGGAAGGAGAGAGAAAGAGGAAAGAGAAGGAAGAGGGGAGGGAGGAGAGAAAAAGGAGGAAGAGCAAGGAGGGGGGGAGAAAAGAGAGAGAAGAGGAAAAAAAAAGAAGGGGGGGGGAAGGGAGAAGGAAGAGGAAAAGAGAAAAGAAAGAGGGGAAGGGAAGGAAAGGGGAGGAAAAGAGAGGAAGAAAAGAGGAGGGAGCAGGGGAAGTA
>NZ_JAHPIV010000301.1 GCF_019039105.1 Desertibacillus haloalkaliphilus | reverse complement strand
GAGAGGGGGAGAAGAGAAAGGGGAAGGAGAGGGAGAAGAAAGGGAAAAGGGGGGAGGAAGAAAGAGAAAAAGAAGGGAAGGGAAAGAGGGAGGGGAAGAAGGAGGAGGGGGAAAAAAGAGGAGGGAAAAAGAAGGGGAGAAAAGAAAGGGGAAGGGGGGGGAGGGAGGAAGAAGGAAGGAGAAGAGGGAGAAGGGAGAGAAAAAAAAGAAAAAGAAAGGAGAAAAGAGGAGGGGAAGAGGGAAAGGGGGAGGAGGAAAAAAGAAAAAAGAAAAAAGAGGAAGAGAAAAGGGGAAGGGGGGAGGGGGGAGGAAAAAGAAGGAAGGGGGACGGGGAAAAGGAGAAAAAAAAAGAGAAAAAAGAGAAAGAAAAAAAGAAAAGGAAAAAAC
>NZ_JAHPIV010000300.1 GCF_019039105.1 Desertibacillus haloalkaliphilus | reverse complement strand
AAAGGGAAGAGAAGGGGAGAAGAGAGGGGGAAAGGAAGAGGAAGGGGAAGAAAGGGGGGAGGAAAGAAAGGGAAAGGAGGGGGAAGGGGGAGAAAGAGAAGGAAGAAAGGGGGGGGGGAAGAAAAGAAGGAGGGAAGGAGGGGAGGGGGAAGGAAGAGAAAGAGAAGAAGGGAGAAAGGAAGGGGGGGAGAAAGAAAGAAAGGAAAAAGAAAAAAAAGGAAGAAGGGAAGGAAGGGAAGAAGAGGAGAGAGGAGGGAGGGGGGAAAAAGGGGAAAAAGGGAAAAAAGAAAGAAGAGGGGGGAGGAGGAAAGGAAGGGGGGGGGGGGAAAAAGGGGGGAAGGGAGGGGAGGGGAGAGAAGGGAAAGAGGGGGGGAAGAGGAAAAGAAA
>NZ_JAHPIV010000299.1 GCF_019039105.1 Desertibacillus haloalkaliphilus | reverse complement strand
CCCTAATAACGCAGATATACCTGAAGCTGACGCAATGCTTTTCATTTTTTTATTGGCTGTGATAAAAATAACTGCTAATGCTGCTGCACCTTGTGCAACATTGGACATTGCTGCTACAGGGAAGATAAACGATCCTCCTGTTCTTGCTAAATCTGCTAACAATTGCGTTTCAACAGCGATAAAGCTATGATGCATGCCTGTAATAACAATAGGTGCATAAATTAACCCAAATAATCCCCCACCAATGACACCTGCTGTTTCAAAGAGCCATACCAAACCTCCTGTAATCATATCTCCACCTGTACGAGTGATAGGACCAACAAAAGTGAAGGTTAAGATACCTGTAATAAATAATGTAAATAATGGCGTTAACAAGTTATCTAATGC
>NZ_JAHPIV010000298.1 GCF_019039105.1 Desertibacillus haloalkaliphilus | reverse complement strand
CATTAGGAGTGCTCTTCTCCTAATGACGTGCAGCGTGCGGAGCCACCCCCACTTTCCAAAGTCGGTTTTTGACCTTTTTGGTTTACACTTAAACAATCTATTAATTCTAGGAGGAATATATAATGAGCTTAAACATGAAAGTAGAACACATGATGAAATTCCACACTTTTGAGGTTCCAACTGCAATCAAACACGGAATCGGTTCGATTAAACATGTTGGTGATGAAGTAAAGAATCTTGGTGTATCAAAAGCCTTGCTTGTAACTGACCCTGGAATTTACAATGCAGGAGTTGCAAATCCAGTTGTCGAAAGCCTTCAAGCGGCTGGCATTGAAGTTGTATTGTTCGATAAAGTCGTTCCAAATCCACCAGTACGTTTAGTAAATG
>NZ_JAHPIV010000297.1 GCF_019039105.1 Desertibacillus haloalkaliphilus | reverse complement strand
GAATAAAGTTGTTCATATTATCCATTCACATAGTCGGGAATCATTCCTTCCTGAATTAAAAAACGCATCTGAACCGGACGATGCTTGGCATGCAGATGTAAATGTCACTTTAGTAGGCGAGAGATTAGGAAAAGAATTAGAAAAGAGAGGTATCGGAACGGAGGTCGACAAAACTGATATTAGTGGTATGTTAAGCGAACTTGGATGGAGCTATCCTCAGTCCTATGAAGCGTCAAGAGATCTTATAAAAACAGCCATGGAAAACAATCAAGACTTAGAATTTTTCTTTGAAATCCATCGCGATGCATTACGCAGAGATATAACAACCGTTACAATTAACGGGATAGAATACGCACGAACTTATTTTGTTATTGGGAAAAATAACCC
>NZ_JAHPIV010000296.1 GCF_019039105.1 Desertibacillus haloalkaliphilus | reverse complement strand
GCATTCGGGGGAGGAGCTGTACGAAACCTTTTAATTGGAGTTCCGGTTTCAGCTCTATGGGAACAAGGTTCGTTATTTATTATTGCTATCGTTGTTATGACGATCGCTTTCCTGTTTCCTGTTATATTGCATCAACAATGGATTAAATTTGGTCTTTTGTTTGATGCGATTGGCCTCTCTGCTTTTGCCATTCAAGGTGCGATGTATGCAACGGACATGGGACACCCATTGTCTGCTGTTATTGTAGCTGCTGCCTTAACCGGAACAGGTGGTGGGATGATAAGAGATGTTCTTGCTGGAAGGAAGCCATTATTCTTGCAACAAGAAATTTACATTGTTTGGACAATGGTAGCTGGTGCACTTATTGGTCTGCATGTTGTCACAACTC
>NZ_JAHPIV010000295.1 GCF_019039105.1 Desertibacillus haloalkaliphilus | reverse complement strand
GGTTTGAAGATGCAAGATCCATTCAAGCCAAATTTAATCTCATTAAAGAGTTAAACCTAAATGGAATTGCTTACTGGAAATTAGGTCTATCCTTCCCACAAAACTGGTTGTTGTTATCAGATCAATTTAATATTGAAAAAAGAACAACATCGTAATTCATTGGCTCTATCTCTCAGAAGGGGTATGGTACAATATACATTGGTTTGACAACTTTATAGATAGAGGAGAACGCCTATGTATCCTGCCCCTTTTATTGCAGTGGAAGGCCCAATTGGAGCCGGAAAAACAACCTTGGCTACAATGCTTTCAAAGGAATTTCAATTTCCTTTAGTAAAAGAAATTGTAGAAGAAAATCCATTCTTAGATAAATTTTATGAAGATATGGAAC
>NZ_JAHPIV010000294.1 GCF_019039105.1 Desertibacillus haloalkaliphilus | reverse complement strand
ATAAAACATTCTGGAATCGTGATGTGATGTATGAATCTCTTGGGATTGACCGCTTTTATGATGTCGATTCATTTGATGTCAATGAACAGAATTCGACTGGCTGGGGCTTAAAAGATATCGACTTTTTTGACCAATCCATTGATTATTTAAAAAAGCTGAAGGCGCCTTATTACAGCACGTTTATTACCTTAACCAATCACTTCCCATTTGAAATTGATCCAAAGGATCAGTTCATTGATGAATATGATTCGACTAGCACCATTTTAAACCGCTATGTGACCACCGTCCGCTATCAAGATGAAGCCATCAAAAGGTTCTTTGAACGAATGAAAGAAGAAGGACTATATGAAAATACAATGTTTGTCCTGATGGGAGACCACTATGGCAT
>NZ_JAHPIV010000293.1 GCF_019039105.1 Desertibacillus haloalkaliphilus | reverse complement strand
AGGGGAGGGGGGAAGGGAGAAAAAAGAAAGGGAAGGGGGAGGAAGAGAGAGAGAGAGAGAAGAGAGAGGGAGGAGGGAGAGAGGGAAGAAGAGAGGGAGGGAGAGAGGAGGGGAGGGGAGAGAGGAGAGGGGAAAGAGAGGGAAAAAAGAAAAGAGGAGAGGGGAAGGGGGAAAAAAGGGGGAAAGGGGGAGAGGGAGGGGGAGGGGGGGGGAGGAGGGAGGGGGGGAGAGAGAGAGGGGGAAGAGGAGGAGGGGAAGGGAGGGGGGAAGAGAAGGAAAGAGAGAAAGAAAGAGAGGGGAGGGGGAGAAAAGAGGAGGAAAGGGGAGGGAAAAGTGTGAAAGAAAGAGGAGAAGAAGAAGAAAGAGAAAAAGAGGGGGAATGTAAAAGA
>NZ_JAHPIV010000292.1 GCF_019039105.1 Desertibacillus haloalkaliphilus | reverse complement strand
GAGAAAAGAGGGGGGAGGAAGAGAAGGGAAGAAGAAGGGAGGGAAAAGGAAAAAGGAGAGCAAGAAAGGGGAGAGGAAGAGGGAAGAGAGAGAGGGGGGGCAAGGGGGAAAGAAGAGAAGGAGGGAGGAGGAGGGAGAGGGAGGGAAGAGGAGGGGAAAAAGAGAAAAGGGGGAAGGGAGGGGGAGGAAGAGAAAAGGAAGGAGAAAGAAAGAGGAAGGGAGGGAAAGGAGGAGAGAGAAGAGAAAGGAAAGGGAGGAAAGGGGGGGAAAAAGGAAGAGAAGGGGAGAAAGAAAGAAAAGGGGGGGAAAGAAAGGAAGAAGAAAGAAGGAAAAAGAAGGGAAAAGGGAGAAGGGGAGGGGAAGGGAAGAGAAAGGGGGAGAGAGGAAGG
>NZ_JAHPIV010000291.1 GCF_019039105.1 Desertibacillus haloalkaliphilus | reverse complement strand
AAGGGGGGGAGGAGGGAGAGGAAGAGGGGAAGGGGAGGAGGGAGGAAAAGGGGGGAGAGGAAAGGAGAGAGGAGGGAAGGGGAAAAGGGAGAAGAGGAAAAGAAAGAAGGGAGGAAGAGGGAGAGGGGAGAAAGGAAGGAAGGGAAGAAGGGGAAAAGGGGGGAGAAAAAAGGGAGAAGAGGGGGAGGGGAAGAGGAGGAGAGGAAGAAAGGGAAAGAAGGGAGGGAAGAGGAGAGAGAAGGAAGAAAGAAGAAGGAAGGAAAGAAAGGGAGGGAAGGAAAAAGAAGAAAGGAGAGAGGAGAGAAAGGGAGGGGGGAAGAAGAAGAAAGGAGGGGGGAGGAAGAAAAGAGAAGGGGAAAGAAGAGGGAAGGGGGGAAAGAGAAGGAAGG
>NZ_JAHPIV010000290.1 GCF_019039105.1 Desertibacillus haloalkaliphilus | reverse complement strand
CTTCTTTCTTTCGTGGTGTTCCATATGCCATTACTAATAAGCCAATTTTTCTCTTAGTCATTTCCTCACCTCAAATTACTTGTTGTTCATTGAATAGTCATGCACAAACGCCGTTAATCTCTTTAACGTATCTGGACTAACCTCCGGGAAGACTCCATGTCCTAGATTGAAGATAAAGTTTGGATTTTTCATTCCTTGATCTAAGATTGCTTTCGCGCGTTCTTCAATCACATTCCATGGCGCTAATAAAATGGCAGGATCTAAATTTCCTTGAACCGTTTTCTTAATACCTAGCTCTCTTGCTTCTTGTACAGACAAACGCCAGTCAAGCCCAACTACATCTAGAGGTAAGTCATTCCACTCGTTTGCTAAATGACTTGCTCCTACAC
>NZ_JAHPIV010000289.1 GCF_019039105.1 Desertibacillus haloalkaliphilus | reverse complement strand
CATCCCGAGTAAGAAAGCTAACCCTAACCGCTCTTTCCCCGTTGGATTATGTAACATAAACAAAAAGCACCTTTCCTAAAAGTTTCTAAAGTCTCATAACCTATGTAATAAATTTGAATCTTACAAGTAACGTCGACTTATCAAAGTATAATACAAAAAAACCAAAGATCAAATAACAGAACTTCAAATGGGCAAAGTCCTCTTTCTTGACTATTACACTTACAAAATTTACCTTTAAATTGATATTAGATAATATGAGGGAGGATCCACATGACAAAAAGCACTCATTACAAAGATTACTTTCTATCACATCGTCTTGTAACAAATGAATTAGTAGAAAAGATTAGTAAGGACGATTACGATTACAAGCCAACAGATACTTCCATGTC
>NZ_JAHPIV010000288.1 GCF_019039105.1 Desertibacillus haloalkaliphilus | reverse complement strand
CAGCAGATGTGGCACTTGCCGGCATTACAAGCCGTATCCCTTGTGATGAAGTCATTGATGCGATGTACAAAATTGGTCAAACGATGCCAACCGCTCTTCGTGAGACTGCACAAGGCGGACTTGCTGCAACACCGACAGCAAGGGAGCTTGAAAAGAAGATTTTCGGAGGTGTGACCTCATCTCGTGATACAGAAATTGCAAGATAAGATCTCTGCCCTCAAAGGGATTGGAGAAGAAACAGAAAAAACACTAAATGAACTTGGAATCTACACAGTAGACGATTTACTCGGCTACTTTCCTTATCGATATGACGACTATGAGCTTCGCAACTTAGAAGAAGTCAGACATGACGAACGTGTCACAGTTGAAGGCAAAGTGCACAGTGAGCC
>NZ_JAHPIV010000287.1 GCF_019039105.1 Desertibacillus haloalkaliphilus | reverse complement strand
GATGATCCGTTAGCTGATCCGGCTTGTGTTCCACTTTACTTTGTTGCCAAGGAAGCAAGTAAAAGGGCGAAAGTCGTCCTTTCTGGTGAAGGAGCAGACGAGCTTTTCGGTGGGTATAATATTTACCGAGAACCGCATAGTCTAGCTTGTTTTCAATATGTTCCAACAGTACTAAAGAAAAAGCTGCGGAAACTAGCAGCAGTTTTGCCAGAAGGTATGAAAGGCAAGAGTTTTCTTGAACGAGGGACAACCCCACTAGAAGAACGATACATTGGCAATGCAAAGATGTTCACAGAATTAGAAAAGGAAAAGCTTCTTCTTGCATACAATCGCATGTTTTCAAATGAATTAATAACGAAAAATATATATGAACATTCCATTCATCAGCAT
>NZ_JAHPIV010000286.1 GCF_019039105.1 Desertibacillus haloalkaliphilus | reverse complement strand
TCTGTGTCCTGTTCACTGCAAATGACGCTTACATGCGAGAGTACAACCTTACTGTACCTAAAGATTGTATTGCTTCAAATGATGATAGGGACAACGAGTACGCTTTAACGATGATGGAGAACGTTCTTCTTGCCAAAATCACAACAACTAAAGAGATCACGGATGAAAATCAAACATGATTTATCCATCACCCTCATAAATTGTTAGCAATAACAAAGGGGGCGTTGACCATTCAAATTTATGTTGTCAAAAGAGGAGATACATTAAATGAAATTGCCATGCGTTTTAAAACAACGGCAAATGAAATCATTCGGACCAACGACATCGAAACACCAAATCAACTAGTCGTTGGACAAACAATTGTCATCCCTATTAGAGGTCAATTTTATG
>NZ_JAHPIV010000285.1 GCF_019039105.1 Desertibacillus haloalkaliphilus | reverse complement strand
AGAAAGGGGGAGGAGAAGGGAGGGGAGAAAAGGGAGGAGAAAGGGAGGAGGGGAGGGAGGGAGGGGAGAGGGGAGAAGGAGAAGAAGAAAGAGGGGGAAGAAGGGAGAAAAGAAAAAGAAAAAAAAGGGGAGGGGAAAGAAAAGAAAAGGGAAGAGAAGGAGAAAAAAGGGAGGGGGAGAAAAAAAGAGGAGAGAGAGAAAAAAGAAGGAAGAGAAGGAGAGGGAAAGGAAAGGAAAGAGGGAGGAAAGGGGGGAGGAAAGGGGGGAAGGGGAGAAAAAGGAAAGAAGGAAAAGAAAAGAAAGAAAAGGGGGAGAAGAAGGGAAGGAGGGGAAAGAGGGGAAAAGAAAGGGGGAGAGAAGGAGGAAAGAAAGGAGGAAAGAAGGGGAGGA
>NZ_JAHPIV010000284.1 GCF_019039105.1 Desertibacillus haloalkaliphilus | reverse complement strand
ATTGTGTCCCGATCACGGCGAGATCCTGGACTGGTTGCACAGACTGCGAGGTCCCTTGCGGGTGGCCTACGAGGCCGGGCCGACGGGGTTCGGGCTGGCCCGGGCATTGACTGATGCCCAGATCGACTGCGTGGTCGCGGCACCGTCGAAGTTGATCCGCCCGGCTGGGGATCGGATCAAGACCGATGCCCGCGATGCCGCGCACCTGACCCGGCTTCTGCGGTTGGGCGAAATAACCGCGGTCACGGTTCCCGAGGCTGAGGTGGAGGCGGTGCGCGATCTGGTGCGGGCCCGCGAGGACGCCCGCGCCGATCTGATGCGGGTGCGGCACCGGCTGTCCAAGCTGCTGTTGCGCCAGGGCCGGGTGTACTCGGGCGGGAACGCCTGGAC
>NZ_JAHPIV010000283.1 GCF_019039105.1 Desertibacillus haloalkaliphilus | reverse complement strand
GGGGGGGAAAGGAGAAGAAGGAAGAAGAGAGGGAGAGAGGGAGAGGGGGAGAGGAGAGGGGGAGAAGAGAAAGGGGAGAAAAAAGAGAAAAAGGGAGGGGGGGGGAGGGGGAGGGGAAGAAGGGGAAAAAAGGAGGGAGGGAAGAGGGGGGGAAGAAGGAAGGGAGGGGAGGAGGAGGAAGGAGAGGGGGAGAGGGAAGAAAAGAAGGAAGGGGGGGGGGAGGAAGAGAGAGGGGAAAGGAAAGAAGAGAAGGAAAAGAGGGAGAAAGGGGGGAAGAGAGGGGGGGGAAGGAGGGGAAAGAAGAAAGAGAGAAAGGAAGAGAGAGGAGAGGGAAAAGGAGAAGGAGGGGGGGAGGGGGAGAGAAAAAAGGAGAAAAGGAGGGGAGGAAAA
>NZ_JAHPIV010000282.1 GCF_019039105.1 Desertibacillus haloalkaliphilus | reverse complement strand
AAGAAAGGGGGGAAGGAAAAAGAGAGGGGGAAGAGGGAGGAGAAGAAGGGGGGAAGAGAGGAGGGAAGAGAGGGAGGGGGGAAGAAAAGGGGGAAGAAGAAAAAGGGGGAAAGAAAGAGGAGAAAGAAGGGAAAAGAAAGGAAGGGAAGGAAGAAGAGGGAGAGGAGGGGGAAAAGAGAAGGAGAGGGAAAGGGGGAAGAGGGAAAGGAGAGGGGGAGAAGGAGAAGAAAGAAAGGGGGGGAAGAGAAAGGGAGAAGAAGGAAAAAGAAGGAGAGGGGAGAAGAAAAAAAGAGAGAAAGGGGGAAAAAGAAGAAGAAGAAAAGAAAAAGGAGAAAGAGGGGGAAAGAGAGAGGAAAAAGGGAAGGGAAGAGAGAAGAGGGAGGGAAGAAG
>NZ_JAHPIV010000281.1 GCF_019039105.1 Desertibacillus haloalkaliphilus | reverse complement strand
GAATATCATCGTTTGATAAGCACCAATCTTATCAAATAACCGACCACCTATTAAACTCCCCAAAACACCCGCACCAGCGTTCAACATAAGAACAAACCCTGCTGCGGTTAATGACCGACCTAACTCTTGATGAATAATAATTGCATTTAACGGCCATAAAAAAGAGGCACCAGTTACATTAATAGCCATAGCGACTATTAATAACCAAAGTGATTTCGGCATAATAATAGCCCCTCCTTCCTCTTTATCCCTTAGCCATCTTAGGTGATCTCTTTGGGAATTGCAATCTTTTTTATCTACCATTTGCTGTTAGAACAATTTTAAAGCTACAATAGTAAGATACACGAACCTGATAAGTTCTTTCTTGCAAAAAAAAGAAAGGTGATATAA
>NZ_JAHPIV010000280.1 GCF_019039105.1 Desertibacillus haloalkaliphilus | reverse complement strand
GCATCAGACGAATCAAAGTTCGCCACTGGTGCAGAGTTCGTCATCGACGGTGGATACACAGCTCAATAATTTTATGACGAAAGAACCCGCAAATTCGGTTATGAATTTGCGGGTTCTTTTTGGCATGCTACAGCTGTTTCAGTTGTTCAATTAGAACATCAGCTTTACTCTCTCTTAACACTCTAAAAGCAACCGACTCACTCATGATGAGTTCAGTGATGAGATGGCCTCGTAAGGCGCCACGGATAGCCAATGATTTTGATTTGTCTTGTGCTAACGCGACACGCCTTGGTACAGACATAATTTCTTCTAGTGATAATCCAACGATTTTGTCATTCTGGATATTGAGTATATTGCCGTTTTCGTCGTAAGGGCGACCGTATATATAAC
>NZ_JAHPIV010000279.1 GCF_019039105.1 Desertibacillus haloalkaliphilus | reverse complement strand
ATCAAGACCATCAAAGGGTTCGTCTAAAATTAAGATGTCTGGCATCGTTGATAACGTAAGCCAAAAAGATACTTGTCTTTGCATTCCCTTTGACAGACGGTGCACCTTTTTGTTGACATCAATGTTGAAAACATCTTTTAAACTCTGAAACCGTTCCTCGTTCCAATTAACATACATACTTTTATAAAACTGTGCGGCTTGTTTAATGGTTGAGTTCGGGAAGAAAAATAATGAATCAGCAAGAAATATAATCCTTTGTTTCCATTGAACATTTTCAAAGATTGGCTCTCCACTTATCAAAATTTCTCCTGAATCTTGCTTATAAATACCGGCAATCATTTTTAATAACGTTGTTTTCCCAGCACCATTTGAGCCAAGCAGACCGTAGAT
>NZ_JAHPIV010000278.1 GCF_019039105.1 Desertibacillus haloalkaliphilus | reverse complement strand
CAACCACATCGAATACGTGGATTACAAGGACACTGAATTGTTGGAGCGTTTCATCTCAGAACGCGGTAAGATCTTGCCTCGTCGTGTGACGGGTACGTCTGCTAAGAACCAACGTAAGGTGACGACTGCTATCAAGCGTGCACGTGTTATGGGTCTTTTGCCATTCGTTGCAGAAGACTAATAGCATACGCTTTTAGTAACAACCTTTAAAAGAGTGAATCAGCATTGCTGGTTCACTCTTTTTTTATGTTTTGACGGCTTTTCTGACACGTTTGTGCGGTATTCTTTGGACAAACAAGGGAAAGGAACATACTTATGAAGAAATGGCTTATTAGCGGTGTAGTGGCAGTTGTAGCGCTAATTTTAGGTGCGGTTGGTATGAATATGTAC
>NZ_JAHPIV010000277.1 GCF_019039105.1 Desertibacillus haloalkaliphilus | reverse complement strand
CCTACAAGCGTACGTATGCACGATGGAATGATGCAGCGGGACGTACAGAAGAATGGCATGAGACGGTTAAGCGTGTAATCGAAGGAAACATCAACTTGGATCCACGTTTGCAAGAAGGTACAGCGTCAGTTGCTGATATTGATGCGCTACAAATCGAAGCCGAGGAATTGTTCCGTGCGATTTACTCATTGTCTGCAACGCCATCTGGTCGTAACTTGTGGATTTCAGGGACGCCTTATCAAGAGGCGCACGGTGATGCGTTGAACAATTGCTGGTTTGTGGCCATGCGTCCACAAGCATATGGTGAGAGCCACATTGTGCCACCATATGCAGACAAGCAAGAAATCATGGCATCAATGCCATTTGCCTTCTTGTTCGACCAATTGATGAA
>NZ_JAHPIV010000276.1 GCF_019039105.1 Desertibacillus haloalkaliphilus | reverse complement strand
AAGAAAAGGGAAAGGAGAGAAGAGGAGAAAAAAGAAAGGAGAAGAAAAGGAAAAGAAAAAGGGAGAAAGAAAGAGAGGGGAAAAGGGAGGGAGAGAAGGGAGAGGGGGGGGAAAAGGAAAGGGAAGAGGAGGAAGGAAGGAAGAGGAAAGGGGGAAGGGAAGGAGGGAGAGGAAAAAAGAAGGGAGGGGAGAGAGGGAGGGGGGAGGAGGAGGAAGGAAAGGGAGGGGAGAAAGAGAGGAGAGGAAAAAAAGAGAGGAGGAAGGGGAGAGGAAGGGGGAGGGAAGGGGGGGGAAAGAGGGAAGGAAAAAGGAGGGGGAAGAGGGGGGAGGGGAAGAAGGAGGGAAGGGAAGAGGAAGAGGGAGAAGAGGAGGAGAGGGAGGGAGGAAGAAGG
>NZ_JAHPIV010000275.1 GCF_019039105.1 Desertibacillus haloalkaliphilus | reverse complement strand
AAGAAAAGGGGAAAGAGGAGAAAAGGGAAGAAGGGGGGAAAAAAAAAAGAAAAAAAAGAAAAAGAAGGAAAAGGGAGGGGAAGGAAAGGAAAAAGAAAAAGAAGAGGGGGAAAAAAAGGGGGGGAGGGAAGAGGAAGAGGGAGGGAAGAGAGAAGAAGAAAGAAGAAGAGGAAGAAGAAGAGGGAAGAAAGAAGAGAAAAAGGAAGAGAAAAGAAAGAAAGAGAAGGAGGGAAAAGAAAGGAAAGGAAAAGAAAGGAGAAAAGAAGGAGAAAGAGAAAGGGGAGAGGAAAAGAGAGGAAAGGAAAAAAGGAAAAAAGAAGGAAAGAGGGAAGGAAGAGAAGAAAAAAGAAAGAAAAAAAAGAAGGGAGAAAAGGGGAGGGAAAAGGAAAAAA
>NZ_JAHPIV010000274.1 GCF_019039105.1 Desertibacillus haloalkaliphilus | reverse complement strand
TCTTTCCTTCTCTCTCCTCCCCTTCCCTCTTTCCCTTTTTTCCTTCCCCTCTCCTCCCCCTCTTCCCTTCCTCCCTTTCTCCTCTCTCCCCTCCTCTTTTCCTTCCTCCCTCCCCTTTTCCTTTCCCCTTTTTCCTCCTCTCCCCTCTCCCTCCCTCTCCCTTTTTTTCCCCTTTTCTTCTCCCCCCTTCTTCTTCTTTCTTTTCCCTCCCCCCTTTTTTCTCCCTCTTCCCTCCTCTCCCTTTCTCTCCTTTCTTTTCCCCTCCTCCCTTTCTTCCTCTCTTCTCCCTTCCCCTCCCCCTCTTCCTCCTCCTCTTCCCCTCCCCTCTTCCCTTTTCCTCCCTCTCTTTCTCCTCTTCCCTCTTTCCTCTCCTTTTCTCCTCTCCTTTTTTTT
>NZ_JAHPIV010000273.1 GCF_019039105.1 Desertibacillus haloalkaliphilus | reverse complement strand
TCCTCTTTCCCTCCTCCCCTCCCTCCCCCTCTCTTCTCCCCCCTCCCCCCCTCTTCCTCCTCTCTTTCCCCTCTCTCCCTTCCTCCTTTTTCCCTTTCCTCCTCCTTCCTTTTCTCTCTTTCTCTCTTCCTCTCCTCTTCTTTTTTCTCCTCCCCCCCTTTTTTTCCCCCTTTCTCCTTCCTCCTTTCCCTTTCCTTCCCCCCTCCTTCCTTCCTCCTCCCCTTCCCTCCCTCCTTTCCCCCCTCTTCCTTTTCCTCCCCCCTCCCCTCCCCCCCTTCTCTTCTTCTCTTTTTCTTCCCCCTTCTCTCCTTCTCCTTTTCCCCTTTTTTTCCCCTTCTCTCCCCTCCCCTTTTTTTTTTCTTTCTTCCCTTCTCCCTTCTTTCTCCTTCTCCT
>NZ_JAHPIV010000272.1 GCF_019039105.1 Desertibacillus haloalkaliphilus | reverse complement strand
ATATTGTAGTAAAAGGAGCGCGCTCCCATAATTTAAAGAACATCGACGTAACCATTCCACGTGACAAGCTCGTTGTGTTAACAGGCTTGTCGGGTTCTGGGAAATCGTCGCTTGCGTTTGATACGATTTATGCGGAAGGACAGAGGCGTTATGTCGAGTCACTCTCTGCATATGCTCGCCAGTTTCTAGGACAAATGGATAAACCAGATGTCGATGCCATTGAAGGCTTATCACCTGCCATTTCTATCGACCAAAAAACGACAAGCCGAAACCCTCGTTCTACGGTCGGTACCGTAACGGAAATTTTTGATTACTTGCGTTTGTTGTATGCTCGAATTGGGAAACCGGTTTGTCCGAAGCATGGAATCGAAATTGAGTCCCAAACGATTCAGC
>NZ_JAHPIV010000271.1 GCF_019039105.1 Desertibacillus haloalkaliphilus | reverse complement strand
AGCTTTAACAACGTCTCATCTACCTCAAAAGCACCAGCTGAAAGGCTTTTATTGGATTGATTTAAAATAGCATTCACCAAATTCCCTGAACCTGCAGCTAAATCTAGGAGCACGGCAGGTTCTTCACTCTTATTAAGCACTTTATTAACAAGATAGCTTAAAAATAAACATACAGCATCAGGCGTCATAGAGTGGTGAGGCTGAACTGCTCCTTTCATCCCTTTTAATACTGCTAGTTGATAGGCTTTTCTTACATCCTCTTTTGAAACACTTTCTAGGTCCATACTGCTCAATTTATCAAGAAGCCACTTTTTTTGTTCTGGATTAACACTTTGACATACTTCTCCTCTAAAAAGATTTTCTCCAGCTTCTGCGAGCCCTTCTAAATATGTC
>NZ_JAHPIV010000270.1 GCF_019039105.1 Desertibacillus haloalkaliphilus | reverse complement strand
ATGCAATGCTGAAACAGCAGCTAGAATATCGAAAACAATCAGCTCTTAATGGTTTAATAAAAAGTTTAGGCTGGATTTTCATTCCTCTTCCCATTTTCGTCTTTTTCCAGCGAAAAATTAACAGAGAAAAGAATATCACTAAGTAACAAAAGAAATGCAGGAGCAACCATTTATCTGCTCCTGCAACTACAATTTAGACCTCTCGATCCCAAGTAATTGTTTGGGAATATCCCTCTTTCGATCCATAGCTATTTGCCTTACTTGATCCCCTTGAATAATGTTAATGATTATATCCTTTTCGTTGCCAACAAAATATATTTTTTTATCTTGTTCGTTAACTAATTCAAATACTTGTAAGCAATGAGTAGGGTTTGATTTCGTAGGGGCTTTACG
>NZ_JAHPIV010000269.1 GCF_019039105.1 Desertibacillus haloalkaliphilus | reverse complement strand
CTTCTCATATGTATTACACGTTACGCTTAATGGGTTTCGAAGACATTACAGTATATGAAGGTTCTTGGATAGAATGGGGGAATGATCCGAATACACCCATTAATAATCCGAGCAAACAAGAAAAGGGGCTACGCTCTCTTTAGTTAAGTTGGTTGTTGCTGTCGCTTCTCTTTGAATGAAGAGAAGCGTTTTTAATTTGTTTCTATAATAATGTTTTAACAACTTGGTGAAATGGTATAATTGTTAGTGGATTCATATCTTTTAATTTTTTCAAAAAAACTATTGCATCGAGTTATTGTCCGTGTTATATTATTTCTTGTCGCCGCGAACGAAGACGGTTGACGGTAATTAACGAACTTAACTTTTTAAAAAAAGTGTTGCGTTGATTTGAAC
>NZ_JAHPIV010000268.1 GCF_019039105.1 Desertibacillus haloalkaliphilus | reverse complement strand
CTTGTACCGTTAACCCAGTTTCTAGTGTAGCCGGCTTCGTTCCACCCGAAGCTGTGTCTCCTTTAATTCCTGGTTCCGTTTCTGTCACTTCGAGTTCAACTGTATTCGGTACTTCTACTCCAAGCGTCTCACCTTGATAAGTCATGATTTGAACGACCATGTTTTCTTTTAAGAATTTAAGTTCATGTTCAATTTGAGCTGTCGGCAATTCGATTTGCTCATATGATTCATTATCCATGAACGTATGCATATCTCCACTAGCATATAGATAAGCCATACGACGATTTTCAATGTGCGCTTTCGATACTTTTTCACCAGCACGGAACGTCTTTTCTTGTACAGATCCAGTACGAAGGTTACGTAATTTCGAGCGTACGAAAGCTGCTCCTTTACC
>NZ_JAHPIV010000267.1 GCF_019039105.1 Desertibacillus haloalkaliphilus | reverse complement strand
GAATCAACTTTTCCAATAGAAACTAGTGCTGTCCAGGCTGCTCCCCATGCTGCACTATGATGACTTTCTGGAACATATACTTCTTTACCAAACACATCAGCAACCATTTGAAGCCACAAGCTAGACCTAGCCAATCCGCCGTTAACAAAGAGCTTTTCTGGTTCTCCTGCCACTCGTTCTAGCGCTTTTCCAATTTGGTATAAATTAAAGGTAATTCCTTCAAGTACTGCTCGAACAAAATGTTCTTTTTTATGAGTGATGGTTACTCCAAAGAAATTTCCTTTAGCTCGTTGATTCCATAATGGCGCTCTTTCGCCATTAATGTATGGATGAAAGAGAATTCCTTCTGCTCCAGGAGAAACTCGTTCTGCTTCTTTTGTTAGTTCATCAAAAC
>NZ_JAHPIV010000266.1 GCF_019039105.1 Desertibacillus haloalkaliphilus | reverse complement strand
GGGGGGGGAGGGAAGGGGGAGGAGGGAGGGAGGAAGAAGGAAGGAGAAGGGGGGGGAGGGGAAAAGAAAGAAGAGAAAAAGGAGGAAGAGGGAAGAGAGGGGAGAGAGGGAAAAGGAAAGAGGGAAGGAAGAGAGGAGAGAAGAAGGAAGAGGGGAAGAGAGGAAGAGGGAAGGGGGGGAGAGAAAGAGAAGGGGAAAAAGGAGGGGAAGGAAGAAAAGGAAGAGAAAGGGGAAAAGGGGGAAAAAGGGGAAGAGGAAAGGAAGGGGGGGGAGAAAAGGGGGAAAAAGGGGGGGAAAGGAAGGAGAGGAGAAAAGGGGGAGGGGGAAAAAAAAGAGGAAGAGAGGGGGAGAAGGGAAGAAGGGGGAAAGGGGGAAGGGGAGGAGGAGGAAGAGAA
>NZ_JAHPIV010000265.1 GCF_019039105.1 Desertibacillus haloalkaliphilus | reverse complement strand
AGAGTAATGTCCGCATCATTTGTGCCAAGCTGTTTTGTTAATCTTGTTACAGTCATTAATCCGCCATAACCTGCACCTAATACAACGATTTTCGGTTTATTCACTGGAATCACATCCACCTTTTTTAAATTTGCTGTAAAACGGATAAAGAATTACATATCGTTATTCTCAACCGCTTTGCGGCATTTTATGAAATTTAAACAAAAAATAAGTATGTGAAAATCTGAACTTTCACCTACAAAAAACGAAAGCATTTGACCGTATCCGACAAAAATTCATAAAAAATTAATATTTAGTTCCCTTAACAATAATAGCGAGTTCTGCTCCTTTTTTCAAGGCTTTAAACTGAAAATCCTTAGGATAAACGGTCTTTCTCTCTTTTTTCCCCTTTTCAT
>NZ_JAHPIV010000264.1 GCF_019039105.1 Desertibacillus haloalkaliphilus | reverse complement strand
AGTTAGTAATAGGTTCCGGGCCCAATCATAAAGCTCGTCCTTTAACCAGTGACGGATTGGTACAGGGAATCCAAGTTTTTTTCTGTGCAAGACGGATTCAGGAATAAACTCACTCATAGCCTCTCTTAACACGTACTTCGTCGTTCCGTGAGAAATCTTAGCATAAGTAGGGACCTCACTTGCCACAGCAAACACTTCTTTATCTAAAAAAGGAACTCGTAGTTCAATGGAATGAGCCATTGTCATACGATCTGCTTTAACAAGGATGTCGCCAGGTAGCCACGTATGAAGATCAATGTATTGCATTTTTGAGGAGTCATCAAATAGAGCCGCTTCGTCGTATAGATTTCTTGTCATCTTCATAAACGGATTAGATGTATCATAGACGGTAAGTA
>NZ_JAHPIV010000263.1 GCF_019039105.1 Desertibacillus haloalkaliphilus | reverse complement strand
CTACTGACATCATGATGAATTTGCTCTGCCCAAGTTTGCAGGCGCTTAATAAACCCATATCTTCTTATCGTCACTTCTGCAGCTAACACAATCATTTGATCAGTTAAGATATCTAACATTTCTTTAGAACCTTTACCAAATTGCAATGTTTTTAATAAGTGGTTCCGCTGCTTCAACACTTTTTGGTACATGCCTAAATGGTGTAAGTAAACACGACTAATTTGCCCTAGCTCCATATCCAAAAACCTTCTACGGACTTGCGGACTCCCTTTGACAAGGTTCAAATCTTCAGGTGCAAACATGACAACATTCGCCGCACCAACATACTCACTTAGCTTTTTCTGTTCAAGCCCGTTGATTTTCCCTTTCTTTCCCTTTACCGATAGGATTAGTTC
>NZ_JAHPIV010000262.1 GCF_019039105.1 Desertibacillus haloalkaliphilus | reverse complement strand
GCTCAACATACGCAACTTTACGACGTACCATTTTAATCGGCCGACTATCGATTGATGCGCTCCCCGTACGACGTACCAATCCAAGTGCCCCCTTAATTAAGGTTGATTTACCTGCACCGTTCGGACCGATAATACCTGTAATCTTGCCTGGGCTAAACGCAACAGACAAATTTTGAAAAACTGGGGTTGCTGTGTAAGCAACCGTTAAGTTATCAATATGCAACATCTTGTTCCCTCCTCATTCAATGTTGTTCAGATGAGTTTGCATCTCATCAACCTCACAAGATTATCCGATTAATCGGAACAAGACAATAGTTTTTCTGCGATTGAAAATTTTTAGTAATAGAATAACAATATTTTGTCATGATAAAAAGTTAACTATCAACACCCTGAAC
>NZ_JAHPIV010000261.1 GCF_019039105.1 Desertibacillus haloalkaliphilus | reverse complement strand
AAGAGAAGGGAGAGAGGAAGAAAAAAGGAAAAGGAGAAAGAAGGGGGAAAGAAGAAAGGAGGGGAGGAAAGAGAGGGGAAAGAGAGAGGAAAAAGGAGAAGAGGGAGAGAGGAGGGGGAAAAGGGAGGAGAAAGAAGGGGGGGAGGAAGGGGGAAAGGAGAAAAAGAGGAAGGAAGAGAGAAAGGGGGAGGAAAAAAAGGGAAAAAGGGAGGAGAAAAAGGGGGAGGAGAAAGGGGAGGAGGAAGAAAGAAAGGAGAGAGGGGGAAAGGAAAAAAAAGAAAGAAAAGGGGGAAAAAAGAAAGAAAGGGGAGGAAGAAGGGAGGAAGAGGGGAAAAGGAAGGAGAAAGAAGGAGGAAGGGGAAGAAAGGGGGAAGGGGAAAGGAGGGGAGAGAAAG
>NZ_JAHPIV010000260.1 GCF_019039105.1 Desertibacillus haloalkaliphilus | reverse complement strand
AAGTCCACCATTAAACAACAATAGTGTGAATACTCCTGTGGCACCACCAGCAATGGCAGCGATAATTAGTGCAGGTTTCATTAAAATGTACGGGAAGTAAATTTCATGAATCCCACGAAAGAAGTGAATAATTGTCGCACCAGGTGCTGATTGCTTTGCCATTCCTTTTCCAAACAACATAAAAGCAAGTAAAATACCAAGACCCGGTCCAGGATTTGCTTCTAATAGGAATAAAATCGACATTCCCTCTCGCGCTGCTTGCTCAATTCCAATAGGACCTAAAATTCCATGGTTTATTGCGTTATTTAAGAATAAAACTTTTGCCGGTTCAATTAAAATACTCGCAAGTGGCAATAAGTTGTTCGTTACTAAGAAATTCACTCCAGATGCTAACGT
>NZ_JAHPIV010000259.1 GCF_019039105.1 Desertibacillus haloalkaliphilus | reverse complement strand
CCTCCTCCCCTCCTTCTTTACAATTTCTTCACCTTCCTTAATATTTTCATCAAATTCTACAACTTCTTCTACTTCTTCCCCTTCACCTTCTTCAATCTTCTCTTTTTTATTTATTCCAACAATATAAATACCCCTCCTTCCCCTTATTCCTCTCCCTTCTTTTCCTTCCCCTTTCCCCCTTTTTTTCCCTTTCCTTTTTCTCTCCCCCTTTTCCCCTTCCTTCCCCTTTCCCCCTTCTCCCTTCCCTTTCCCCTTCCTTCTCTCTTTTCCTTTCCCCTCCTTCCCTCTCCCCTCTTTCCCTTTCTTTTTTCTTTTTTTTTCCCTCCTTTTTCCCCCCCCCCCCCTTTCCCCTCCCCTTCCCTTTTTCTCTTTTTTCTTTTCTCCTTCCCTCTTTCT
>NZ_JAHPIV010000258.1 GCF_019039105.1 Desertibacillus haloalkaliphilus | reverse complement strand
GAAGGAGGGGGGGAGGAAAGAGAGAGAGAGGAGAAGAGGAGGAGGAAGAGGAAGAGGGGGAGAAGAGAAAGGGAAAGGAGGGGGAGAAGGGGGGAGGGAAAGAAGAGAAAGGAGGGAAGAAAGAAAAGGGGGGAGAAAAAGGGGAAGAAAGGGAAGAGGAAAGAAGGGAAGAGAGAGGGAGGAAGGAAAGGAGAGAAAAGAGAAAAAAAAAGGGGGGGAAAGAAAAAAGAAGAGGAGAGGAGAAGGAGAAAGAGAAAGGAAAAAGAGAAAAGAGGGGGGAAAAAGGGGAAAGGGAAAGGAGGGAGAGGGAAGAAAAAAAGGAGAGGAAGGGAAGAAAAGGGAAGGGGAAGGGAAAAAGAAGGGAGGAGAGGAGAGAAAGGAAGGAAGGGAGAAGAG
>NZ_JAHPIV010000257.1 GCF_019039105.1 Desertibacillus haloalkaliphilus | reverse complement strand
GATGACAGTAAAGCAATTACTGGTTGGCTTTGGATCTTGTGTTGGTGTCGCAATACTAGCCCTTTTTCTTGCTACAGGTTGGTACATAGTCGACGAATCGGAACAAGCAGCATTAATTACATTCGGAAAAGTAGATGAAACGATTACCGAGCCAGGATTAAAGTTTAAAATGCCATGGCCGATACAAAGAGTTGAGATTTTATCGAGAGGAACTTATAACCTCCAAGTAGGCTATAAGGAAGAAGATGGAGAAGTCGTAGAATTCACTAGAGAAGCGAAAATGATTACGGGTGATGAAAACATTCTTTTTGCTGATTTAGCTGTTCAATGGCGAATAATAGATCCTGAGCAATACTTGTATAGCTCAGTTGATGCCAGGGAGGTCCTATATAATGC
>NZ_JAHPIV010000256.1 GCF_019039105.1 Desertibacillus haloalkaliphilus | reverse complement strand
CATTTATGATGTCATTCGGAAACATTTTGGTGAAGACTGGCGTTCGACCTGAAGTTGCTGGACAAGTTATCGCAAAGTTGCATGCATTGGAAGCACAAGCTGTGGCTTACCCAAGCAATCGCGCTTATCCAACCCCAACCATGTATAAGGTGACTGGCCAAACGCGTGGTACTGCTGCCCAAGGTTTGGTGATGTTGGCCAACATCGAAAATCGTTCATTTAACTTGTATAACATTTACGATGCGAACGCACGCGAATTACGTCAATTCGAGGCGATTGTTGGTTTACTACACAACCACTTGCTTGAAGTTGGTGTGAAGCAAGTTTGGCACATGAATTCACCTGAATTCACGAAGCTAACGGCTTTTGCCTATGAAAATGAAGTGCCATACAAGG
>NZ_JAHPIV010000255.1 GCF_019039105.1 Desertibacillus haloalkaliphilus | reverse complement strand
ACATTATTGTTTTTAAGCATAAGTATAGTTCCTGTTCTATTAAAAATCACATTAATCCCGAGACCCCGGTTAAAGTCCAAATATTGCTCTCTTGAAATAGAATAAATTCCGTTAGAATAGTACTTAAAAATATCATAAACTCTCGATAATTTAAAATGCTTTAAACCTATGTTTTTAGAATAATAACCAATTTGATTGTCCGAATAAAAAGTTTTCTCCTCATCACAACAGTAATCATTTCGATGAGTATGTCCATTCACATATATCCAGTTCCGATTGTAGTCTTCATTCGACCAGTCTACTTTAGGTGTATGAGTTAAAACAATAACTTTATCGTTGCTTAAAACACTTTTAACTTTATTGTAAATGAAATTAAATTGGTTTGTCTGTTTAATG
>NZ_JAHPIV010000254.1 GCF_019039105.1 Desertibacillus haloalkaliphilus | reverse complement strand
CTCTGCCACATATTCAAGGCATTCCAAATGAACTAAAACAAGTGTTCCTTAACATTCTTAAAAATGGAATTGAAGCGATGGATGGAGTAACAGGTGTGATCCAAGTGACTTCATTATTGAAAAACGACCAAATGATGCTGATATTTGAAGACCAAGGAAAGGGCATACCAGAAGACGAGATTGGGAAATTAGGTGAACCTTTTTACACAACGAAAGAAAAAGGCACGGGTCTTGGATTAATGATGACCATTAAGATTATTGAAAGCCATGGCGGTACCATTCGTTTTGAGAGCAAAAGCTTTGAAGGGACACGTGTGATTATTACGTTTCCAAGTAATTGAGATCAGCTTTACATGAAATCCATCCATTCTCAATAATTGCTTTGTACAATAGAAG
>NZ_JAHPIV010000253.1 GCF_019039105.1 Desertibacillus haloalkaliphilus | reverse complement strand
TTCACTCCCATTAAAGCTCCTTTGATTTTGGGGTTGCGGCGCAACGAGTTCCAAAACGGCAATGTCCCTAAAATGAGGAGAAACGCTGGCAAGAAAATAGCAACTGTTGCTAGCAATCCGCCTTGCCAACCATTTATGACTGCACCGATATAGGCTGCAAATGTAAATAAAGGTCCTGGAACTGCTTGGGCTGCACCGTATCCAGCAAGGAATTCTTCTGCACTTAGCCAACCATCTGGTACAAATTCACGCTCAAGTAATGGCAACACGACATGACCTCCACCAAATACAAGCGAACCAGCACGATAGAAACTATCAAACATTGCAATCCAATTTAGGTTCGTTGCTTCTCTTAGAAGTGGAAGGGCAATGAGCAATCCAAAAAATAAGGTTAAAC
>NZ_JAHPIV010000252.1 GCF_019039105.1 Desertibacillus haloalkaliphilus | reverse complement strand
CCCTTGTACCAGCTACGATTAATGAGGAGGCACTTCAATCTATTACGGATAAGGCTAAGAAATTTGTGGAAACTGTCAAGCTAGCAAGAGAGTAAGAGATATTTGGTAAAGCTGTTGAGAATATATTTTCAACAGCTTTTTGATTAGAGAATTAGACAATATCAAGCTCGAATTATTCATAAAATGTTTACGCTAATCATTTCAATTTCACATTGGAATCCGAATCGTGTACAATAAAGTGAATCTAAATCAAATTGGAGGCTATACATATGAAAAAAGGTTCTATTTCATTTGAAAATGGTGAAAAGCTTGTTATTGAATTTTACCCAGAAGCTGCACCAGGTCACGTTGAAAATTTTGAAAAGCTAGCGAATGAAGGATTCTATAACGGATTAAC
>NZ_JAHPIV010000251.1 GCF_019039105.1 Desertibacillus haloalkaliphilus | reverse complement strand
AGGGAGAGAGGGAGGGGGGGAGAGGAGAGGGGGAGAAGAGAAAGGGGAAGAGGGGAGAAAAGGGAGAGGAAGAGAAGAGAGAGAGAGAGGGGGAAGAGGGGGGGGGAAGAGGAGAGGAAGAAAGAAAGAAAAGGAGGGAAGAGGGAAAGAGAAAAAGGGGGGAAGAAAAAAGGAGAAAAAGAGAGGGGAAAAAAGAGGGAGGAAAGGAAAAAAAAAGGGAGGAAGAGGAAGAGAGGAAAAAAAGGAAAAGAGGAAAAAGGAGGGAGAGAGGGAGAGAAGGGGGAAGGAAGGAAGAAAAAAGGAAAGAGGGAGGGGAAGAGAGGAGGGGAGAAAAAAGAAGAGAAGGGAGGAAGGGGGGGAGAAAAGAGGGGAGAGAAAAGAAAGAAGAAGAGGAGGA
>NZ_JAHPIV010000250.1 GCF_019039105.1 Desertibacillus haloalkaliphilus | reverse complement strand
AGAAGAAGGAGGGAAAGGGGAGGGGGAAAGGGAAAGGAAAGAGGGGAAGGAAAGAGGAAGGGGAGAAAGAAGGGAAAGGGGGGGAGGGGGAGGAGAGGGAGAAAAAAGAGAGGGAAGGGGAAAGAAAAAGAAAAGGGGAGAGAAAGGGGAAGGGGAGAGAGAGAGGGAAAGAGAAGGGGGGGGAAAAAAAGAGAAAAGGGAGGGAAGAAAAGAGGAAAAAGGGGGGAGAAAGGGAGGAAGAGAAGAGAAAGGGGAAGAAGGGAAAAGGGAAAGGAGAGGAGAGGAAAAGGGGGAGGAAAGGGGAGAAAAAAGGGGAAAAGGGGAAAGAGAAAAGAAGAAGGAGGAGGAGGGAAAAGGAGGAAAAGAGGGGGGGAAGGAAAAAGGGGGAGGGGAGGGGA
>NZ_JAHPIV010000249.1 GCF_019039105.1 Desertibacillus haloalkaliphilus | reverse complement strand
CTTTAGTACATTAGCTTATATTTCAATCTTTTTAATTACTTTGGCTGGATTACCACCTACTACTACATTATCTGGTACATCTTTAATAACTACTGCACCTGATGCGATAACAACATTATCTCCTACTGTTACTCCTGGATTTATGACTGCACTTCCGCCAATCCATACATTGTTTCCAAAAGTAATCGGTTTTGCGTATTCTTTACCTGAATTACGTTCAGTTGGGTTAATAGGATGTGTCGCTGTGTAAATTTGTACTCCAGGTGCGAGCATACAATTATCCCCAAACCGCACTTCGCAAACATCTAAGATCGTACAGTCAAAGTTCGCAAAGAAATTTTCGCCTACATATGTGTTATAGCCATAGTCAAATCTAATGTTTGTCTCCATCTACACGC
>NZ_JAHPIV010000248.1 GCF_019039105.1 Desertibacillus haloalkaliphilus | reverse complement strand
GCTCTGAAGCTGGAACGTACGAAATTAACATCGTTCCGGAAGAGAATGATATCAAGTCAATTTCGTTCCAAGTAACCGTTAGAGAACCTGTTGAACCAGCATGGAAAAAAATGAGATTTGGACAATCGTCTTCTGATCAGCGTAACTATGTTGATGTCCAAGATGATGGGACTGTGAAGTTAGTGGCGTTAGAAGGCGGTGGGAAAATTACAGGCGATCATGATGGAATCTCGTTTTACTATACGGAGATAGATGCGGAAGAAGATAACTTTAAATTGACTGCTGATATAAAGGTTATTGAATACGCAAAGACTCCTCATGATGGACAAGAATCTTTTGGAATCATGGCAAGAGATGCAGTTAATTCGGTTCAAGATGCAAGTGTGTTTGCATCGAAC
>NZ_JAHPIV010000247.1 GCF_019039105.1 Desertibacillus haloalkaliphilus | reverse complement strand
GCGCTGGAGTTAGCTACGATATCCTCGGTAATCGGCGGATTATTTGGGATGTTTTTGTTGCTATTTTTTGCGCCAGTATTTGCTGATTTCTCATTAAGGTTCGGACCGACAGAGAGCTTTTGGATCGCAATATTTGGAATAACCGTTATTGCAGCGATTTCTGATGGGGCAGTCACTAAGAACTTAATCGGTGGTTGTATAGGGATTGGCTTATCATTTGTAGGGATTAGTATGATTACAGGTACAGCTCGCTTTACGTTTGGTATGGACTCATTAGTTGGAGGGCTACATATGGTAGCTGTGTTAATAGGGCTGTTCGCCTTTCCGCAAGCGTTACGAATGATTGAGGATTTTCGAGAAAATTCTAGAGGAGAAAATAAGCAGAATGGCTATAAGCC
>NZ_JAHPIV010000246.1 GCF_019039105.1 Desertibacillus haloalkaliphilus | reverse complement strand
GAAGAGGGAGGAAAGAGAGGGAAGAAGGGGGGAGAGAGGGAGGGGAGGGGAGAGAAGGAAAGAGGAGGAAGAGGAGGGAAGGAAGGAGGGAGAAGGGGGGGAAGGAGGGGGAGGGGGAAGAGAAGGAGGAGGGAGGAAGAGAAGGGGAAGGAAGAGAGAGGGGAGGGAAGAAAGAGAGGGGGAGAAAGAGAGGGAGAAAAAAAGAGAAAAAAAAGAGAAGAAGGAGGGAAGGGGAGGAAGAAAGGGGAGGAGAAAGAAAGGGGAGGGAGGGAAGGGGGGAGGAAAGGAAGGAAGGAAGGAAGAAGAAGGAAAAGAAAAGGGAAAAGAAAAAAAGGGAGAAGAGAGGAGGGGAGAGGAAGGGAGAAAGGAAAAGAAAGAGGAAGGAAGAGGGAGGGGAA
>NZ_JAHPIV010000245.1 GCF_019039105.1 Desertibacillus haloalkaliphilus | reverse complement strand
GTTATATATGTGTCACTCGATTTTCCAGGATTGATCCCGTTTTTTTCAGTTAGCTTCGCTGCAATAGGATGCATGTGGCTCTCTATGCAAACTTTTGTCAAAATAGATGAGCAAACCTCTTAAACTAGCAAATGAAAGTGATGACGAAACATCATTGTCTACAGCAGTTTTGAATTTTGGGGAGGTGATATATTCATTAGTATTTTCTAGGTGCTTTCATAATTTTACCATTACATTAAAATTTAGGGGGGATTGTGGTGACAAAGAATAGTTTATTATTTACAGTTATTGGGGTTTTTATGGCACTTGTGTTAGTAGCTTGTGGTGGTAGTTCTTCCTCGTCAGGTGATGCAGATGAGACGTCTGTTGTTGGTGATGATATTGAAGGTGCTACAGAAC
>NZ_JAHPIV010000244.1 GCF_019039105.1 Desertibacillus haloalkaliphilus | reverse complement strand
CATAAAATGTACTCATGACACCAAGGAGAATCATGACGGCTCCAATCATATAAAGCGAATCATGACCTGAAAATAACCAGAAATAAAAAGCCAGAATCATAATGCCAGTAAGAACATCAAATAAAATCATCAAATTTCTTCTGTTAAACCGGTCAGCAATTGCTCCTGCTAATGGCGAAAGGAGGAGCGGGATATTGGATAAAGCAAAAAGCAGGGCATATAAATCAACACGATGTGTCATATCCAAGACGTGTAAAGATAGAACAAAACGAATCAAGGAAGACCCGAAAACGGAAATAATTTGCCCGAGAACGAGGTAGATAAAGTGGGTGGAACCATTTTTGGCTGATGACGACATGAAAATCACTCTCCTTTTAGACCGACCGTCAGTCTATAATG
>NZ_JAHPIV010000243.1 GCF_019039105.1 Desertibacillus haloalkaliphilus | reverse complement strand
GGCTAGTAATGGTAGAGTAATCTTTTTAAACTGAGCGAAAGCTGATGCCCCATCAATAACAGCCGCTTCATAATAGTCTTTAGATATACTTTGCAATCCAGCTAAATAGATAATCATCGCAATCCCAACGAACTGATATGTGTTAACTAACACAATAATCCATGGATTAAATGATGCATTTCCTAGAGCGTTAATGGGCTCAAATCCTAGAAATATTAATAGATCATTTAATGCTCCTCCTTGGTAAGCAAAGAAAAAGTACCATATATATCCCATTATTAACGGACTAATAATAACTGGTAAATACACAATCGTTCGCGTAAAAGCTTTTAATTTAATACTTTGATTTAATGGCAATGCATAAAGCAGTCCAATTACCGTTTGAAAGACGGTACTGCCA
>NZ_JAHPIV010000242.1 GCF_019039105.1 Desertibacillus haloalkaliphilus | reverse complement strand
CGTATGTTGCCAACGAGCAGCAAGCGACGATTACGTATCTTGATAAGACAACTGGCAAGCAATTGGCAATGGATACGATTACGGGACACTCTGATGAGACGTCAACGTACACAACGGCTGACAAGATTGCAGCCTACGAGGCAGCGGGATATGTCTTGGTTTCAGATGGTTATCCAGGTGTCAACTTTACCTTCGATCGTGAAGATGATTATGACCAAACGTACGAAGTGATTTTCATTCACGCTGTGATTACAGTTGATCCAAATGATCCAAAGACGCCAAGTTCACCAATCTTCACGCCAGGTGGTCCAGTTGATCCGGACGACCCAACGAGCCCAACTTATCCAGTTAACCCTGGTGACACACCAACGCCAACGTACCCAGGTGGTTTGACTGAAAC
>NZ_JAHPIV010000241.1 GCF_019039105.1 Desertibacillus haloalkaliphilus | reverse complement strand
CGGTTCAAGAGAAGGAACAAATTCTTGCATTTGTTTTACCAGTTCATCTTTCTTTTGATCTAACTCACCAGGAGTGACATCTGCATAATTTAAAGCTTTTATTCCAATTGCATTATCCATTTCTAGAAATGCCCCTTGTGATGGGTTTCCTGTAAAGACAGCGTCTACTCTTCCCTCTCTCAATGCATCCATTCCGGCATTGTTATCAGCAATTGTAACTAACGTAACGTCATCACTTGTTAAACCAACAGAGGCGAGTTGAGCTTCCAATAAGTATTGAATAATCCATTCTCCGTTGTACCCTGCTGCGATTCGTTTCCCTTTTAAATCACTTAATTTCTCTATACCTGAATCTTTCCTTACTGTGTAACCACTCATATTAAGCCTCCCTACCGAAGCA
>NZ_JAHPIV010000240.1 GCF_019039105.1 Desertibacillus haloalkaliphilus | reverse complement strand
AGAGGAGGAAGAGGAAGGGAAGGAGAAGGGAAGAAGAGAGGGGGGGGAGGAAAAGGAGAGAAGGGGAAGGAGGAGGAAGGGAGGAAAGAAAGGAAAAAGAGGGGAGAGGAAGGAGAAAAAGGGAAAAAGGGGGGGAGAGAGAAGGGGAAAGAAAAAGAGAAGAAGGGGGGGAAAAGGGAAGAGGGGAGGGAGAGAAGGAAAGAAAGGAAAGAAGAGGAGAGAGGGGAGAAGAGGGGAAAGGAGGAAAAAGGGGGAAAAAAGAAAAAAAGGGAAGGAAGGGGGAGGGAGAAAAGGAAAGGAAAAGAGAAGAGGAAAGGGGAAAAGGAGAGGAAAGAGGAGAAAGGAGGGAGGGGGGAAAAAGAGAAAGGAAGAAAGGGGAAAAAGGGAGGAAGAGGGAGAGA
>NZ_JAHPIV010000239.1 GCF_019039105.1 Desertibacillus haloalkaliphilus | reverse complement strand
CCCATGCGACAGGCTATATTACGTTTAATGGCGCTACGACCGATGCGATTGACACATTTCAAACGGGGCAGGTCACGATTTTCACATCACGAACGGAAGGCTTTGGGCGTACGATTTTGGAAGCTGAGGCAGCTGGTACGCCGGTGATTTCGTATGACATTGATTATGGTCCGCGTGCAATTATCGGCAAGGCCGGTAAGTTGGTCGCGGATGGGGATGTGAACGCCCTTGCCAATGCGATTGTTATGGCATTGGCGGATAAACGTTGGCGTGAAAAAGCGAGTGAAGCCGGTTGTGAACAGGCACGTGATTATGATGCTGAACATGTCCAGGCGAAGTGGTTAGATTTGATTACAAAATTGGAGGCGACTCATGAAAATCATGTTGATTGATGACAAGAC
>NZ_JAHPIV010000238.1 GCF_019039105.1 Desertibacillus haloalkaliphilus | reverse complement strand
ACTTGAAAGAGCTTGAGCAACGTCTTGACGAAACGAGAAAAGAAAAAGACGCCGCTGTTCAAAGCCAGGAATTTGAAAAAGCTGCTTCTTTACGTGATTCAGAGCAACGTTTACGTGAAGAGTTAGAAGAAATGAAGAATGAGTGGAAGAAAAAGCAAGGCCAAGAAGATACAGAGGTAACAGCTGAAGACATTGCACAAGTTGTAGCAAGCTGGACTGGAATCCCTGTATCGAAATTAGCAGAAGAAGAGACGGACCGCTTACTTAAGATGGAGTCGATTCTACATGAACGAGTTATTGGTCAGGAAGAAGCTGTTAAATCGATCTCTAAAGCTGTACGCCGTGCACGGGCAGGACTGAAAGATCCTAAGCGTCCAATTGGTTCCTTCATTTTCTTAGGAC
>NZ_JAHPIV010000237.1 GCF_019039105.1 Desertibacillus haloalkaliphilus | reverse complement strand
CACCATATCCCATGGAGCTAAGAATTGACCTTTCTTAACATTTACAATGCGTCCAGTTTTCGCCGCTGCAACTAAAAGATCTGTTTGACGGCATAAGAATGCTGGAATTTGAAGGATATCTAACACTTCTGCAGCTTTTTCTACTTGTGCTGTTTCGTGAATGTCTGAAGTTACAGGTACGTTGAACTTTTCTTTTACTTCTTGTAGGATAGCAAGACCTTCTTCTAAACCAGGTCCTCTGAATGAGTGGATCGATGAGCGGTTAGCTTTATCAAATGTCGCTTTAAATACGAAAGGTATGTTTAACTTTGTTGTAATTTCTTTTAGCTGTTCAGCTGTTTCCATAATTAGATCTTTGTTTTCAATTACACAAGGACCAGCAATAAGTACAAATGGGTTGTTT
>NZ_JAHPIV010000236.1 GCF_019039105.1 Desertibacillus haloalkaliphilus | reverse complement strand
AGGGAGGGGAGGGGGGAAGGGAGGGGGGAAAGAGGAGAAGAAGAAGAAAGAGGGGAAGAAAAAGAAGAAGAGGGAAAAGGAGAGAAGGGAGGGAGAAGGAAAGAGAGGGAGGAGGGGGAAGGAAAGGGGGGAGAAAAAGGAGGGGGGGGAGGAGGAAGGAGGGAAGAGGAGGAGGGAGAGGGAGAAAGAGGAGAAGAGGGAAAGGGGAGAGGGGGAGAAGGGGAGAAGAAAGGAAGAAAAGGAGAAAGGGAAGAGGAAAAGGGAGAAGGGGAAAGAGGAGAAGAAAGAGAAAGGGGAAAAGAGAAAAAAGGAGGGAGGGAAGAAAGAGAGAGGGGAGAGGAGAAAAAAAGGAAAAGAAAGAAAGAAGAAGAGAGGGGAAAGAAAGAAGAGGGAGGGGGAAAGG
>NZ_JAHPIV010000235.1 GCF_019039105.1 Desertibacillus haloalkaliphilus | reverse complement strand
CTATCAATTTTGGCAATTTCTGAGGCCTATCTAGATATAGGAACGGATAAAGCTCCTTCAGTTCTCTATTTACTTATTTATTTATTCGACAGCTTAGGTTTAGTTCTAGGGAATGAGGAAGTCATTTCATCACCCATATCCCACTAAACCCGAACCACTTCTGCATATTCTTAGTTGGATAAATCCTGTTTATTGTCTTTTTTAAGATAGTTTCAGGCTCATAGGTTGGTTGGTTGGTTCAAGACCTTCTAGGTATTCCAGCATTCCAAACAGGACTTGGTTGCAAAACCACTGGTCACAAACTTTTGATTTACCACCACTTCATATAGAATCCCAGATTATTTAGAAAATTTAATTCTCATAACGGAGTATGTTCATAGGCTACGATTATAAGGTAAATACC
>NZ_JAHPIV010000234.1 GCF_019039105.1 Desertibacillus haloalkaliphilus | reverse complement strand
TACTCGACCAGCACTTAGCCCCTTTTTTACTTTCTTCCATAATACTGGGCTAATGTTATAACCAACTAAACGATCGAGAATTCTTCTTGCTTGCTGAGCGTCCACCAAATCCATATTAATTGGACGTGGCGTTTTGAAAGCGTCCTTAATTGCTTGTTTCGTAATTTCATTAAACACGACTCTACAATCTGAATTCTCATCAATGTCGAGACTGTGAGCAAGATGCCAAGCAATCGCTTCACCTTCTCTATCGGGGTCAGCCGCGAGATAGATTCGTTTAACTTTTTTAGCAGCTGTTTTTAATTCTTTTAGAACGGGACCTTTTCCACGTATTGTAATGTACTTGGGCTCATAACTTTTTTCAACATCTACTCCCATTTGACTTTTTGGTAAGTCTCTAACA
>NZ_JAHPIV010000233.1 GCF_019039105.1 Desertibacillus haloalkaliphilus | reverse complement strand
ATGTCACTCTGAATTTGCGCAATGTTGTTGTTGATTGAATCAATATTCGCTTGGACATGCTTCTTTTGCGCATCCAATACAGCAGCGTTGTAGGCCGATAATGCGGTTTGATAATCAGCCAACGTTTGCGCATCGTTCACAGCCTTCAATGCATCTTGCACTGATTGATCACTTGCAACAACACCAGCATCTTGTGGTGCATCTTCATAAGCAACCGTGTGTGCAATGTTATCGGCACCAAAACTACCCGCAGCAATTGATGCTGCCTTGTTATTATCAA
This sequence comes from Desertibacillus haloalkaliphilus, assembly GCF_019039105.1. NCBI lineage: Bacteria > Bacillati > Bacillota > Bacilli > Caryophanales > Bacillaceae > Desertibacillus > Desertibacillus haloalkaliphilus. The sequence continues at coordinate 123 of NZ_JAHPIV010000233.1, read as the reverse complement.
CGAACGACACCTTGCCGTCTTGTTGCTTGATGCTTTGTTCGGCATAATCCGTGAACGTATTCTGGTTAACAACATCCGTTGATCCATCTGGGTACGTTGTGGTCATGTTAACTGCCTTTTGGG
>NZ_JAHPIV010000232.1 GCF_019039105.1 Desertibacillus haloalkaliphilus | reverse complement strand
GAAGAACTCCCTTACCCATATAACGCTCTCCACCGTCACGTAATTCAACTGCTTCGTATTCACCAGTAGAAGCACCACTTGGTACTAATGCGCGTCCCATTGCACCTGATTCAAGGTATACTTCTACTTCAACTGTTGGATTACCACGAGAATCTAATACTTCGCGAGCATAAACATCTGTAATCATTGTCATTGTAAAGTCACTCCTTAAAATTTATCAATTTATTTTCGGTCAAAAATGGTTATTTCATTCAGCCAACCGTATTATGATTCAACTGAAATGAGGAAATTCCTGCTTTTAAAAAAATTATTTCTTAATTAATGAAACACCTGTCATCTCTTCTGGTTGTTTTCCACCTAAAAGTGTTAATAACGTTGGAGCTAAATCAGCGAGTTTCCCGTC
>NZ_JAHPIV010000231.1 GCF_019039105.1 Desertibacillus haloalkaliphilus | reverse complement strand
GAACATGATTATGAAAACTCTAACAGAGATATCAATCGTTTTGACTATTCCAGCGATTATTTTTGGTTTTTGGGGAATCAATGTCGATGTTCCGTTTGAAAAATCTTCTTATGGTGTTTTTGCTGTGCTGATTATCTCTGTTATACTAAGCCTAATTTGCTGGTTTTTGTTGCGACGCAAAACATATTTGTAAAGTATTTGTGATGCCCTAATATGGATAATCCGGGTTTGATAAGTTCTCAGTTGCCTTTTGTATATTTTGATAATTTTCAGAATTTGAATCAAAGAATCCCAACGGTTGTGTTTCGGCATCTCTTGCATCAGCATCTGATGGTAAGTCCATTTGTTCTACGGAATTTTGGATAAGCTTTTCAAAACTTGTTTTATCCTCACTATTCATAGT
>NZ_JAHPIV010000230.1 GCF_019039105.1 Desertibacillus haloalkaliphilus | reverse complement strand
GAAGTCGTAACAAGGTAGCCGTATCGGAAGGTGCGGCTGGATCACCTCCTTTCTATGGAGTTTAACTCTAGTCGACACTTATAAAGGAACTTCGATGAAAGGCAGTCACGTCCTGTGACTAACATCGAAGTCAACACATCCTATGTAAGTGACGCTTGTGCTTTTGTTCAGTTTTGAGAGAGTAATCTCTTTGGGGTTTATAGCTCAGCTACGAGTGAATCTTCTTTGAATGAACTACGAGTTGTTTCGGCGGATCACCACCATTGACTCAGCTAGTACAGGAAGAAACAGGTTCTCTTCTTTTGAATAACACCAATATAACATCGTGGGCCTATAGCTCAGCTGGTTAGAGCGCACGCCTGATAAGCGTGAGGTCGGTGGTTCGAGTCCACTTAGGCCCACC
>NZ_JAHPIV010000229.1 GCF_019039105.1 Desertibacillus haloalkaliphilus | reverse complement strand
AGGAAGCGCTCGCCGCGGCCACCGAGGCGTACGCGGAGTACCAAGATGCGTTGGATCATGCCTTTCAGGACCTGGATAGCAGAGCTCTGGATTCATACGCGACTGACGAAGCACTGTCGGCTGCTGTTGATTCGGTTGCAGATTACGCCGAACGGGGCTGGCGTCAGGAGGGACATAGCAGCGTTGCTAGTACCTCACTCGTTGATGCAACCCAACTGGTCGGCAGGTCTGAGCCTGAAGGCGCCCAGATCTATGCGTGTCTTGACGTCTCGGATGTAGAGATTCTCGACGAACAGGGCAACTCCGTGGTGTCAGAGGGCCGGCCGGCGACCTACGCGCTCGTGGCGTCACTCAGATGGATGACCGCGTCGAGAACCCTCACTGTCTCGCATGAGGAACCGTGG
>NZ_JAHPIV010000228.1 GCF_019039105.1 Desertibacillus haloalkaliphilus | reverse complement strand
AAAAGAAAAAGGGGAGAAGAGAAGGAAGGGAAAAAAAGGGGGAAAAAGGGGAGAAAAAAAAGGAAGGGAAGAGGAAAAGGGGGAAAAAGGGGAAAAGGGAGAGGAAGGGGAGGAAGGAAAAGAAGGGGGAAAAGGAGAGGGAGAGAAAAAAAGGAAAGAGGAAGAGAGGAAAAGAGGAAGGAGGAGAGAAGAGAGGAAGGAAAGAGGGAAGGGGAAAGAGAGAAAAGAGAGGAAAGAGGAAGAAGGGGGAGAGGAGGGAGGGGAAAAGAAAAAAAAGGAGAGGGAAGGAGGAAGAAAGAAAGAAGAAAAAGGAAAGAAAAAAGAGAGGGAAGAAAGGAAGAAGGGAGGGGAAGAGAAGGGGGGAAAGGAGGAGAGAAAAAAAGAAAAGGAAAGGAGGGAAAGGG
>NZ_JAHPIV010000227.1 GCF_019039105.1 Desertibacillus haloalkaliphilus | reverse complement strand
AGAGGGAAGGGAGGGAGGGGGAAGGGGGGAAGAGGGGGGGAGGAAAAGGGAAAGGGGAAAAGAGGGGAAAAGAAGGGAAGAGAGAAAGGGGAAAAGAAAAAAAAAAAAGAAAAAAAAGAAAAAAGGGGGAGGAAGGAGGGGGGAAAAAAGAAAGAGGAAAAAAGAGGGGGAAAGAGGGAAGAAGAAAGGGGAGAAAGAGGGGGAGGGGGGAAAAAGGAAGGGAGGAAGAGGGAGGAAGAAAGGAAGGAAAGGAAAGAAAAGGAAAGAGAAGAAAAAAGAGAGAAGAAGGGAGGAAGAAAAAAAAAAAAAGAGGGGGGGGAAAAGAGGGAAGAAAGGGGGGGAGAGGGGGAAGGAAGGAAGAAGAAAGGAGAAGGAAGAGAGAAAGGGGGAAAAAGAGAGAGGGG
>NZ_JAHPIV010000226.1 GCF_019039105.1 Desertibacillus haloalkaliphilus | reverse complement strand
AAGAAGGGGGGGGGGAAAAAGGAAAAGGAGAGGGGAGGGAAAAGGAAGGAAGGAAGGGAAGGAGGGAGAAAGGGGGGGAGAGGGGGGAAAGGAGGGAAAGGAGAGAGAGAGGGGGAAAGAGGGGGAAAAAGGGGGAAAAAGGGAAGGAGAGAGGAAGGAAAGGGAAGGGGAAAGAAAAGGAAAAGGAAAAAAGGGGAGAGGGAAAGGAAAAGAGAGGAAGAAGAGGGGAGAGAGGGAGAGGAAGGAGAAAGGGGGGAAAGGAGAAGAGAAAGAAGAAGAGGAGGAAAGAAAGGAAAAGAAGAAAAAAAAAAAGAAGAAAGAAGAGGGAGGGGGGGGAGGAGAAAGAAGGAAAGAAAGGAGGGAAGAAGGGGAAGAGGGGGAGAAAGAAAAAGGAGGAAGGGAAAA
>NZ_JAHPIV010000225.1 GCF_019039105.1 Desertibacillus haloalkaliphilus | reverse complement strand
CACTTCTTTAAACTGATCGATATCCCCTAATGCATCGTCAGAATTCGCAAACGTTCCATTTTTAAATGAGTTTTCTAAGTCAGTCAGCATTTCAATGACATTTTGACCACTGGCAGATTGCCCACCAAAAGCTGAAAGAGGATTTGAATTCACATTTAATGTGATTCCATCAGAAATGTTCGACTGAACCACGTTTGCATTTGTATAGTTTTCAAAGTTAAATGTAAAAGTACCATCTGCATTCTCTACAACTGGTTTAACATTTGTATTCGTCCCATTAAAAACAAACTTACCTAACATCTGCGTGTTCATTGCATCAATGATTTGATTCTTCATCTGACCAATTTCCACTCCGATAGCAGCTAAATCTTCTGGCTGTTTTGTTCCATTGGCCGCATCGAGTAC
>NZ_JAHPIV010000224.1 GCF_019039105.1 Desertibacillus haloalkaliphilus | reverse complement strand
ACCAGACACGCACCTTCCCAGCCAGAGTCGGCTCAGTCGTTATTGATGTGACCAACATGTCACGCATAACTGCTTGCTCATGTTCAAAGACTTGCGTTAGCATATCAGCCTTATTATTAAAGTAAATATAGATGTTGGATTGCGAGATACCAACGGCCTTGGCGACCTTCGTTGTTGATAAACTAGCCGCCCCTTCAGTCACGATAATCTGTATCGCTGCCTGAATAATTGTCTCATACTTCGATTCATCTTTTTTCTTCATGGTACTAATATAACCGGTTTATTCTGAAACGACAACGTTGACAAAAGATAAGTTTATCTTTTATACTAAGTCCACCAATTAAAGATAGAGTTATCTTTTAAGAAATAGAGGCTATTAAACATGAAGATTGCAATGCTCGGATC
>NZ_JAHPIV010000223.1 GCF_019039105.1 Desertibacillus haloalkaliphilus | reverse complement strand
AAAAGGGAGGAGGAGGGGAAAGGGGGAAGGAAAAAGGGGAGGGAAAAAGGAGAAAAAAAGAGAGGGGAAGGAGGGGAGGGAAGGGGGAAGAGAGAGGGAAAGGGAGAGAAGGGAGGGAAGGAGGGAGGGGAAAAAAGAGAAGGAAGGGAGGGAAGGAAAAAGAGGGAGGAAAAAAAGGAGGAAAGGGAGGGAGAAGGAGGGAGAAGAGGGGGAAAGGGAAAGGAGGGAGGAAAAGAAAAAAAAAGAAGAAGAAGGGGAGAAAAGGGAGAGGGGGGGGAGAGGAGGGAGAGGGGAGGGGGAGAGGAAAGAAAAGAAAGAAAGAAAGGAGAAGAAGAAGGAAAAGGGGAGGAGAAAAAGGAAGAGAGAGAAGAAGAAAGGAGGGAAAAAGAAAAGAGAGGGGGAGAGG
>NZ_JAHPIV010000222.1 GCF_019039105.1 Desertibacillus haloalkaliphilus | reverse complement strand
CTCTTTTCTCTCCCCCTTTTTTTTCTTTTTTCCCCTTCCCCCCTTCTTCTTCCCTCTCTTTTCCCTTCCCTCTTTTTTCTCCTTCTCCTCCTTCTTCTCCCCCTTTCCCCCCCTCTCCCCCTTTCTCTTCTCTTTTTCCCTCCCCCCTCTCCCTTTTCCTTCCTCTTTTCTTTCCCCCCCCCTTTCCCTCCCCTTCCTTCCTTTTTTCCTTTTTCTCCCCCTCTCTCCCCCTCTCCCTCTTTCTTCCTTCCCCCTTTCTTCCTTTTTTTCCTTCCCCTCCCTCCTTTCCCCCCTCCTCTTTTCCCTCCCCCTCTTCCCCTCTTCCTTTTCCTTTCCCCTTTTTCTTCTTCCCCTTCCCTTTCCCCCTTTTTTCCCCCTTTCTCTTCTCCCCCTCTTCCTCTTCCTC
>NZ_JAHPIV010000221.1 GCF_019039105.1 Desertibacillus haloalkaliphilus | reverse complement strand
CTACACGCGTGACTATCCACAAGGTGATTCAATCAAGGCGTTGGTTGGTTCAACGTCAACTTCTAAGTCTGGGTTGCCAGAAGATAGTGTCAACAAGTTGCTAACGGAAGGGTATTCACGTGACGATATTGTCGGAACGTCATATCTAGAAAAGCAATACGAAGATGCGCTAAAGGGAACGAAGGGTCAAGTTGAGGTTACCACCGACAAGGACGGCAAGACGACTGAAAAGACGACGTACGCCGGTCAAGCTGGTGATAGTTTGACGTTGACCATTAATTCAAAGTTCCAAAATGATGTGCAAAGCATCTTGGAGAACAACATTCCAGGGGGGATGACAACTGGTGCGTATGCCGTTGTTATCAACCCAAAGACGGGTGGTGTTTACGCAACGGCAGGTGTTAACC
>NZ_JAHPIV010000220.1 GCF_019039105.1 Desertibacillus haloalkaliphilus | reverse complement strand
CATCACTGATGATGGCCTCGCCGGAAACACTACCAACTATTCCATTAATATGAGTGGCTCCGCCGAGATTGTGAATATTGCCGTTCACGGTTCCGTTAATGGTTACGGCGCCACTAGGGTTGATGGTGATATTTCCGTTAACAATTCCATTAATGTCGGCGGAAGCTTGGTTATCAACTTGAACATCGCCGGAAATGATACCGGTGACGATTAAGTGATCGCCGGGCTCAACGACAATATCTCCGTCGTGAATTTTAGTGATTGAAATATCCATGAGAATTCCTTTCTGGATGATGGTCGGTTTAATCCGACAAGTGAAATGTAACAAGTGTTAGCAACCAATCGGACAGACTGCTAACAAGAGCGAGTATAGCACAATAATGTAATGAGCTTAAGGAGGATATAAA
>NZ_JAHPIV010000219.1 GCF_019039105.1 Desertibacillus haloalkaliphilus | reverse complement strand
GGGAGGGAGGGAAAAAAGAGAGAGGGAAAGAGGGAGAAAGGTGAGAGGAAAAGAGGAGGGGAAAGAGAGGAGGAGGTGGAAAGAAAAAAAGGAAAAAGAAGAGAAAAGAAGGGGAAATAAAAAGAAAGAAGAGAAGAAAGAGGGAAAAAAAGAAGAAGGAAGAGGGAGGAGGGAAGGAAGAGAAAGGAGGGAAAGAGGGAAAGGGAGAAGGAGAAGAAAAGAAGGAGAAGGAAAAGAGAAAGGAAGAAAGAAGGGAAAAGAGGAGGGAAAAGAAGAGGAGAAAGAAAAGAAGAAGGAGGGAAGAAAAGGGAAAGAAGAGGGAGAAGGAAAGAAAAAAGAAGAAAAAAAAAAGGAGAAGAAAGGAGAGGAAAAAAGGAAAGGAAAAGAGAAGAAGAGGGAGGAGAAAGG
>NZ_JAHPIV010000218.1 GCF_019039105.1 Desertibacillus haloalkaliphilus | reverse complement strand
TGCCGGTCTAGCTCAATTGGTAGAGCAACTGACTTGTAATCAGTAGGTTGGGGGTTCAAGTCCTCTGGCCGGCACCATGTCTACTACGACGAATATACTTCGTTGCTGACATGCGACGAGTAGCGATAGCGACGCAGGAGCATGGTTTTATAGAGACGCTTCATCGAAATAACATCAAGAGCAATTGGCTCAGTTACGAGCATACCATCCTCGAACTTACTACGAGTTGTCTCGACGCAACAGACTATATAGCAAAGCTATTAGAGGAAGAGACAGGAAGACGACGAAGGGAAACATCGTCTGTTATCATCGTGATTAACCACATCGAAATAACATCAAGAGCCATTAGCTCAGTTGGTAGAGCATCTGACTTTTAATCAGAGGGTCGAAGGTTCGAATCCTTCATGG
>NZ_JAHPIV010000217.1 GCF_019039105.1 Desertibacillus haloalkaliphilus | reverse complement strand
GCTTTGACGATTCCAGCAGATGCGACGTATATGTACGCCGTGGAACGTGTGTTTGATACGTTCATTGGAACTGTGATTGCCATCTTAATGAATATTGGCGTTCATCCAAAGAAACCAGAAGAAGTCGTTGCTGAGATTGAGGCACGACAACAACGTTAATAGAGTAAAAATGTTCACAGCGATTAAGTATCTCTTATGATACTTAATCGCTGTTTTGCGTATTTGGGCCACATAGATTAAAATTACATGAGAAGTTTTAAAGGTGGGGGAAAACTATGCGGGAACAAGAAAAATTAACAATACTAAAAGACTTGGTTGCCATTAACACGGTAGCAGCCAATGAAACATCAGTAGCGGTTTATTTGCAGGACGTCTTTAAGCGCCACGGCATCGAAAGTCAGCTAGTGGC
>NZ_JAHPIV010000216.1 GCF_019039105.1 Desertibacillus haloalkaliphilus | reverse complement strand
CTCTTAATCTCATCAATACCCTTTTTGATTACCGCAAAGGTATCTTTGACACCACTCCATGCGCCACCGCTAAAAGCTTTGGCATAAGGCGCAATAATTCTGGCACCTTCACCAATTCCATTAGCTACGCCAACCAGCGAATCCGTTATGCGCTTTGAATTAGACTTCAGCTTATCAATATCCGTGAAACTACCTGAAAGTTTTCCTAGAATATTCTTGAATGCGCCACCTTTAGCAATCCCGTCAGAGAAACCTTGCATGATTTCAGACAGCATGTAGCCACCAGCAGCCTTACCAGAACGCAAGACACCAGGTAGCGTTGAATTGAAGCGTTCTGACGCCTTAGAGATACCACCAGAATTACCATATCGATCAATTCCACGGTATGCGGTTTGCGCAGATACTGCGC
>NZ_JAHPIV010000215.1 GCF_019039105.1 Desertibacillus haloalkaliphilus | reverse complement strand
GCATCGAATGTTACAGATTTAATGTCTGCTCTTCAAGCTTCTCTTGATAAAACAAAAACGAAGAAGCCTACAACAAGAAAGAAGAAAGCACCAGCCAAGAAAAAAGCAGTTGAACCAGCAACAAGCGCAAGAAAGAATGCCTGAGCGAAAAAGAGAATTAGGGATCATTTAAAAAGCTTGTGTGAGAGACCACTGAAAAGGTCATTTTTCACCTTTTTTCAGTGGTCTCTCGTGTTTACCTTTTTAGTGACTACTTTTAGAAGTAACAACGTCGTGGAAGAGGTAAAGCTCCTATTTTCTATAGAACTACTATGTTTTATATAGTAAACTATTAGGTATGATCAAAAAAAGTCAGGAGTAGGTTGTTAAAACGATGAAATTAATTACAAAGCTAATCATTGGGTTGGGC
>NZ_JAHPIV010000214.1 GCF_019039105.1 Desertibacillus haloalkaliphilus | reverse complement strand
CTGTTATTCGTTCTCTTCAGGGCACTGTATTTTTAGCCAAAGAGGAATTGAAGCCAGGCATAGAAACCTTTGTAAAGAAGGGAGCTGACTGGGTCATTTTAACAACGGGTATCGGCACAGACACATTAATTGAAAGTGCACTAGAGCTGCAGCTTGGAGAAGCTTTTATGAACATTTTATCAAGTGCCCATATCGCTTCAAGAGGATACAAAACGTTTGCGGCTCTAAAAAAACACGGCATTCAGCCAGATGTTTCTGATGAAGATGGAACCGTTCGTGACCTCATTTCAAAGTTAGAAGACAAAGAACTTCAAGGTAAACGGGTCATGGTGCAGCTTCACGGCGAAAATGCACCAGCTCTCATTGATTTTTTGCATCACAAGGGAGCAGACGTTTTGCAGCTCATGCC
>NZ_JAHPIV010000213.1 GCF_019039105.1 Desertibacillus haloalkaliphilus | reverse complement strand
CTTTTCCCCCTCCTTTTCCTTCTCCTTCTTTTCTCCCTTTTCTTCTTTCCCCTTCCCCTCTTTTTCTTTCCCTTTCTTTTCCTTCTCTCCTTCTCCTTCCCCCTCCTCCTCTTCCTCCTTTCCCTTCTTTTCCTCTTCTCCTCCCCTCCTCCCTTCCTCTTCCCTCCCCCTTTTTCCCTTTTTCTTTTCCTCCCTTTTCTCTTTTCTTTTTCCCCTCCTTCCCTCCCCCCCCTTTTTTTTCTCTTCTTTCTCTCTCCCCTTTTCCTTCCCTCTTTCTCTCCTCCTCCCTCTCCTTTCCTCTCCTTTTTCCCTTTTCCTCTCCCTTTCCCTTCTTTCCCTCCTTTCTTTCTTCCTCCCTTCCTCTTTCTTCTCCTTCCTCCTCTTCTCCCTCCCTTTCTTTCCCTTCTTC
>NZ_JAHPIV010000212.1 GCF_019039105.1 Desertibacillus haloalkaliphilus | reverse complement strand
ACTTACCAAAGTCTTCTGAATCAAAAGAGAACAACTCAATAAATTCGTGCTCATTACCTTCTTCGTCAGTAAAGATAAACAATTCAGCTTCGTTCATGTCGGATTCCTTTCGCACTTAACAAAAAATGGCCGATTCATCACCGGCCATCAATTGTACTAAAATTAGTCTTCTTGTTCGTCCAAGAATTGGTTCAAACGCTCTTCAACCATTGACCACTCATCGTCGTCTTCGATTGGCGTCAAACCACCCTCAGTAGACTCTGCAGTCTCGTCTGGGTCAAAGATGTATGCCAACATCTCTACTTCTTCGTCTTCGCCTGCACCAGCTGGGTACAAAACGATGTATGACTTACCGTAATCTTCTGACTTAAACGTGAACAATACTTCGAAAAGTTGCTCATCGCCATTG
>NZ_JAHPIV010000211.1 GCF_019039105.1 Desertibacillus haloalkaliphilus | reverse complement strand
GGGAGGAGGGGGGAGGAGAAGAGGGGGAGGGAAAAGAAAAAGAGAAGGAAAGAGGAAAAAGAAGGAGGGGGAAAGAAGAGAAGAAGAGGGAGAAAGAAAAGGGGAAGGGGAGAAGGGAGGAAGAGGAAAGGAAGGAGGGAAAGAAAGGGGAAAGGAGGGGAGGGAAAAGAGAGAGGGGAAAGAAAGGGGAGAAAGGGAGAGGAAAGGAAAGGGAGGAAGGAAGGAAAGGAGGAAAAGAAAGGAGAAAGGAGAAGAAAAAGAGAAGGAAAAGGAAGGAGGAAAGAAAGAAAGGAGAAGGGGGAAAAGAGGAAAGGGAGGGAGGGAAAGAAAAGGGGGGGGAAGAAGGGAAAAGGAGAAAGGGAAAAAGGAGGAAGAGGAGAAAGGAAAGGAGGGAAGAAGAAAAAGGAGAA
>NZ_JAHPIV010000210.1 GCF_019039105.1 Desertibacillus haloalkaliphilus | reverse complement strand
CCTTTTTCCCCCTTTCTTTTCCCCTTCCTCCTCTCTCTTCCCCCTCCCCCCCTCCTTTCTTCTTTTTTTTCTCTTCTCCCCTTTCCTCCCCTCTTTTTCCCCTCCTTCCCTCCTTTTCTCCTCTTTCCCCTCTCCTTCCTTTTCTCTCTTCTCCTCCCCTCCTTCTCTCTCTCCCCCCTTTCTTCCCTTCTCCTTCCCTTCCCCTCCCCTCCTTTCTTCCTTTTTTTCTTCTTTCTTTTTCCTTTTCTCTTTCCCTTTTTTTCCTTTTTTCTCCTTCCCTTTCCTTTTTTTTTTCTTCTTTTTTTTCTTTCCTTTTTTTTTCTCTTTTCTCCTTTTTTTTTCCCTTTTTTTTCCTTTTTTCCCCTCTTTCCTTTCTTTTTCCCCCCTTCTTCCCCTCTTTCTCTTCTCCC
>NZ_JAHPIV010000209.1 GCF_019039105.1 Desertibacillus haloalkaliphilus | reverse complement strand
AAGGGGGGAGGGAAAGGGAGGAAGAGGAGGAGGAAAGAGGAGAAGAGGGGAAAGAAAAAAGGAAAGGGGAAGGGGGGGGAAAAAAAGAGGAAGAAAGGGGGGAGGGAGAAAGAGAAAGGGGGGAAAAAGAGAAAAGAAGAGAAAGGGAAGAGGGGGGAGAGGAAAAAGAAGGGGAGGGAGGGAAGAAGAGAAAGGAAGAGAGGAAAGAAAAAGGAAAGAGGGGGGGGGAAGAAAGAGGAGGAAAGAAAAAAGAAAAGAGAGAGGAAGGGAGGGAAAAAGGAAGAGGGAAAGAAAGAAGAAGAAAAGGGAAAAAAAGAGGGAAAAGGAAGGAAAAAGGGGAGGAGAGGGAAAGGGAGAAGAGGGAAGGAGAGAAAGAGGGGAGAGAGAAAAGGGAGGGGGAAAAAGAAGAA
>NZ_JAHPIV010000208.1 GCF_019039105.1 Desertibacillus haloalkaliphilus | reverse complement strand
GTAGTTATTTGCTGACGTGATGTAACCATGGCTCTTCAAAGAAAAGCTATGATCAGTGCGTAAAGGACGTTGAAAAGCTGCCGATGAAAAACCATACGCACCACCGTCTGCCTGACCATTTAGCGTTTGCCAGTCGCCAACACCCTTCCGATAGGCTGGCGTTGGAAAAGATGCCCCCTGCGTTGGTGTGGTTCGAACAACCGAGTGCTCATCGTCAAAAGTCTTAGGATCTGGCGAGACATCCTTCGCAGGCATATGTGATCCCGGCTGCAACGTTTCATCCGCAAACGCCATTTGGGATGGCATCGTTAACGTCGCTGCAACACCAATCAGGACAATCAGTGGCTTTATGAAATTATTAGTTTTGATTACCTTCATTTTTGGTTACCTCACTAACGGTATACTTTAATC
>NZ_JAHPIV010000207.1 GCF_019039105.1 Desertibacillus haloalkaliphilus | reverse complement strand
GTGTAGTACTTGCCATCCTTCAAGCCGGCCTTAGCTTCTTTTTCTGAAGGAAAATGGAAATCCATGTCCTTCGACTTGCGTAGCTCCTTTTCAAGGTCATCGCCGACTGCAAGCTTCTGCCCTTCATAAGTGACTGACTTATCCTTATTAATAATGGCTACTGGTAAGTTCTTCACCTGACCATATGGATCCCATAATGAGCTCAAAAAGGTTACCGCGTATATCGATGGTACGAAGAACAATACGACGATAACCAACATGAAGAACTTGTGCTTCTTCAAATATTCCCATTCTGCTTTAAACACAGTGGCTACCTCCCTTTTTGGTTTTAATTCCTTTTATTGAACAACCTGTTGAATAATTAATTTACTTGTATTATATTAAGTCTTATAAAAGGTGAGTACAATACAC
>NZ_JAHPIV010000206.1 GCF_019039105.1 Desertibacillus haloalkaliphilus | reverse complement strand
ACGCATGATTACGCCAAGGAACGCTCTGATGCAGATTTCTTGGCGAAGATTGTCGAAAAGCAATTGGATCCAGATTTGGTTAATTGGGGAAACAACGTTTGGCATGGTATCGTCGGCGCCGAAATGGTGAAGGATGAGCTAGGCATTGAAAACGAAGATATCCTGACAGCAATTCGTCAGCACACAACTGGTGCGCCATACATGACGACGCTGAGCCAAATTATCTACATGGCAGACTATATTGAGTCAGGTCGCGATTTCCCAGGTGTTGAAGAAGTTCGCACCTTGGCATTTGAAGACTTGGCAGCAAGTGTCGGGTGGCAAACGGGCCACACGCTTGCTTATTTAATTGAAAAGCAGGTTCCGGTTTATCCGGGCACGCTTTTGACATACAACGCATGGAGTGTGAAG
>NZ_JAHPIV010000205.1 GCF_019039105.1 Desertibacillus haloalkaliphilus | reverse complement strand
GGAGGAAGAGGAAGAGGGGGAGAAGAGAAAGGGAAGGGAAAGGAAGGGAGAGGGAAGGAAGAAAGAAAAGAAGGGGAAGGAAAGGGAAAAAGGAGGGGGGAGGGAGGGAGAGAAAAAGGGAAAAAAAAAAAAGGAAAAAAAGAAGGGAAGAAAGAAGGGGGAAAGAAGAGAGAAGGAGAAAAGAAGAGAAAGGAGAGGGAGAAAAAGAGAGAGGGGAAGAAGAAAAAGAGAAAGAAGGGGAGAAGAAAAGAGGAAAAAGAAAAAGAAAAAGAGAGGAAAAGAAAAGAGAAAAGAGGGAGAAGAGAGAGAGAAAGGAAGGAAGAAAAAGGGAGGGAAGGGAAAGGAGGGAGAAAGAATAAAAGAAGAGAGGAAAAAAAGGGGGGGGAAAAGAAGGAGAAGGATTGAGGTGAAG
>NZ_JAHPIV010000204.1 GCF_019039105.1 Desertibacillus haloalkaliphilus | reverse complement strand
AAATGGCACTGCTCGTTTTTCGAGCCCGCTCAATGTCGATGATTTCACAAAAAAATCAAGCATTATTTCATATAGCAAACAAGCCATCGAAGAACATGGCCGCAAAATTTCAGCTCTTGCCCGTTTAGAAGGGTTGGAAGCACACGCACGAGCAATTGATATTAGGTTGGAGGAAAAGTAGATGACAGAACGTCGCGCACAAATCGAACGTAATACAGGTGAAACGCAAATTAAGTTGGACTTTACTGTGGATGGAGAAGGAAGATCAGAATTAGAAACAGGCGTACCTTTTTTAACGCACATGCTTGATCTGTTCACAAAGCACGGTCATTTCAATTTAACCGTTGATGCAAACGGAGATACGGAAGTTGATGATCATCATACGACGGAGGATATCGGCATTTGCTTAGGA
>NZ_JAHPIV010000203.1 GCF_019039105.1 Desertibacillus haloalkaliphilus | reverse complement strand
AGAAGAAGGGGGGGAAAGGGAGGGGGAAAGGGAAAGGAGAGAGAAGGAGGAAGAGGGGGGGGGGGGGGAAAGAGGGAAAAAGAAGGAGAAGGAGAAAAGAAAAGGGGGAGAGAAAAAGGGGAGGAGAGAGGAGGGGGGAGAAAAAGGGAAGAAAGGAGAGGAAGGGAAAAAAAGAGAGGAGAAGGAAAAGAGAAAGGGGGGAAAGGAAGGGGGGAGAAGAAGGAAGAGGAAAAGAGAAAGGGAAGAAGAGAGGGGAGAGAAAGGGGGAGAAAAGAGGGGAAAGGAAGAAGAGGAGAAGAGAGGAAGGGGAGGGAAGGGGAAGAGGGGAAGGGAGGGGGGGAGAGAGGAGGAAAGGGGGGGAGAAGGGGGGGAGGGGAGAGAGAGGGAGGGAGAAAGGGGGAGAGAAGAGAGAG
>NZ_JAHPIV010000202.1 GCF_019039105.1 Desertibacillus haloalkaliphilus | reverse complement strand
GTCCAGCGTGCGTGCCGGGCGCCCGCAATAGGCTGGGGCGATGAGCACCGAGCCCTCCCTCAGTACCGAATCCTCCCCATCCACCGAACCCACCCCGGCCTCGGCAGAAGCCCTGTCGTCGGGCATCGCCCTCTCCGAGCTCGATGACGTGGTTCGCCCCCAGGACGACCTGTTCCGCCACGTCAACGGCAAGTGGATCGCCCGCACCGAGATCCCCTCCGACAAGGCGCGCTACGGCTCGTTCTACGTCCTCGCCGAAGAGGCGGAGAAGGCCGTGCAGGCCGTCATCATCGAGGCGCAGACTGCCGAGCCCGGCAGCGAGGAGCGCAAGTTCGGCGACCTCTACGCGAGCTTCATGGACGAAGCGCGCGTCGAGGCGCTCGGCGCCACCCCGCTCGCACCCCTGCTCGCCGA
>NZ_JAHPIV010000201.1 GCF_019039105.1 Desertibacillus haloalkaliphilus | reverse complement strand
CTCGAGACGGGGGCGGCACGCGCTGCGGCAGGGCGGACGCTGAGCGCGCAGGAGCGCGAGTCGCTGTGGCGCAGGCTGGGCGAGACGGCCGCCGCGTCGACCGAGGACTACCGGCGGCTGGACTCTCGGCTGCACCTGACCATCGCCGAGCTCGCCGGCCTCGGGTCGCTCGTTCCATTGGTCGCCGACAATCGCACGACCGTGAACGCGCTGCTCGACCGAATTCCGCTGCTCGACCCGAATATCGGGCACTCCAACCAGCAGCACGAAGCGGTGGTGATCGCGATCCTCACCGGTGATGCCGACCGTGCCGCCGCGGCGATGCGCGAGCACCTCGACGGGTCGGCGGCCCTGATCCGCGGCTTTCTGGGCTAGGAGCCGAGCGGTCTGGTTAGGAGCCGAGCGGTCTGGTGC
>NZ_JAHPIV010000200.1 GCF_019039105.1 Desertibacillus haloalkaliphilus | reverse complement strand
AAGAGGGGGAGAAGAGAAAGGAGGAAGGAAAGGAAGGGGAAAAGGAGGAGGAGAAAGGGGAGGAAAGAAAAGGGAAGAAGGAAAAAAAGGAGAGGGAGAGGAAAGAGGAAGGAGAGAGGAAAAAGGAAGGAGGAGGAAGGAAGAAGAAAGAAAAGGGGAAAGAAAGAAAGAGGGAAAAGGAGGAAGGAAAAGGGAAAGGAAAAAGGAGGGGGAAAGGGAAAGGGGGAAGGAGGGAGGAGGAAGAAGAGAAAAAGGAAAAGAAGGGGAGGAAAAGAGAAGGAAGGGAAAGGGAAGAAAAGGGAAGAAGGAGGGAGAGGAAGGGAGGAAGGGAAAAGGGGGAGAAAAAGGGAGGGGGGAAAGAGAAAAAAAGGAGGGGAAGAAAAAGAGGGGGAAAAGGAAAAGAGAAAGAAGGGG
>NZ_JAHPIV010000199.1 GCF_019039105.1 Desertibacillus haloalkaliphilus | reverse complement strand
GTCGTCATTGGAGTAATGGATGATGGATTTGCAAAAAAGATGACCGCATTACTCGACCAATGATTTTTGGAGGTAAGTATATGAAAAAAATGCGAATATATGAATATGCAAAAGAGAAAGATGTAGCAAGCAAAGTCATCATTGATCAGTTAAAAGAATCAGGCTTTTCGGTTACAAATCATATGTCAGTTTTAGATGAAAAGATGATGGAAACATTAACGGGTGGAAATAGCTCTTCAACAACAGCTACAAAGAACCAAGAAAAAAATGACCATCGCCCTAAGCAACAAAAAAACGATGGGAAACGTAATCAATCGAAGCCTTCAAATAATAAAAATCAGCAAAACCGCGGAAACAAACAGCAAAATAAGCGTGGAGGCGGCGGTCATAAGCAAGAGCCACCAAAACCAAAAC
>NZ_JAHPIV010000198.1 GCF_019039105.1 Desertibacillus haloalkaliphilus | reverse complement strand
AAGGAGAAGAGAAAAAAAAAGAAAAGGGAGGGGGGAAAAAAGAGAGAGAAAAGGGAAAAGGAGGGGAAAAAAAAGAAGAGGAAGGGAAAAGAGAAAAAAGAGGGGGAGAAAAGGAAAAAAAAGGGGGAGAAAAGGGGAAAAGGGAAGGGGAAAGGAAGGGGAAGGGAGGAAGAAAAAAGGGGAGAGAGAGGGAGGGAGAAAAAAAGGGAGAGAAAAGAGAGAAAAGGGGGAAGAAGGAAAGAGAGAAAGAAAAGAGGGGAAGAAGAAGAGAGGAGGGGGGGAAGGAAGGAAAAGGAGGGGAGAGAGAAAAGAAAAAAAAAAGGGGAGAAAGGGGAAAAAAAGAAAGGAAAGGGAAGGGAGAAGGAGAGAAAGGAGAAAAGAAGAGGAAAAAGGAGGGAGAAGAGGGGGGGAGAA
>NZ_JAHPIV010000197.1 GCF_019039105.1 Desertibacillus haloalkaliphilus | reverse complement strand
CTCAAAGGGAACATGGATTCAATCAAAGTTCAGGAGGAAAACTTGGGTGAAATTTCCAGGCTTTTTGACCAGCAAAATCTCCTCTTGCAGGAATTGAAGGGCTTTGTTTTTTTCCATGACTATAAAGGTGAAATCACCAGAGTATCCAAGGAAGTCGAAAGTGTTTTAGGTCATTCCATTGAAGAATTTGTGGATGCTTTCAAGGTAGATTCCGTCCATCCCCAGGCTAATTTGGTGAAATCCCAAACCATCAAAGCCCTGACCGAAGGAAAGGATTTTGTCGATCTTGAATACGATTTTGTCAAGCCCAATGGAGAGAAAATATGGGTCAGGGTATTTGAAAGATTGATTTTCGATCTACAGGGAAGGTTTTCCGGAGGGATGGGGATCGGTACCGACATTACTGCTCAGTAC
>NZ_JAHPIV010000196.1 GCF_019039105.1 Desertibacillus haloalkaliphilus | reverse complement strand
ATCTGGTATTAAGTAAGGAGAGATAAACATGAGTACAATACGAAACGAATATCCACGCCCTCAGTTTGTGCGTCAGGAATGGTTAAATTTAAATGGTGAGTGGGATTTTGCTTTTGACGACGAGAACTGTGGCTTAAAAGAGAAATGGTATAAAGAATTTCCACAATCAATGAAAATCGTAGTTCCATTTGCTTATCAAACAGAGAAAAGCGGGATTAATGATCATAGCTTTCATGATGTGGTTTGGTATCGCAGAACCTTTACAGTAAGTGAAGATTGGTTAGATCAAGAGTTGATTCTTCACTTTGGAGCAGTTGACTATAAATCTTGGGTTTATATTAACGGGGAGCTTGTGACGTTCCATGAAGGGGGAAATACACCGTTCTCAGCAAATATCACACCACACTATAACAA
>NZ_JAHPIV010000195.1 GCF_019039105.1 Desertibacillus haloalkaliphilus | reverse complement strand
GTGAGCCATGAAGGATTCGAACCTTCGACCCTCTGATTAAAAGTCAGATGCTCTACCAACTGAGCTAATGGCTCTTGTCGTTGTTTTCAATGATGTTAGTTCATGACGGTTACGGACGGTGTTTCGCTTCGCCGTCTACCTGTCTCTTCCTCTTCTAGGATAGCTCTGTTGTTTATTGCGTCAAGACAACTCGTAGTAATTCCGACGATGTTATGCTCGTAACTGAGCTAATGGCTCTTGATGTTGTTTCGATGAATCATCAGTACAAAACATGCTCCTGCGCTACTATCGTTGCTCGTCGCAAACCTGTATAGTAGCAAATTCATGTGGTTGGTTTGGTGCCGGCCAGAGGACTTGAACCCCCAACCTACTGATTACAAGTCAGTTGCTCTACCAATTGAGCTAGACCGGCAT
>NZ_JAHPIV010000194.1 GCF_019039105.1 Desertibacillus haloalkaliphilus | reverse complement strand
GGGGATCCACTACGAGCGAAATATATAGCTGAAACATTTTTAGAAGATGCTGTTTGCTATAATGAAGTAAGAGGCATGTTAGGATTTACCGGTACATATAAAGGTGAGCGTATCTCGGTTCAAGGAACAGGAATGGGTGTTCCTTCCATTTCTATATACATTAATGAACTTATGCAAGAATACAATGTTCAAAACTTAGTACGTGTTGGAACTTGTGGAGCGATTCAAAAGGATGTTAAAGTAAGGGATGTCATTTTAGCAATGAGCGCTTCGACCGATTCGCAAATGAATCGTTTAACATTTGGTGGAGTAGACTTCGCTCCTACTGCTAATTTTGATTTACTTAAACAAGCGTATGATGCCGGCCTTGAAAAAGGGTTAAATTTAAAAGTAGGGAATGTCTTTACTGCAGATA
>NZ_JAHPIV010000193.1 GCF_019039105.1 Desertibacillus haloalkaliphilus | reverse complement strand
CTTTTGGACACTAAGCTCCCCATTAGCTTCAATAACACCGATCTTAACCTCATTAATATCAAAAACATCTTTCTGACGGAGTAACTGGAATATATTGTCAATCGAATACTGAATCGATTGTAAATTATGGACTAATAACTGTCCATCTCGTATGACTACCGTTGGCTCAAATGTGATAAACTTCCCGAATTTTCGTTTTTTTATGGATAGTTTTGCGATCGCTTTTTGGAAAAAACCAATAACGACGATCGCAAAAGCTGTATGTATATGACTGACAGTAGGATCAGCTAAATCCGCGCCTGTAACACTTGCAAGCGTAACAAAAATGAGAAAATCAAAGATAGGTACTTCGCCAATGGACCTTTTTCCCATGAATAAAGTCATTGTTAGCAATAACGGGAAAATAGTTAAGATA
>NZ_JAHPIV010000192.1 GCF_019039105.1 Desertibacillus haloalkaliphilus | reverse complement strand
GGGAAGAAGGGGAAGAGAAAAAAAGAAAGAAAGAGGAGAAGGAGGGAGAAAGAAAAAGAGGAGAGAGAGGAGAAGAGGAGGAAGAAAGAAGGGGAGAAGGGGGGAGAGGGGGAGGAGAAGAGAAAGAAAGAAAAGAGAGGGGAAGGAGAGGGGGGGAAAAAGAAAAGAAAAAAGAAAGGGGAGGGAAGAAAGGAGGGGAAAAGGAGAAAAAGGGGGAAAAAAAAAAGGGAGAGGAAAAGAGGAGAGAAGGAAAGGAGGGGAGAGAAAGAGAGGAGGAGAAAGAAGAAAGGGAGGAGAAGGAGGAAGAAGAGAGAGAAAAGGGAGGGAAGGGAGAAGGAGAAAAAGAAAGGGGGGAAGAGGGAAGGAAGGGAAAAGGAAAGGGAGGAAAAGAAAGAAGGAGGGGAAGGAAGGGGGGG
>NZ_JAHPIV010000191.1 GCF_019039105.1 Desertibacillus haloalkaliphilus | reverse complement strand
ATCTAACTCCACACAAACCGTGTCAGGTTTCTCTGATTCAATCACTTCTTTTACTTGTTCTGCACTTTGCTTTGATACATGTGCCGTTCCAATAAGAATTAGCTCTTTCCCTGATATATGTAATCTTGTTATGTTTTGTTCCGACATAAATTACCTTCCTTTATGTATTCTCTCTAAGTATATATGTCTTTTGCACACTTTCCATTTTAACACTTTTTATAGTACTGTAGGAAAAAATAAATCTTTTTTATTTCGTTAAGGCTGTAATGAGCTTACTAAAAACAATTTGGTCATAAATAATAGTGTTTTATTGTAAAAAGCCATTAAATCTGCAAAAATAATATGATTGATAAACTTTATTTATAAGGCTATTTCGTAAAGATTGTTGCTATGATATAGGTTTTCCGGAGTAAAAT
>NZ_JAHPIV010000190.1 GCF_019039105.1 Desertibacillus haloalkaliphilus | reverse complement strand
GTGGTGCGTACGGTGCGGCCGCCGAGGCCGGCGAACAGCCGCTCGGCAGCCTCGACGAGACCACCGGGATCCCCGACGGCGCCGGTCTCCGGCAGCAGCATCGCCCGGGCGAAGGGGCGGATCAGCGCGGGCTCGAGCGCCTGGATCGCCGGTCCCTCGACGATCTCGAACGGAACGCCGTGCCGACTCAAGATCTCGCGCTCCAGGGCTGCCCCCGCGAAGGCCGCTTCCGTGCGGTCGAGCTTCCCCCAGCCGCATTCGCGCAGGAGGTGCGGCACGCCGGCCCGGTCGGCGAGGCGCCGGTGCTCCGGATAGGCGGCGTTGGTGAGCGGGGCCAGCGCGGCGGCGGCGCGGCGCCAGGCCGACGCGCGGGCGCTCGCCAGGAAATGCGCCGCCCAGGGCATCACCCGCAGCAGGT
>NZ_JAHPIV010000189.1 GCF_019039105.1 Desertibacillus haloalkaliphilus | reverse complement strand
TCCCCCCTCCCCCTTTTTCTCCCTTCCTCTTTTTCCTTTTTTCTCCTTCTTTTCCCTCTCCTTTTTTTTCCTCCCTCTTCTCTTTTCCCCCCCCTCTCCTTTTCTCTTTCCCTTTTTTTCTTTCCTTCTCCCTTTTTCTCTTCCCCCCCCCCCCTTTCCCTTCCTCCTCTTTCTTCCTCCCTCCCTCTTCCCTCTTTCCCCCCTTTCCCCCCTTTTCCTCCCTTTCTTTCCCCTTCTTCCTTTTTTTTTTCCTCCTCTCCCCCTCTCCTTCTTCTCCCCTTTTCCTCTTTTCCCCCTTTTTTTCTTCCTCCCCCCCTTCCCTTTCCCTCTCTTCCCCCTCCTTTCCCTCCCTTCCCCCCTCCTTTCTTTTCTTTTCCCCCCTTCTCTCCCCCCCTTTTTTCTTTTCCTCCCTCTTCCT
>NZ_JAHPIV010000188.1 GCF_019039105.1 Desertibacillus haloalkaliphilus | reverse complement strand
AGGGAGAAGAAAGAAAGGGAGAAAGGGAGGGGAGGAGGGGGGAGGGAGAGGGGAAGGGAGGAAAAGAAAGGGGAGAGGAAAAAAGGAGAGAGGGGAGAGGGGAGGGAAAGGAGAGGGGGAGAAGGGGAGGGGGGGGAGGGAAAGAAGAGGGAAAGGAAAGGAAAGGAAAAAGAGAGGAAAGAGGAGGGGAGAGGGGGGGGAAAGAGGAGGGAAAAGGAAGGAAGAAAAGGGAAAAGAAAGAGAGAAAGGAAGGGAAAGAGAAAGAAGGGGAAGGAAGAAAAAAAAGAGAGAGAAGAAGAAGAGAAGGGGAAAGGGAGGGGAAAGGGGGAGGGAGGAAGGGAAGGAAGGAAGAGGAAAAAGAGGGGAAGAAAGAAAGGAAAAGAAGAGGGAAAAAAGGGGAGGAAAAGGGGGAAGGGAG
>NZ_JAHPIV010000187.1 GCF_019039105.1 Desertibacillus haloalkaliphilus | reverse complement strand
CCAATAATCCGATCTCGACGTACGGCCACCGAGATTGTAGTAATGCATCCAAAAGGATTTAATTGCTCTTTTTAACGCCATTTTCTCCCCCTTCAGAACTCAACTAACCAGTCAGCAACTGCAATCACCCAGATAATGATGACGATTAGTACGAACGGGAATAATAATATTGGCAGGATGAAATTAAAATCCATCCCATAAATATAGCGAGATGAACAACTCAGCCCGGCAAATATTAAAAACGTCCAAAGCGTATTGAAACATGAACGTTTGACCATAATCATTCTCCTAACCCAAAAACAACAGACTCAATATGTTTAAAATGTATCACTTTAGTTTTTTGACAACACACCGCTTTTTTGGGGTTACCTTCCAAAATAATGGTGTATTAACATAAAAAGCGGTGACACTAGTCGTAG
>NZ_JAHPIV010000186.1 GCF_019039105.1 Desertibacillus haloalkaliphilus | reverse complement strand
ATCCACGACAGTGCGTAGAGTCCTTCGACACCGAAACGCCCTCCCTCACCAGGTTGCGTCGGGAAAACAGCTGGCATTACATCAAACCGGAAATTCAGCCGCGCGTGTAAATCGTCGGGGACAGAAACGACGTGATCGTCCTTGCGCTGACCAACAACTGCATCAAGGCGATCCAGAGATGGTACAGAGTAGATGACAATGGAGATGGGATGTTCCAAATCCATCAAACAGGGTAGAAAGCGTGTGGGGGTGCTTTCGAAATGATAGTTAACACGCCCGCTCGTATGAATTGTGATCGACTTCGTTTTCTTCTCCGATTCCTCATGCGCAACCGGAACGCTTGCACCAGCGGCATCAATATGCCAACGCAAGCCGTTTTCGCTGATGCCATCTCGGACAAGATCAAGGCGGATCGAGCC
>NZ_JAHPIV010000185.1 GCF_019039105.1 Desertibacillus haloalkaliphilus | reverse complement strand
AAGTGGTCCTAATTTAGCAAGATTAATAGGAGAATATTTGAGAGAGGCTCCACCAGGGGTAGCGGGGCTAGCAGAAATTGAATGGTGGCCGGAATACCTAGTAAGTGAGCTGGAAAATGAGTTAAAAGAATGGAAAGTCCGGGATATTGGCCCGGAAATTCGACAGAATCGAAAAAAACCATCGGCTAATGAGCTTAAACTATTGCAGGAAAGTGCAAAAATAAGCGCGACAGCAGTAGAGGCCGGAATGGATCATACCCTATCAAACTCTGAAAGGGCTGGGAAAGCTGAGTTGGTGGCTCGAATGTCTGGTGTTGAAGATATTTTTGTGTTCTGTCATACAAGTACTGAGGAAGCTGATACGGTTGAAGTTATTTCCGAGTATCGAGGTTATTGGACCATTGCAGCTAGAGTGATTG
>NZ_JAHPIV010000184.1 GCF_019039105.1 Desertibacillus haloalkaliphilus | reverse complement strand
AAGGGGGGAGAGGGAGGAAGAAGGAGAAGAAGGAGAAAAGGAAAGAAGGGAAGAGGGAAAGAGAGAGAAGAGGGGGGAGGAAAAGGAAGAAAGGGAAGAAGAGGAAGGAAGAGGGAAAAAAGAAGAAGGGAAAAGAGGAGGAAAGAAAGAAAAAGGGGGGAAGGAAAGGAGAAAAAAGAAAGGGAGGGAGAAGAAAAAGGAAGGAGGGGAGGAAAAAAAAAAGGAAGAGAGGAAAGAAAAGGGAAGGAGGAAAAAGAAAAGGGGAAAAAAGAGAAAGGGGAAGGGGGGAGAGGAAAGGAGAAGGGGAAAAGAGGAGGGAAAGGGGGAAGAGGGAGAAAAGAAAAAGAAAGAAAGGAAGGGAGAAGGGGAGAAAGGAGAAGGGGGAAGGAGGGAAAGAGGGGAAAGAGAAAGAAAGGAAA
>NZ_JAHPIV010000183.1 GCF_019039105.1 Desertibacillus haloalkaliphilus | reverse complement strand
GGCGTGTGGAGCCAGCGCCACTTCTTCGCTTTTTCTCAAAAAGGGCGGGGTTCCCCTTTTTCTTTCACCTCTCCTACTTTCGTTCTGTATTCCAGCTTATTCCTTGTACCCAACAACGACATCGTTTATGATCAAAAAGTAAATATATTTCAAAGGCAATTGGAACGATAGTATACATAGACGATCGACAAGCTGTCTGATCATTTTGGCTTCAAAGTATGGAGAGGGGCATGTTTTTATGGAAGTTCGAACAGATCAATTTGGGTATGACCTTATTCGAAATGACGTTCTGCAAGACCTATTAGGTAAAGATCATGATGCCATTTTATATTGGATTGGAAGATCGCTCGCAAGAAAATATCCAGTTTCAACAGTTGAAGATGCCATCCTTTTTTTTGAAAAAGCTGATTGGGGTAATCT
>NZ_JAHPIV010000182.1 GCF_019039105.1 Desertibacillus haloalkaliphilus | reverse complement strand
CTCTTTCTTCTCCTTCTTCTTTCTTTTCCCCCCTCTTCTTCCCCTTTCTTTCTTTTCCTTCTCTCTTCTCCTTTCTTTTTTTCTCTCCTCCTCCCTCTTCCCCCCCTCCTTCCTTCCCTCTCCTCCCTTTCTTCTCTTTCTTCCTCTCCTCTCCTCCTTCCTTTTCTTTCTTTTCCCTCTCTCTTCCCTCTCCCCCTCTTCCCCCCCTCCTTTTCCCCTCTCCCCTCTCTTTTTTCCTTTTTCCTCTCCCTTTCTCCCTTTTCTTTTCTTCTTTTTTCCCCCCTCCTCTTCTCTTCCTCTTTTTCCTCTCCTTCTCTTCTTTCTTCTTCTCCTTCCCTTTCTCTCCCCCCTCCCCCTTCCTCTTCTTCTCTCCCTCTTTTCTCCTCTTTCTCTTTTTCTTTTTCTCCCTCTTCTTTCTTC
>NZ_JAHPIV010000181.1 GCF_019039105.1 Desertibacillus haloalkaliphilus | reverse complement strand
AAGAAAAGAAAGGGAAAGGGAGAGAAAGAAAAGGAAAAGAGAAGGGAAAAAGAGGAAGAAGAAGAGAAAAGAAAAAAGGGGAGGGGAGAGGAAGAGGGAAAAGGGAAGGGAGAAGAGAGGGGAGGAGAGGAGGAGAAGAGGAAGGGAAAAAAAGAGGGAGGGGGAGGGAAAAGAAAGAGAAAGAGGAAGAGGAAAAAAGGGGGAGGGGGGAGAAGGAGAGGAAGGAAGAAAAAAGAAGGAAAAAAAAGGAAAAAAAGGGGGGGAAAAGGAGGGGGGGGGAGGGAAGAAAGGGAGGGAAGGGGAGAAGAAGAAGAAAGGAAAGGGGGGGAAGGGGGGAGGGGAAAAAAAGAGGGGAGAAAGGAAAAGGGAGGAGGAAAGAAGAGGAGGAGGGGGGGGAGGGGAAAGAAGAAAAAGGAGAGA
>NZ_JAHPIV010000180.1 GCF_019039105.1 Desertibacillus haloalkaliphilus | reverse complement strand
AATCAACACACTTTCAAATGGAACAATATATAGAGCGATAATGACCATAAGAATTAGCCCAGCACCAGGGAACTTCAATTTAACAAGAGCATAGGCACAAAGGGAGTTTACAATTAGACCTAATATGACAATCATTCCAACTGTATACAAGCTATTCCACATATACAAAAAGAAGTTAGTGCCTGTTTCTTTGTTAAATAAAATATTATAGTAATTTTCAAAAGTAAGACTTTCTGGAATAAAAGCTTCAAGACCCATTTGCGTGAATATTTTCGTTTCTGGCTTCAAAGACGAAATCATCATCCACAAAAGAGGCGCTATGAAAAGTAACCCGACAACAATAATGGTTAGATTAACACCCCCTTTTGCCAGACGTTTTTTTGTTTTGTAGTTCATGCCACTCCCTCCCCTCTCTACTCT
>NZ_JAHPIV010000179.1 GCF_019039105.1 Desertibacillus haloalkaliphilus | reverse complement strand
CCACGCAGGGAGAGGGGAGGGAAAACCGAAGGCGAAGGGCCGGGAGACAAAGGGGGGGGAGGGCGGCAGGAAAGCACGCGGGCGAGGAAGACGGCAAGAGGAGCCGACCCAGGGCAGCACGGGCGGGGAGCGAGACGACAAAAAGACGGGGAGAAAACAAAGGGAGCCGGAGGACAAGGAGGGAAGAGAAAGGGAAGAAGAAGGAAAAAAGAAAGGGAAGAGGGGAGAAAAGAGGGGAAAAGAAAGGAAGGGGAAGGAAGGAGAAAAGGAGAAGGGGGAAGAGGAGGAGGAAAGGGGAAAGAGGGAGAAGAAAGGGAAAAAAAAAAAGGAGGGGGAGGGAGGGAGGGAAGAAAGGGAGAAGGAAGGAGGAAAAGGGGGAGAGGAGAGAAAGAAAAAAGGGGGGAAGAGGAAAGGGGAAGAA
>NZ_JAHPIV010000178.1 GCF_019039105.1 Desertibacillus haloalkaliphilus | reverse complement strand
AGGCTGACTGGTGGCAATGAAATCTTGGCTAGATCTTACGAGTTAAAATAGCCGACTATCTAAATATACGAGGCCCAAAAATTTTTTATTCTTAGCGCCGTTAGCGTTGGATTCCGACACAACTTAATCTTGCTGTAATTCACTTTCCAATGCTAATACTTTTTGTTTCTCTTTTGATTTTTTGTGAACGAGCGTTCACTTTTGTTCCTTAAACACCTTTAGTGATCTTCAATCTTAACGAATTCAACTCGCTTTGTGTGTACGGTATATTAAGTTCTACACCATCTCACTTTTCTCTACCATAGAGCGTCTTTCTAGATATCCCCGAACAGATTTACTCACCTGTTTGGGGTTTTCTTTACAAAAAAGTGTTTTTTGTCAGCAGGCGTGTTGGTAACCACTAAAAGTAACTCCCTAAGGA
>NZ_JAHPIV010000177.1 GCF_019039105.1 Desertibacillus haloalkaliphilus | reverse complement strand
TTGCAGCACAGAAGATTGCAGATCAATTAGTTGCTGCAGGGATACAAGGGATATTAAACTTTACACCAGCTAGACTCGACGTGCCAGAAACTGTACGTGTACACCATATTGATCTTTCGGTTGAGTTACAAGCATTGGTTTACTTTTTAAAGCATTACCCTGTATAAGGGTGGTTTTCCCTTTTTATACAGAATAGAAGCCATTGCCTTCTATTTGAACACACTCTATAATGAAGCGTAGGAAAAGGAGGTGCTACCTATGGGTGGATTAGGAGCAGGCAGCATTGCATTAATCGCAATCGTTGCGTTACTAATTTTTGGTCCAAAGAAGTTACCAGAGTTAGGAAAAGCTGCTGGGAATACATTACGTGAATTTAAAAACGCAACAAAAGGCTTAGCAGATGAAGATAAGAACAAGAAAAA
>NZ_JAHPIV010000176.1 GCF_019039105.1 Desertibacillus haloalkaliphilus | reverse complement strand
CCTTCAAGTAGATTATGGTACACATTTATGATGGGATTGGAAGAAAAAGAACTGAAAGTTACACGAATACATATTTTGGAGGAGAAAATGGACCATTTATATGAAAAGACAGTAGCAACTAAGCAAATTTTTAAAGGGAAAGTTATTGATTTAGAAGTAAAGGAGGTAGAGCTTCCTAACGGAAAAATGAGTTCTCGTGAAATAGTTAAGCACCCAGGAGCTGTAGCAGTCGTGCCTATGACAAAAGAAGGGAACATTGTCCTAGTAAGACAGTACCGAAAAGCTCTAGGTAAAACAATTGTAGAAATACCAGCAGGGAAGCTTGAAAAGGGAGAAAATCCTCTTGAATCAGCTGCGAGAGAACTAGAAGAGGAAACAGGCTATAAAACAAAAAAACTAGAATTTCTTTTATCCTTTTATAC
>NZ_JAHPIV010000175.1 GCF_019039105.1 Desertibacillus haloalkaliphilus | reverse complement strand
GCTAGCTGCATCTCCTCTCCATTCGAGTTTGTCACAGGCAGCGCTTGAAACGTTAGCAATTGTAGCTTACAGGCAGCCAATTACGCGAATGGAAATTGACGAAATTAGAGGAGTGAAATCAGATCGAGCAATTCACACTCTTTCCTCTAAGTTGTTAATAAAAGAAGTAGATCGAGCGCCAGGTCCTGGAAGACCGATTTTATATGGAACAACGAAATTTTTCTTAGACCATTTCGGATTAAATAGTTTAGATGAACTGCCACCTTTACCTGAGAATATTGACGAACATTCACTTGAGGATGAGGCAGACCTATTCTTTAGGAAATTTGAAGAAACGCTTGAAACAGAGTAGAGGAATTGAAGCCTTTACATTTTTTTTGTAAACAAACACACAGAGGCCTCTATCTAACATAGTATAGAAC
>NZ_JAHPIV010000174.1 GCF_019039105.1 Desertibacillus haloalkaliphilus | reverse complement strand
AAAGGGGGAAGAAGGGAAAAGAGGAGAAAAGAGAGAAGAGGAGGGAAGGGAGGGAAGGAGAGAAAGAAAAGAGGAAAGGGGAAAAAAAGGAGGAGAGGGGGAGGGAAAAGGAGAGAGAAAAAAAGGGGGAAAGGGGGAGAAGGAAGAGAAAAGAGGGGGAAGGGAGGGAAGAAAGGAAGAAGAAGGAAAAGGAGAGAAGGGGAAGAAAAAAAAGAGAGGAGGAAAGGAGAAGGAAAGGAAGAGGAAGAAGAGAGGGGGGAAGAAGAGGAAAGGAGAAAGGGGGAAAAAAAAGGAGAGAAAAGGGGGAAAGAGGGGGGGGGAGAGAAAAGGAAAGGGAAGAAGGGGGGGAGAAAAGAGGGGAAGAAGAGGGGGGAGGAAGAAAGGAAAGAAGGAAAGAAGGGGGGGGAAGAGAAAGAGAGAAG
>NZ_JAHPIV010000173.1 GCF_019039105.1 Desertibacillus haloalkaliphilus | reverse complement strand
GATTAATAGTATCTTCATTCCGTAAATGCTCCTTTCCATTCTTTCAGCTCTTCTAACACAGGCCATTTTGATTGATCGAGTTCAATAATATTCTTAACGATAGTATTTACTTCTTCATCTAGAAAAACGGTAGGGTCATAAACCATATCTTTTACTTGTAAATAAAATTCATTTGGTAGGCACATGTCGATCCAAAGAATATGGTAAAGATCTTTATCAATTGGATTTGTTTCATGATATGCTTCAATCATGCCTTTTATCCATTCTAAGTCCCAAGCTCCAAGCTCTTCCATTTGATTTGTAATTAACTTGCGTAAGTCCCTTATCGGAAGGTCATACGCAACACCGTCTAAGTCAATTAGCCAAACTCCGTCAGGTCCAAGCTGGCCATTTGCCCAACCGTAATCTTGATGGACCAATCC
>NZ_JAHPIV010000172.1 GCF_019039105.1 Desertibacillus haloalkaliphilus | reverse complement strand
ACATAGTGCAGGTGACTGTTTTCTGAAATCATTTCCGCAGCATCACCTGAGTAATCAACTGACAAGGCAGCCTCATCTTGGGCCATGTACATCTTGATTTCGTCGGCAACAATCGCCTTAACGTTTGGCATCAATGTTTCAAGCTTTCCCTTGGCCGCAGCCAATTCCGGAATGCTCTTCGTGTTAACTGAGTTACCACTTGATGCCAACGTCATTCCCATGATGTCACGAGAAGAATCAATCAACATGATTGAATTCTTGAAACGTGGGTTCCATAGGTCATTCCAGGTCTTAATTTCTCCTGGCTTAACGTACTTGTCGTTGTAAACAATTCCCAGCGTTCCCCAGAAATAAGGCACTGAGTACTCGTTACCACGATCAAACGGTTGATCCATAAAACGGTCATCGTAATTGTTCAAGCC
>NZ_JAHPIV010000171.1 GCF_019039105.1 Desertibacillus haloalkaliphilus | reverse complement strand
AGGGGGAGAAGAGAAAGAAAGGAGGAAGGGGGAAGGAGAGGGAGAAAGAAAGGAAGGGAGGGGGAAGGAAGAAAGGAAAGAGAAGAGGAGGAGGGGAAGGAGGAAAGGGAGAAGAAAAAAAGGGGGGAAGAAAGGGGGGGGGGAAAAGAAGAGGGGGGGAGAGGGAGGGAGGGGAGGAAAGAAAGGGAAAAAGAAAAAGGAGAGGGGAAGAAAAGGAGGGGAAAGAAAAAAAGAAGAAAGGGAGGGAAGAAAAAAAGAAGGGGGAAAGGAGAAAAGAGAAGGGAAAGAGGGGGGAAAGGAGGAAAGAAGGAAAGGAGAAAAAAAGGGAAGAAAGGGGGGAAGGAAGGGAAGGAAGAAGAGAAGAGAAAGAGAAAAGGGAGAAGAGAGGGAGAAGGAAAGAGGGAAGGGGGAAGAAGGAGAGGA
>NZ_JAHPIV010000170.1 GCF_019039105.1 Desertibacillus haloalkaliphilus | reverse complement strand
GTGTGATTGTTGTGAATGAATTTAATCAAACAAAAGAATCACACATGTATGCAATCGGAGATGTGATTGGTGGGTTACAGCTTGCGCATGTTGCTTCACATGAAGGAATTGTTGCTGTCGATCATATTGCAGGTAAGAAGCCCGATCCGATCAACTATGACACGGTCGCAAAATGTATTTATAGCAATCCTGAAGATGCGAGTGTTGGATTAACTGAAAAACAAGCAGTAGAACAAGGCTATCAAATAAAAGTGGGAACATTTCCGTTTAAAGCGATAGGAAAAGCGCTAGTCTATGGTGAAACAGATGGGTTTGTTAAAGTGATAGCAAATGAAGACAATCAGGATGTACTAGGAGTTCACATGATCGGTCCACATGTGACAGACTTGATTTCTGAAGCAGCTTTGGCCAAAGTACTAGATGC
>NZ_JAHPIV010000169.1 GCF_019039105.1 Desertibacillus haloalkaliphilus | reverse complement strand
CCCAAAGGTACTGCCACAATTATCCCCAGCGCTAAAGCAAAAGCTGAAATATAAATATGTTGTCCCGTTTTACTTAAGATGTCGCCTCCATATTGATTCAGGAAGTTGATCATTATTGATCACCATCTTTCTCTTTTTGCTCCTCCGATTTTGAACTAGCATCGGTACTGCTATCTGTAGTGATTCCATCATCTGTAAATAAAGCATCATACACAATATCAACCAAGGTTGCTCGGGTAACAATTCCAACTAGTTTACGATCATTATCAACTACTGGAACGTTACGAAGTCCCCGTTTCAAAATTCGGTCAACCGTATCACGAATAATTGAATTTTCATTTACATAGAAAACATTTGGATCCATAATTTCGCCTACAGTTTTACCAGAATGGTAATACTCATTAATCTTTTCAATGCTTACAAC
>NZ_JAHPIV010000168.1 GCF_019039105.1 Desertibacillus haloalkaliphilus | reverse complement strand
AGGGGGAGAGGAGAGGGGGAGAAGAGAAAGAGAAAAGAGAAAGAAAAGAAAAAGAAAGAAGAGAAAGAGGAAGGGGAAGAGAAGAAAAAAGAAGAAAAAAAGAAAAGAAAAGAGAGAAAAGAGGAGAAGGAGAAGAGGGGGGGAAAAGAGAAAAAAAAAGAAAAAAGAGGGAGAAAAAAAGAGGAAAAAGGGAAAGAGAAAAGAAGAGAGAAAGAGGGGAAAAGAGAAGAAGGAAGAAGGAAGGAAGAAGGAAGAAGGAGGAGAGAAGAGAGGAAGAAAAAAAAAAGGAAGGGGGAGGAAAAAAAAGGAAAGGAGGAAGGGGAAAAGGAGGAGGAAAAAAAAGAGGGAAGAAGGAAAAAAAAAAAGAAAGAGGGGAAGAAAAAAAAAAGAAAAAAAAGAGGAAAGGGAGAAGGGAGAGGAAGGGA
>NZ_JAHPIV010000167.1 GCF_019039105.1 Desertibacillus haloalkaliphilus | reverse complement strand
CCCCCCCCCTTTTCTTTTTTCTTCTTTCCTTCCTTCTTTTTCCCCCCCTTCTCTCTTTCCTTTCCTTCCCCTCCTTCCCCCTCTCCTCCCTTTCTTCCTCCTTCTTCTCCCTTTCTCCCTCTTCCCTCTTCTTTTCTCCTTCTTCCCTTCTTTCTTCTTTCTTTCTCCCTCCTTTCCTCCCCCCTTCTCCTCCTCCTTCCCTCCTCCTCCTCCCCTCCCCCCTCTTCTCTCCCCTCCTCTCCCTCCCTCCCCCTTCCCCCCTCTCCTTCCCCCCCCTCCCCTCCCCCCCTCTTCCCCTCCCTTTTTTCCCCTTTTCCCTTCCCTCTTTCTCCTCCTCCCTCCTCTTTTCTCCTTCCTCTTCCTTTTCCTTTCTTCTTTTCTTCCTCCTTCTTCTTTTTTTTCCTCCCCCCCCTCTCTCCTTTTCC
>NZ_JAHPIV010000166.1 GCF_019039105.1 Desertibacillus haloalkaliphilus | reverse complement strand
CCCTACACACATTGCGTTAACGAGCGGGTTGCCTTCATAGCTTTGATCAAAATGAACTTCTCCGCCGACTGTTGGAATACCGATACAGTTTCCATAGCCTGCAATCCCTGCCACTACTTCTTCAAACAAGTACTTCACGCGCGGTGAAGTCAGTTCACCAAAACGAAGAGAGTTTAATACCGCAATTGGACGAGCACCCATGGAGAATACATCACGGATGATTCCGCCAACACCTGTTGCCGCTCCTTGATACGGTTCAATTGCAGATGGATGGTTATGTGATTCGATTTTAAATACAACCGCTTGGTTGTCTCCAATATCAACGATTCCAGCGCCTTCCCCAGGACCTTGAAGAACATGCTCTCCTTTTGTCGGGAATTTGCTTAAAACAGGCTTTGAGTTTTTATAACTGCAATGCTCTGACC
>NZ_JAHPIV010000165.1 GCF_019039105.1 Desertibacillus haloalkaliphilus | reverse complement strand
AACGACCTCTCTTACTGTTCGTAGGAAAATAATGTGTTTGATAAATAATAATCTGAAAGGAGTGCTGTCTCATGGCTCGTCGTGGTCGTCCAAAGCGTCGTAAGGTTTGTTTCTTCACTGTAAACAAAATTACGAAAATCGATTACAAAGATACGGATCTTCTAAAACGTTTCATTTCAGAGCGTGGTAAAATCTTACCTCGTCGTGTAACTGGAACTTCAGCGAAGTACCAACGTCAATTGACAATCGCTATTAAGCGTGCTCGTCAAATCGCTTTATTGCCTTATGTCAATGAAGTGAACTAATTATTTAAAAAGCATGACAGAAGTCTTTTTCTGTCATGCTTTTTTAATTTTATAATTGAGTGCATTCGACAAAGTTCTGCCATGATTTGATGTATCGTTCTAGCATGATCTGAGTCGGAG
>NZ_JAHPIV010000164.1 GCF_019039105.1 Desertibacillus haloalkaliphilus | reverse complement strand
GTCCCACATGCAATAAAAGTTGTTCCAAATAATAAAAAAAGGCGAATGCACCCCACATTATGCATTCACCTTAATGGATATCACAACTCTAGACGCTCTCTTAGCGCCTTTACATAATTTCGACTGACTGGAATTTCTTCTTTTTGCCCAACGACTTTTAATTGATAGGCACCATTGAACCAGGGGATTAACTCTTCAATTTTGTCTAAATTCACTAAGTAACTTTTGTGAGTTCGAAAAAAGGGGTACCCTTTTAATTTTTCTTCTAAATCTTTAATTGGCGTCCTTGAGCTATATTTTCGTTCATTGGCACAGATCATTGTTTCTCGATCTTCGCGAAACAGATAAGCAATATCTTTAGGAGAAAGATAAACAATTCGCCCTTCATCTTCTACTGCTAATTTGCCTACACCTGCAGTTAGGTCT
>NZ_JAHPIV010000163.1 GCF_019039105.1 Desertibacillus haloalkaliphilus | reverse complement strand
GTAGGAGGAAGCATCGTGATAATTGGAGTGCCTAAAGAAATTAAAAACAACGAAAACCGTGTAGCCATAACCCCTGCGGGTGTCTTGGCTTTTACCCAAGCAGGACATACAGTTTTAATTGAAAGTGGAGCAGGAAGAGGAAGTGGCTTTACTGATGACGACTATAAAGAAGCAGGGGCTATGCTAAGACCACATGCAGCACAAGTGTGGAAGGAAGCGGAAATGGTTATGAAAGTCAAAGAACCTATGCGAGAAGAATATTGTTTTTTTAGAAAAGGGTTAATCCTCTTCACGTATCTGCATTTGGCCGCAGAACCATTCTTGACGGAGGCACTTGTGAAAAATGAAGTAGTAGCAATAGCGTATGAAACAGTTGAAGTCAATGGGACCTTACCATTACTAACACCGATGAGTGAAGTAGCAGGAC
>NZ_JAHPIV010000162.1 GCF_019039105.1 Desertibacillus haloalkaliphilus | reverse complement strand
GTGTTGAAATTCCAAAAAATTTCGCGTCATTTGTCGTAATCTACATCATTATAACACCTAAAAAATAAAAAGGGTTGGTCTTTTATGTTACAATTTCATTTCACTTTGTGTAAACATATTGTCATTTCCACTAAAAAAACCCATTCTTCTAGGAGAATGGGTTCATGTTTCTTACTGCGCAGAAATCCATTGCGCTAAATTTTCCGCTTCTTCAGATGGAATGTTAATAGCCGGCATCGTGTTCTGGCCATTAATAATAACATCATAAATATGCTCCGGATCGTGCTCTTCTCCAGCTAATCTCGGTCCACCGCCACCTTCAAGGTTTCCACCATGACAAGCAAGGCAGTTTGCTTCATACGAAGCACGTGCCGCAGTAGCATCATATTCACCAGCTGCTTCATCAGCAGCCTCTTCTGCTACTGGA
>NZ_JAHPIV010000161.1 GCF_019039105.1 Desertibacillus haloalkaliphilus | reverse complement strand
ATATACGAGTGGTTGGGTAAGTAGAAAAGAACTTTTTGCTCACATAGTTAGGTTGTTATACGGACAATATGTTACTTCATTAGTACAAGCAAGACATTAATATTCTTAACAATTTAATCATAGTGTTTATATTAATAATTCCATTAATTGTAAAATTATAGACACAACTAGCTCAGTCACATTGTTCACTTCTTATTATAATAAAAGTGGGAGTAAGAATTTGATGTAAGAAGGAGTGGTGACAATGACTGGAGCAACTGTAGCTATTGTACTTGCCTTTACGGGGGCCATTTATTTAACGAGCATAGGGATGGCAATCGGAATGTTTAAATTGGCAGAAGGAACGAAATGAATGCAACATAAAGAGGTGACGGCTAGGTTGTTTCTACTTAGCGGTTACCTTTTTTAGGTAGTAAGGGAGTGTGAA
>NZ_JAHPIV010000160.1 GCF_019039105.1 Desertibacillus haloalkaliphilus | reverse complement strand
GCGATAACCAGGGCGAATGCGCCAGTGATCCTGCGTCCTACCTGCAAGGCTCGACCGCTATGGCCGAGGGAGACTCGTGCAATCATACCCAGAATCATGGTCCCCATGCAGCCTGCGCTAAGCAGGTGACTGGCCATCGACAACGTGATGGGCTGACCCGCGCTATGTGCCGCAAGTGCGAGCAGGCCAAGAGGGATAAACAGATAGGCGAGATGGAGTGACCACAGCAGGGGATGCGCAAGGGTCGATGGCAGATGCCAACGCAGTTGCCGCCACAGATGCAAACTCGCCGCCACTATATAGAGAGGCACTATATATATGCTGGTGACCCATTGGGTGGGGAGCTGCAGCCAGCAGAGCAAGATAAGCCACTGTGTCGCGAGCGCAGTCCGTTCCAGCCAGAGTCGAGGTGTAGCTTTCTCCTGACC
>NZ_JAHPIV010000159.1 GCF_019039105.1 Desertibacillus haloalkaliphilus | reverse complement strand
AAGAAAAGAAGGGAAAAAGGAGGAAAGGGGAGAGAGAAAAAGAGGGAGGGAAGAGAGAAAAAAAAAGGGGAGGGAAAAGGGGGGAGGAGAGGAGAGGAAAGGGGGGGAGAGGGGGGAAGAAGGGAGAAGGGAGAAGAAAAAGGGAAAAGGAGAGAAGGAAGAGGGGGAAAGAAAGGAAAAGGAAAAAAAAAAAAGAGAGGAAAGAAAGAGGAGGGAAGAAGGGGAAGGTAAGAGAGAAAAAGTAGATGAGAAGAAGGAAATAGAAGGGATGGAAATAAGTTTGTTTATTTGTATAATAGTAATTGTATTTTTAAGAATTTAAAAATTGAATTTATAGGTAGGGATGAAAAAAATTAAAAATAATTAGGAAATTTATATTTGGCTAATAGTTCTAAAAAATAGTATATGATATGCTATTAAATTAATGAT
>NZ_JAHPIV010000158.1 GCF_019039105.1 Desertibacillus haloalkaliphilus | reverse complement strand
AGAGACACCGGGGAACGAGGGGGGAAGGGGGAGGAGAGGGGAAGAGGAGAGGGAGGGGGCAGACGAGGAGCCGCCGAAAAAGAGAAGGGGACGCGCAGGGGAGAAAGGGAACGCGAGGAGGAGGGGGAGAGGGACAGGGGGGGAAGAAAAAGGAAGGGAGAAGACGGAAACAAAGAGGGGAAGAAGGAAGGAAAAGGAAAAAAGAAAGAGAGAAAGAGGGAGGAGAGGAAGAAGGAGAAAGAAAGAGAGAAAGAGAAGAAAGAAGAGAGAAGGAGAGAGGGAAGGGGAAAAGGGAGAAAAAGAAAGAGGGGGAAGAGAAGAGGGAGGAGAGAAAGAGAGAGGGGGGAGGGAGGGGGAAAGGGGAAGAAGAAGAAAGGGGAGAAAAAGGGGAAAAGAAAAGGAGGAAAAGGGAAGGGGGAGGGGAGGGGA
>NZ_JAHPIV010000157.1 GCF_019039105.1 Desertibacillus haloalkaliphilus | reverse complement strand
AACATACACAGGAAGAGATTTTACACAATATCTCCTTGAAAGTAGAAAAAGGCCAAACCGTTGCGCTTGTAGGAATGAGCGGCGGAGGGAAGTCGACACTCGTCAGCTTAATTCCAAGATTTTATGATGTCACAAGCGGATCACTCGAAATTGACGGCATTGATATTAAAGAGTACAAGGCAAGAAGCCTGCGTAATCAAGTCGGGATGGTGCTCCAAGATACATTTTTATTCAGTGACACCATTAAAGAAAATATCGCTGTGGGAGACCCGGAAGCATCCTTTGAGAAAATTGTGTCGGCTGCCAAAGCGGCTAATGCGCATGATTTTATCATGTCTCTTCCTGAAGGATATGACACGAAAGTAGGAGAACGTGGCGTAAAGCTATCAGGCGGTCAAAAACAACGAATTTCAATTGCAAGGGTATTTC
>NZ_JAHPIV010000156.1 GCF_019039105.1 Desertibacillus haloalkaliphilus | reverse complement strand
ATCATAGACTGAACCTTGATTGGCACTACTTGCCTTTTTCGTACCAACACCTGAACCATCAAAATACCAATCAACACCGTTAATATTAATTGTCGTATTCGTCACCTTCAAATAAGTACTTGGATCAAAGTAGTAGTAGTTACCGGCCCATGATTGCAAACCGCTTTGGACAGTACCATCATTACCAACTAGGTACCAGCTACCCCAACGTGCTTGAATGTAATTGCGCTTCGTTGAAAGAGCCTTCGTACTTGGATCAAAGTAATAGTAGGTATTACCAATCTTTGTCACATCAGAGGCGAATGAACCGTCCGCCGTTGCGTAGTACTTGGCACCACCAATTGTTAGCCACTGTGACTTACGCAATGTGTACGTTCCGTCATCACCAAAGTAGTACTTGTTACCATTAATCGTTTGCAACCCCGTCAC
>NZ_JAHPIV010000155.1 GCF_019039105.1 Desertibacillus haloalkaliphilus | reverse complement strand
AATCTAGTCTTTTTACCAATGGCTACGAAACTAGGTAATAAAACGGATGAAGAAGTGTTTATTAAACAAATCATTATTGAGGGTGTTATTGGGGTTCAATCTGGACAAAACCCGAAAGTTCTGCAAGAAAAATTAAGTGCTTTTTCAGTAGTAAATAAAAAAGCAAAATACGAAGAAGACGTTCTAGGTGAAGAGAATGTTGCCTCGTAAGCGCCAGCGCCAAGAAGAAAAAGGCGCACCAAAGTGGATGGTGACATTTTCAGATCTTATGACCCTCATTTTAGTCTTTTTTATCCTGCTGTTTTCCATGTCAGTTGTTGACGCTCAGAAGTTTAGAGCAATTGCTGATTCATTTAATCAAAGACAAATATTTGAGTATATGCCATCAGCTATTGAATTTGAAAATCCTAGTCAAGAGCAGGGAGAAGAG
>NZ_JAHPIV010000154.1 GCF_019039105.1 Desertibacillus haloalkaliphilus | reverse complement strand
TCATTAACGAGATTCCCAGCTTCCATATTACCCAATTTTGCTGTTAATGATTCATTTTCTCGTTGTAAATCACGAATTTGTTGTTGTGTTGCTTCTAGCCTAGCAGGAACATCTTGAACTCGTTTCACTTTTAAGTTCGCTGCAACATCCTTTAACAATTGAATTTGTCCATTCATATGCTCATAGGCACCCTTGCCGGTAACTGCCTCAATACGGCGTACCCCTGCACCAATTCCTGATTCCGAAACTAACTTAAACAAACCAATTTCAGCTGTGTTGCGAACGTGACAGCCTCCACAAAGCTCTAAGCTGTAATCTCCTACTTTTACAACACGAACCGTTTCTCCGTATTTTTCACCGAATAAAGCCATGGCACCCATTTCTTTAGCTTCGTCTAATTTCTTGAGAGAAATATCTACAGTAAGTGCAT
>NZ_JAHPIV010000153.1 GCF_019039105.1 Desertibacillus haloalkaliphilus | reverse complement strand
CAATTATGGCAGTCGATTATGCGAGGGGAAGCCGAAGCAAAAATCGAATATAAACGTAAAAAAATGACCGTATTCTTTTCTGATATTCAGGGATTTACTGAACTATCAGAAACTTTAATTCCTGATGACTTAGCTTTCTTGCTGAACGATTATTTAAGTCATATGACTGAAATTGCAAAGCAATATGAAGCGACGGTCGATAAATTTATGGGAGATGCGATTCTCATATTTTTTGGAGATCCGAATTCACAAGGGGTTGAGCAAGATGCCAAATCCTGTGTAGAAATGGCAATTGCTATGCGTCAGCAAATGAAGTTGTTGCGCGAACGATGGAAGAAAATGGGATATTCAGCCTTACATATCCGTATGGGTATTAGTACAGGTTATTGCCACGTAGGGAATTATGGTGCAACCCATCGTATGGCTTATAC
>NZ_JAHPIV010000152.1 GCF_019039105.1 Desertibacillus haloalkaliphilus | reverse complement strand
AGTTAGTTCGATGACAATGGGGGGAATTGCGACGGTTATTAGCGGCAATAGCTCACCAATAAGTGGTTCAGAACATCTAATCTCTCATGCATTAGATAAAATTACTAAACAACCACAAATGCATGGAATTCAAGTAGGGATTGCTACGTATATTATGGCCAAAGTTCAAAACCACCGTACAGAACGAGTGACAAAAGTCTTTGAACGAACAGGGTTCTTTTCTTTTGTCTCTACGTTACCGCTACAAAAAGAAGAGTTTATACAGGCAATAGAATTAGCTCCAACCATTAAGCCGAACCGTTTTACATACTTGCATGAAAAACTATACCGTGATCAAGCTATAGAGCTTTTAGAGAAGGACGCCATCCTCGTCGACCTATTTAAATAATTGTGGCTCAACAAATGCCTGTTTTGATTTGTAGAAAGGAAGC
>NZ_JAHPIV010000151.1 GCF_019039105.1 Desertibacillus haloalkaliphilus | reverse complement strand
CTCTTCCGATCCCTCTTCGTTTTCAGTCACTTCATCCTGATCCTCCGGTTCAGACGCCTCTTCTGGGTCCTCTTCGTCCTCAGATTCTTCCAGCTCTTCGTCTTGATCCTCTGGCTCAGGTTCTCCCTTGGACTCTTCAGGTTCCTCGTTCGGATCCTCCGTTTCCGGCTCCTCGTCGTCTATCTTTTCGGGTTCTTCCTCTTGGTCCTCTGACCCAGATCCCTCGTCTTCTTCGTTCTCAGACCCTTCAGGCTGTTCTTCAGAGTCTTCACCTTCTTCGGAGCCTGGTTCCTCATCGTTTTCTTCTATCTCTTCTTCTGACTCCTCAGGTTGTTCGTCATCCTCTTCCGGTTCTTCGAACTCATCTTCCTCTTCTGATACAGATTCGTTATCTTCATCGTCGTTCTCGAACTCTGTTTCAGAATCGTCAGC
>NZ_JAHPIV010000150.1 GCF_019039105.1 Desertibacillus haloalkaliphilus | reverse complement strand
AGGAAGGAGGGGAGGAGAGGAGGGAGGAGGAAAGGAAGGAGAGGAAGGGGGGAGAAGAGGAAAAAGGGAAAAAAGAAGAGAAAAAAGGGGGGAGGAAAGAGGGGAAAAAGGGAGGGGGGGAAGGGAAAGGAAAAAAGGAAAAAAGGGGGAGAAAGGAAAAGGGGAAGAAAGAGAGAAAGGAAGAGGAGGGAAAGGGGAAAAAGAAGGAAGAGGAAAAAAAAAAAGAGGGAAGGGGAAAGGGAGAGGAGGGGAAGGAAGAGAAAAGAGAGGGAGAAAGAGAAAGAAGGGAGGGGAGGGGAAGAAAGGAGAAGGAAAAGAGGGAAAAGGGGGGAGGGAGGAGGGGGGGAAAGGGGAGAAGAAAGAAAGGAGAAGAGGAGAAGGAAGAAAAAGAAAAGGAGGGAGGGAGAAGAAGGGAGGAAAGAAAAAAGGAGA
>NZ_JAHPIV010000149.1 GCF_019039105.1 Desertibacillus haloalkaliphilus | reverse complement strand
ACCTCTGACATGGTACCTTTGTCTGCGTGCATTTTAGCAAAAATACCAGTGTCCTCATAAATTGACCGATCTTGTACATAACCTCCACCAGACTCGAAGATTCGTTTCTGTTCCTTAAAACGTTCAGCTAGAAAATAGACCTGTAAATGAAAGCTCCATCTTTGGAAATCCGAATAAAAAGGCTCTAAGTATGGATTATCATCTACTTTTTCGAGAGAAGTTTGAAACCCTAGCTTGTCCGCTATTGTTTTCGTCATGGTCGATTTTCCGACACCAACTGTCCCTGCAATTGTAATGACAGCATCCTTTGGTATTTCAATATTTTTCATAGTACTTGCTCCTTTATGTTCTGTACAATTTGCTGGTAATCTTGCTGTGAGGAAACGAAGTCTGTATGATCGCCTTCAATTGTAATGATAGGAAGCCCTGGGTC
>NZ_JAHPIV010000148.1 GCF_019039105.1 Desertibacillus haloalkaliphilus | reverse complement strand
ATCAAGAGCTACAAGCATGACAGCAGTTTGCACCGAACTTGGCGTGACACGATGGTTCTTAAGACGAGTGAAAATGCAATTATTGGGTTGAATGACCATACCTTGGTGACCGAAGATGACGGTCGTCGTTGGGTGACGCGTGAACCCGCAATTGTGTATTTTCATCGTAAGTATTGGTTCAACATCGTCGCGATGATACGAGATAATGGGGTGTCTTATTATTGTAATTTAGCTTCTCCGTTTGTTTTAGATAAAGAAGCTTTGAAGTACGTGGATTATGATTTGGACGTAAAGGTCTTTCCAGATGGTGAAAAGCGCTTGCTTGATACGGACGAGTATGAATTGCACAAGGCACAATGGCATTACCCAGCGGATATTGATTTTATCGTAAAGGAGCATGTTAAAATCCTAGTTGATTGGATCAATAAGCATC
>NZ_JAHPIV010000147.1 GCF_019039105.1 Desertibacillus haloalkaliphilus | reverse complement strand
GCTTTAGGTTTTCCACTTAAAAATCAAATAGAACTTGAGGCGTATATGGAGTCATTGAATGACATCATTCAAAGTATTCAAGAAAAGGTACATGTGGTGGCGGCTCATTCAGAAGAGCTCTCTGCGACAAGTGAGGAAATGACATTCCAAACACAGCAAACACTTGAAAGCTCGAAAAAAACTTCAGATATTACAAAAATGATCAAAGGTATCTCTAAGCAAACGAGTTTGCTAGGGTTGAATGCTTCAATTGAAGCGGCCAGGGCAGGGAAAGAGGGAGCGGGTTTTAGTGTGGTAGCGAGCGAGGTTCAAAAGCTCTCAAGCGAAACCTCACGTGCAACAGAAAACATAGAAAGCTCATTGCAAGGGATTTCCTCTAATATACATACATTACTTGAGAGTATGGGCCATATGAAAGGGTCATCTTCAGAAC
>NZ_JAHPIV010000146.1 GCF_019039105.1 Desertibacillus haloalkaliphilus | reverse complement strand
CAACCACTCGATCGCCTACTTTGTAATTACTCACGCCTTCTCCAACTTCTACAACTTCACCAGAGAACTCGTGTCCCAGTGTAATGGGTGCTTTTTCTTTTGTAAGTGGATGAGGTTCATTCACAGGAATAAAGATCGGTCCGCCTAAATATTCATGTAAATCACTACCGCAAATGCCGCACCATTTTACTTTCAGTTTCACTTTTCCTGGAGCAACTGTTGGTTCATCAATTTCCTCTAGTCGAATGTCCTTTTGATCGTGCCAGCGTAGTGCTTTCATTTGTAAGACTCCTTTTCTCATCAATTTAATTAACTTACTTAAATAATGATATCATAATTTTTTTAATTTTCTAAGTAAGATGCACTATTTTTTTGACAGTCAATGGACGAAAAATGACAAAACATAGCAACAGACAAATAAGAAGCATACATA
>NZ_JAHPIV010000145.1 GCF_019039105.1 Desertibacillus haloalkaliphilus | reverse complement strand
CTCTAATTGCTCAAACGTTATACTATTCTCTAGAGAATACGG
This sequence comes from Desertibacillus haloalkaliphilus, assembly GCF_019039105.1. Lineage (NCBI taxonomy): Bacteria > Bacillati > Bacillota > Bacilli > Caryophanales > Bacillaceae > Desertibacillus > Desertibacillus haloalkaliphilus. The sequence continues at coordinate 391 of NZ_JAHPIV010000145.1, read as the reverse complement.
ACCTGACGATGTACGAACGAGATCAGACATATGTGCGGGATATCCGAGCTTATTTCCTATATCAACGGCCAATGTTCGAACGTACGTCCCTTTGCTACAATGGACACGAAACCGAAATGAGGCCGTATCTTCCTTATAAGTAATATCGGATAATCGATCCAAGGAGTGAATCGTCACAGTTCTTTGAGGACGTTCTACTTCCTTACCAGCACGGGCATACTCATACAGTTTCTTGCCATTGACTTTGACTGCAGAATACATTGGAGGAACTTGAATAATTTCACCTTTAAAGTGATTAAGTACTTTGTCAAGTTCGGCTTCTGTCCATTTATCCGTAACAGGCTTTTTGTTAACAACATCACCGCCTTTATCTTCCGTTGTTGTCGAAAAC
>NZ_JAHPIV010000144.1 GCF_019039105.1 Desertibacillus haloalkaliphilus | reverse complement strand
CTAGCTCAATTGGTAGAGCAACTGACTTGTAATCAGTAGGTTGGGGGTTCAAGTCCTCTGGCCGGCACCAAGCTTACAACTTGATTCAACTACTTTGCTAGCTTGCGACGAGTAGCGATAGCGACGCAGGAGCATGGTTTTCACAATGTCTAACTTCGTTTCTGACATGCGACGAGCAACGATAGTAGTGCAGGAGCAAACTGGTTTAAAAGCTTCTTTGCTAGATTGCGGCGAGTAACGCTAGCAACGCAGAAGCACAGGTTTGCAGATAACCTGCAATAAAATCTAAATAGTTATTCAAACCTTGCAATGTATTTTAAGGTTTGTTATTATATAAGAGTTGAATTGAACAGTTGTGGAGGGGTAGCGAAGTGGCTAAACGCGGCGGACTGTAAATCCGCTCCCTCAGGGTTCGGCGGTTCGAATCCGTCCC
>NZ_JAHPIV010000143.1 GCF_019039105.1 Desertibacillus haloalkaliphilus | reverse complement strand
CAAGTACACCCAATCACAAGCGATATGCATATTACTCAAAAAGGCGTATCAAGACTCGTAATGTTAGACCGTTACACGTTTAAAGATACAGAGAAGAAAACACTTAGAGAAGGGGATTTCGTCGTTTTAACCGTAAAAGACGACCCTAAGTTTCCTGCACGTGGATATGGATTTGTGATGGAGCTTGACCAAGTGAAAAATCATGCAAAGGTACTCGTTGATGAAGAGTTCCGAGGAGTGCTTGAAGGGGACGAGGCAGAAACAGGAATCGTAACTCGTTCACTTGATACAATTGAGAAGCCTCTTGAAATTTATTATGAGCAAATTGCAAAGCGAAATGCGACAGGACTTGCATCAGTTGAAACTACAGTGGAAAAACGTCAAGAAGCGTTCGAACAATTTTATGAACAGCTTGTTTCCATGAACTTCATTCC
>NZ_JAHPIV010000142.1 GCF_019039105.1 Desertibacillus haloalkaliphilus | reverse complement strand
CGCTTGGAATGTCCCATCACTCGTTACAAGACTTAGCTGTTACTCGTGCGATACCTGGATTAGATGTCATGATGCCAGCTGATCGTCATGAAGCAAAGAAAATGATTGAAGCATTAGTCCATTATGATAAGGCGGTTTATGTAAGGATTGGTCGTAATCCAGTTGAAGATTGCTATGTATCAGAGGAGTACGATTTTGAGATAGGAAAAGCGGTTACAATGAGAGCGGGGAAAGATTTAACGATTATTGCAAGTGGCGAGACTGTTCGAGTTGCCTTGGATGCAGCAGAAACATTAGAGCAGGAGGGAATTGATTGTCGAGTGATCAATATGCATACGATTAAACCGCTTGATGAGGAAGCTATCGTAAAAGCAGCACAAGAAACTGGACACATCATTACAGTTGAAGAGCATAGTATCCATGGTGGTCTAGGA
>NZ_JAHPIV010000141.1 GCF_019039105.1 Desertibacillus haloalkaliphilus | reverse complement strand
GGGAGAAAAGGGAGGAAGAGGGGAAAAAAGAAAAAGGGGGAAGAAAGGAAGAGAGGGAGGAAGAGGGAGAGAGAGGAAGGGGAAGAGGGAAGAAGAAGAAGGAAGAGGAGAGAAAAAGGAAAAAGGAAAGAGGGGAGAGGGAAAGGAAAGAGAGGGGGAAGGGAGAGGGAGAGGAAGAAAAGAAGGGAAAAAAGAGGGAGAGAGAAAGGGAAGAGAGAAGGAAGAGGAAAAGGAGAAAGAGAAAGGAGGAGGGGAGAAGGGGGGAGGAGGGGGGGAGGAGAAGAGAGAGAGGAGAGGAGGAAAGGAGAAGAGAGAGGAAAAAGGAAAGAGGGAGGGAAGAGGGGGGGAGAGGAGAAGAAAAGAAAAAAAAGGAGAGGGGGGGAGGGGAAGGGGAAGAAGGGAAAGGAAAAAGGAGGGGGAGAAAAGGGGGGAAAA
>NZ_JAHPIV010000140.1 GCF_019039105.1 Desertibacillus haloalkaliphilus | reverse complement strand
GCTAGTGCTTCTGCTAAGTTATCTTCTGTTAACACAGGCCCTAAAAATGAAGTTAAATCCTCTAAATCATAAAATTCATCCAATGTAACTCCGTAAAAGTCTAAATACTCTTCTAGCTCTACTTTTGTCCAACCAACTTCATTTAGATAGTCTTGCAATTCAGTTTTATCAACCGCTGCAAATGAGTAGAGTGGAGATACAACAAGACCTAACACAACCAATAACGACATGAACAAGCCTTTCACATAACATTCCTCCATATAAAAAAATGTAAATTTCTAGATAATTATAACTTCATACTTTAATAAATGGTAGATCTAAATTTTAGTAGTTTTAAGAAAAAGGAAAAGGACGAAATACAGTATTAGGCGTAGGGGGAAGAGTATATTTATTTATTGTAAATATAGCCTGAATCCTCTCTCGGCTATATAGAAA
>NZ_JAHPIV010000139.1 GCF_019039105.1 Desertibacillus haloalkaliphilus | reverse complement strand
AAAGGGAAAGAAAAAGGAGAGGAAAAGAGGAGAGGGGGGGAAAAAGGAGGAAGGGGGGAAGAAGGGAAAGGGGGAAAAAAAAAGAGGAGGGGGAAGAAAGAAGGGAAAAAAAAGAGAAAGGAGGAGGAGGGGGGAGGAGAGGAGAAAAAAAAGGAAGAGAGAGGGAGAGGGAAAAAAGGAAAAAGAAGAAAGAGAAGGAGGAAAGAAAAAGAGGGGAGAAAGGGAGAGGAAGAGAAGAAAAGAGAAAGAAAGGGGAGGAAGAGAAGAAAAGGGGGAGGAGAGAGAGAAGAAAGGAAAAAAGGAAAGGGAAAAAGAGAGAGGAGAGAGGAGAAAAAAAAAAGGGGAGGGAAGAGGGAGGAGGGGGAAGAAAAAGAGGGAAGAAGAAGAGAGAGGAGGGGAGAAGAGAGGGAGAGAGGAAAAGGGGAAGAAAGGAAA
>NZ_JAHPIV010000138.1 GCF_019039105.1 Desertibacillus haloalkaliphilus | reverse complement strand
ACGTTGCACCGAACGTCTTCAAATTACCAGTGCTCAAAACCGTGGCGTAAGGCATACCACGCAACTTACTGAACGTATCAGCTTGCATCGCCATGAAGATAGCCAAGACACTTAGCACAATCAATGAGTTCACACGGGCTAGCTCAAGGAAGGCAACAAATAGAACACCAAGCAACTCAATGAAGACCGATCGTTCTTCCCATTGCACTTCATTCTTAAATGATGCCTTCTTGATGATTTGGTTCAAAATCGCACCAACGAAGAAGGCAATGACTGGCCAGAAAAACAAACTAGCCGCGTGCCACTTACCAGACGCAACGTTAATACCAAGTTGCAACAGATTACCACTTTGGAAACTTGCAAAGCGGTTATCGTGAAAGGCGAAGGTATATGAGTCGATGTAACCGGCTGTACCGGCTAGCAACATACCTACAC
>NZ_JAHPIV010000137.1 GCF_019039105.1 Desertibacillus haloalkaliphilus | reverse complement strand
ACCTTAGAGTATGAAGTTGGAATAATATCAGCATCTGCATTTAATTTTCTTATGAACTCTAGTAACTCATTTTTATCTACTTCTTTTAACATCTCAATCTTATTGACAATAATCACATCGGCAAACTCAATTTGATCGACTAGTAGATCTGAAATTTCACGTGTGTCAGATTCATCTGTCCCTTCTTTACGATCAAGTAGCGTTTCGCCTGATGCATAATCATCCCAAAAGCGGTTCGCATCTACAACCGTCACCATTGTATCAAGCTTACACTTTTTCGTTAAGTCGATCCCTAGCTCTTCATCAATATACGTAAATGTTTGTGCAACAGGGACAGGCTCACTAATTCCAGAAGATTCAATAACGATATAATCTATATCGCCCGTGTCAACAATTCGTTCTACCTCTTGCATAAGGTCTTCGCGCAGAGTACAGC
>NZ_JAHPIV010000136.1 GCF_019039105.1 Desertibacillus haloalkaliphilus | reverse complement strand
AGACAAGCCAACAATGCTTGTTTTAAGCCGTCAAGATCTTATGACGAATTCCAAGTCTTTAGATGTTGCTTATGAAGGCGTAACATAAGGAGCTTATGTTGTATCAGAAGTAGGAGGAGAACAAGCTGGTGTATTACTTGCAACTGGTTCTGAAGTACAATTAGCAGTTGAAGCACAGACACAATTAGAGGCTGAAGGCATTTTTGTTTCCGTTGTAAGCATGCCTAGTTGGGACCGTTTTGAACAACAATCAGAAGAATATAAGAACAGTGTATTACCACCTCACATTAAAGCTCGTGTCGGAATAGAAATGGGTTCATCGCTTGGATGGCATAAATATGTTGGTGACAATGGCAAAGTGATCGCGATAGACCAATTTGGTGCTTCAGCGCCAGCTAGTAAAATCTTAAAAGAGTATGGTTTTACAGTTGAGAAT
>NZ_JAHPIV010000135.1 GCF_019039105.1 Desertibacillus haloalkaliphilus | reverse complement strand
AAGAAGAGGGAGGAAAAGGAGGGAAAAAGAGAAGGGAAGAAAGAGAAAGAGGGGAGAGGAGGAGAAAAAAGGAAGGAGGAGGAAAAAGAAGGGGAAGGGGAAAAAGGAAAAAAAGAAAAAAAAGGAGAAGGGGAGAGAAAAGGAAGAAAAGAGAAAAAAGAAAAAGGAAAGGGAAAAAAAGGAGAAAAGGGAAGAAGAGAAGGAAAAGGGAAAGAAGAGGAGAAAGGAGAAGAGGGGAAAGGAAAAAGGGGGGGAGGGAAGGAAAGAAAAAGGGAAGGAAAAGGAAAAAGAGGGGGGGGAGAGGAGGAAGGGGGGAGGGAGGGAGAGGGGGAGGAAGAGAGGGGGAAAGGAAAAAGAGAAAAGAAAAGAAGAGAAGGAGAAAAAAGGGAAAAAAGGGGGGAGAAGGAGAGGAGGAAAGGAGGGAAGGAGGAGGGGA
>NZ_JAHPIV010000134.1 GCF_019039105.1 Desertibacillus haloalkaliphilus | reverse complement strand
GCCCTTAATAGACTGAAGTGGTGTTCTTAGATCATGAGAGATTGTTGCGATTAATTCCTTACGATTGTTTTCATAAAGCTGCTGCTTAGCAATCGATAGTTTCAAATGATCTCGCATCGTATTAAAACCTTTAATGAACCTGCCTATCTCATCATTTCTTTTGTAGTGAATCTCATAATTCAGGTTGCCGTCACGCATTTCTTCTGTTGCTGTGTAAATTTCTTTAAGTGGATGTAAAATCGTTTTAGAAATATATAGCGTCCAACCAACCATTAATAGCACAAGAACGATGAGACCACTACTCAGGCTGATGATAATCGAAGTAAGTATCTTTCTATAAGATAGTTCAGAGGATAAGTCCAACGAAGAGGACTTTATTTCAATGTTAAGTATTTCTCCAGTTAACGTTTGAACCTGTGAATGCCTCAGCGTAAACA
>NZ_JAHPIV010000133.1 GCF_019039105.1 Desertibacillus haloalkaliphilus | reverse complement strand
AAGAGAAAGAGGGAGGAAGGGGAAAAAGGGGAGAGGGGGAGAGAAAGGGGAGGAGGGGGGAAAGGGAAGGAAAGGGGAGAGGGAGAAAAGAAGAAGGGAAAAAAAAGAGAGGGGGAAAGGGAAAGAAGGGGAAGAAGGGGGGGGGAAGGGGGAGAAGAAGGGGAAGGGGAAAGGAGAAGGGAAAAGGAAGAAGGGGGAGGGGAGGGAGGAGAAAGGGAGAAAAGGGGGGGGGGGGGGGGGGGAGAGGGGAGGAGAGGGGGAGAGAGGGGAGAGAAAAAAAGGAAGGAGGGAAAAGAAAAGGAGGAAGAGGGGAGGGAGGAAAAAGGGGAAGGAAAAAGAAGAGGGGAGGAAGGAAGAGGGAGAGAGAAGGGAGGGGAGAGGAGAAAGAGGGGGGAAGAGAAAGGGGAAAAAGGGAAGGGGAGGAAGGAGGGAGAAGAA
>NZ_JAHPIV010000132.1 GCF_019039105.1 Desertibacillus haloalkaliphilus | reverse complement strand
AAGAGAGGAAAGAGGGGGAAAGAAGGAGGAGGAAGAAAGGGAGGGAGAAGAGGGAAGAAAAAAAAAGAGGAGAGAGGAGAGGAGGGAAGGAAAAGAAAGAAAAGGAGGAGAGGAAAAGGGGGAGGGGAGGAAAGGGGGAGGAGAGGGAGGAGAAGGAGGAGAGGAGAGAGGGGAAGGAAGGAAAGAGGGAAGAAGAGGAGGGAGAAGAGGGGAGAGAAAAAGAAGAGGGAAAAGGGGGGAAAAAGGAGGGGAAAAGGGAAGAGGGAAAAAAGGAAAGGGGGGGGAAGGAAGGGGAGGGGGGGGGGGGAGGAGAGAAGAGGAGAAAGAGGAGGGAGAGGAGAAAGAGAGGAGGAAGAGAGGGAGAAAAAGGGGGGGGGAAAGGAAAGAGGGGGGAGGGGAAGGGAAGGGAAGGGAGAAGGGGAAAGGAAAAAGAAGGAA
>NZ_JAHPIV010000131.1 GCF_019039105.1 Desertibacillus haloalkaliphilus | reverse complement strand
GTGCTGAACTTACTTTAGCGTTCAAATCAGTTTTATTATCGTTAAGAATAAACGCACCGTTACCATTAAAACGCACGCTATTCGTGCCCAATTGCTTCACCACATTGGCAGTCAAAACTGATGATGCCAATGACTCATTTGGGTGCTCATCTGATGTGCTACCGTAATTAACCTTCGCATCAGACTTTACACTGGATTGTGCATAATTTGTCTTCGTTACTTGTGTGCCATTGTTGTCCTTTAGAACGGTTTGTTGCAAAGCAAAAACGCCTAATGCAATCACAACACCTGCTACAGATACTTGTCGCTTACGTCCCATGTCAAAAACTCCTTCTCTTATATCCCTGAGATATTATTATACCAGTAAGTTCTACTTAATATTGTCTTTGAACTGTCAAAAGTTGCATGTTATCTGGTATTATTAGGGCAATCAATAAA
>NZ_JAHPIV010000130.1 GCF_019039105.1 Desertibacillus haloalkaliphilus | reverse complement strand
GGGGAGAGAAGGAGAGGAAGAAAGAGGAAGAAAAAGGGAAAGAAGGAGGGGGAGAGAGAGGAAGGAAAGGAAAAGAGAGGGAAAGGAAGAAGAAAGGGGGAAAGGAGAAGGAAAAGGGAGAAGAGAGAGGAGAGAGGGGGGAGGGAGGAAAAGGAAGAAGGAAGGAGGAAAAAAAAGAAAGGAGAGAGGAGAAGGGAAAAAAGGGGAGGGAAGGGGAAGAAGAGAGGAGGAGGAAAGGAAAAAGGGAGAAGAAGAGAAAAGGGAGAGAGGGGAGGAGAGGAGGAGAGAGGAAAGAAGAGAGGAAAAGGGGGGAAGAGAAAAGGAAAAAAGAAAGGGGAAGGGGAAAGAGGGGAGGGAGGGGAAAAGAGGGGGAAAGGGAGAAGAGGGGGGAGGAAAGGAGGGGGGAAGAGGGGAAGAGGAGGAAGAGAGAGGGGAGGG
>NZ_JAHPIV010000129.1 GCF_019039105.1 Desertibacillus haloalkaliphilus | reverse complement strand
GGCGTGTACGTCGAGGTCTTCGAAGTTCATCGTGAAGGCGGGCCACGCCATCTCGGCCATGAGATGGGCATAGAGATTTCGCCAGGGTTCACGGGCCGCCTGCGCACCGCCCGGCATCGCGACCGGCTTGAAGGTTCCGAGACGTTGATAATTGCGGTAGTCGGCGAGCAGGAATTCGCCGCCCCATAGCGGGGCGTCGCCACCCCATCCCAACCCATCGAGCCCGATGCCGAGCACCGCCGGCCCGTCGAGCGGATGACCGTTCTCGGCGAGGCAAGCCGCGACGTGGGCGTGGTGATGCTGCACTTCCAGCAAAGGCAGCCCATCGGTAGCTGCACGCTCGCGCGCGAGTTTCGAGGACAGATATTCCGGATGCAGATCGCCGGCCAAGGCTGTGGCCGCATGGTCGAACAGCTTTTGATACAGTGCGAGATTGTTC
>NZ_JAHPIV010000128.1 GCF_019039105.1 Desertibacillus haloalkaliphilus | reverse complement strand
AGATTGTGTCGTTGCAACAGCATCTGGTTTACACGCAAAAGGAGTCATAGGAGAAACGATAAATATCGGTGGAAAAGAACGAGCATCGGTATTAGATATTATTAAGGAATTGGAAAAGTTATTAAATAAAAAAGCAACCTTACATTTCGTAGATGCAGCAATCGGAGAGCCAAAGCATACGTGGGCAGATATAAAAAGAGCGGAACAACTGTTACAATATAGACCAAAAGTTGATTTGAAGACAGGATTAAAAGAAGAGATTAAATATGTTAAAGGAATATATTTTAATAGTTAAAAATAGTCAGCGTTGAGGGCACTGTAGGTTTACCTTTTCAGTGCCCTCGTTTGCTAGCTGGCTTCTTAGATCTATAGACCTCTTCTGCGCCGTTGATTACGTTGTTTTTTAGATTCTAACTTTTGGAAAAGTTTAGCTGTAGTA
>NZ_JAHPIV010000127.1 GCF_019039105.1 Desertibacillus haloalkaliphilus | reverse complement strand
GTTCAAAATCGCGCCGGTACCGGCTAGGGTATAGGTGTTGTTCGGATTAATCGTCACTACACCGGCTGAGACGACGCTCGCTAGACCGATTGAGGCGGACGCTAACGTACTGAGCCGTAGGAAATAACCGACGGCAAACGCAGCAATAATTGGCAACATGCTTTGTGAGACACTCGTCATCATGGTGATGAGACGAACCAAAGGATGTTGACCGAAAAGTAATAAGACCTGGCTTGTTAAAGCAGGTGGCAACAGAGCAATGATAATGCCGAGGCTATTACCATTTAAGACATTTAACGTGAAATCTTGCCAATTACGGCGCGGTGATACAAGCGTTTCAGGGTGCATCGTTAGCGTCTCCTCTTTAATGGGTATGGGTGCGGAAAATAAAAAGCCGATTTGAATGAACAAATCGGCTTTGATTTGTTGATACTAATCA
>NZ_JAHPIV010000126.1 GCF_019039105.1 Desertibacillus haloalkaliphilus | reverse complement strand
CCTTTTGCTCCAGTAGGCGGTACGATATGTGCTGCATCTCCCGCAATAAATAATCGACCGTGCTGCATCGGTTCACACACAAAACTTCGCATAGATACAATATTCTTTTGAATAATTGGTCCGTCTGGTAACGTCCATCCATCTGTTTCCACTCGTGCTTTTAGTTCAGTCCAGATACGGTCATCTGACCAATTTGCAATATCATCATTCGGATCTACTTGAATATAATGACGTTGAATTTCAGGTGTTCGCTGACTAATAAGTGCAAACCCTCTCTCATGATTAGAATAGATTAATTCCGGGTTTGCAATTGGGGTTTCTGCAAGAATTCCTAGCCAACCAAAAGGATAAATCTTTTGATTTTCTGTACGGTTTGGAATCATTTTACGACTTGGTCCATGGAAACCATCACAACCAGCTATGAAATCACAGACAAGTTC
>NZ_JAHPIV010000125.1 GCF_019039105.1 Desertibacillus haloalkaliphilus | reverse complement strand
ACCGTATGTGAATTAGGGAGGGAGAAACATGGATACGATTGTTAATGCATTTCCGTATTTAATGGATGGTTTGCAAACCACTTTATATATCTTTGTTGTTGCTATCATTTTAGGTTTTATCATCGGGTTGATTGTGGCGCTATTCCGCCTGTCACCATTTAAAATCTTGAACTTTATTTCACTCGTTTTTGTCAATGCCATTCGAGGTACGCCATTTATCGTACAGCTATTTTTCATTTATTTTGGGCTAAATACACTTGAATTCATTTCACTTGACCGAGTACCGGCAGGGATTATTACAGTAGCGATTAATGCAGGAGCTTATTTCTCAGAAATTATTCGTGCAGGGATTCAGTCCATCGATAACGGACAAACTGAAGCCGCACGCTCTTTAGGATTCACAGGTGGACAAAACATGCGCTTTATCGTCCTTCCACAGG
>NZ_JAHPIV010000124.1 GCF_019039105.1 Desertibacillus haloalkaliphilus | reverse complement strand
GAGCAGGAGCTCTTCTTCAAAATCGCCCATAAAGTCACAATTTCCTTTGACGACTTTGTATCCTTCGAGTGCTGGGTGGTTCGTTTCGAGTTCTGAATCTCCGCAGTGAATCATCATGTCCACTTCAGCCGCATGCCGTTGGGCAATGGTTTGAAGTTCGTCTGTGAGTCCATGACTGTCACTAATGATGAGTATCTTCATGGCTTCATTCCCCCTTATTCATTTGCGTCTAGCAGTGATGAAAGCTTTTGAAGCGCAACCGCTCGATGGCTGATCTTGTTTTTCTCCTCTGGTGATAACTCGGCCATCGTCTGGTCTTTGTCTTTGACGATGAAAATCGGGTCGTATCCGAAGCCGTTTTCGCCGATCGGTTCTTCGGCGATGAAGCCTTCTACTGATCCTTCTACCGTTTGAGTCTCTTTGCCCGGTATACTGACAGCC
>NZ_JAHPIV010000123.1 GCF_019039105.1 Desertibacillus haloalkaliphilus | reverse complement strand
GGATGAACCTGGCAGATGTGATGCCTGGTGGAAAAGTCCGTTTAAATGTCATCTCAAAACCCGGATTCGATTTTAAAATTGATACAAAGAAATACACGACATACCCAAACCACGAAGCGATCGATTTTTATCATCGTTACGCAGACGATATCGCATTATTTGCTGAATTAGGATTTAAAACATACCGTATGTCAATCGCTTGGTCTCGTATTTTCCCTAAAGGAGACGAGCTTGAGCCAAACGAGGAAGGCCTAGCATTTTACGACCGTGTATTCGACGAGTGCTTAAAGCATGGAATCGAGCCAGTTGTAACGATCTCCCACTATGAAATGCCTTTATATTTAATTACTGAGTATGGTGGTTGGAGAAACCGTGAAGTCATTTCATTCTTCGAACGCTATGCCATCACTTTATTTAACCGTTATAAAGACAAAGTAAAGTAC
>NZ_JAHPIV010000122.1 GCF_019039105.1 Desertibacillus haloalkaliphilus | reverse complement strand
ATGGGCAACAACATCGTCCCGTCGTTGTTCACCGTGGGGTTGTATCAACAATGGAGCGCTTTGTTGCTTTCTTACTTGAAGAGTACAAAGGGGCATTCCCGACTTGGTTAGCTCCAATACAAGCACAAATTATTCCTGTTTCTAATGATGTGCACCTTGAATACGCGAAGAAAGTACAAGAAGAACTCCAAGCAGTAGGAGTTCGAGTGGAAATTGATGAGCGTGATGAAAAGCTTGGCTACAAGATCCGTGAAGCACAAATGCAAAAGATTCCATATATGCTCGTATTAGGCGATAAGGAACTGGAAGCAAAAGCTGTGAACATCAGAAAGTATGGTGAGCAAGATTCGGCATCTGCTTCATTAGAAGAGTTTGTACAGCAAATGAAGTTAGAAGCTAGGAAGTAGAAGAGAATATTCAAAAAGGGAAAATCACCCTTATTC
>NZ_JAHPIV010000121.1 GCF_019039105.1 Desertibacillus haloalkaliphilus | reverse complement strand
AAGGAAGAGAAAGAGGGGAAGGGAAGGGAGGGGGGAAAAGGGAAGAAAAGGAGGAAAAAAGGGGAGGGGGAAAAGGAAGAAAAAAAAAAGGAAGAGAAAAAGAGAGAAAGAGAGAGGAAGAAGGGAAAGAAGGAGAGAAGGAGAGAGGGAGGGGAGAAGGGAGAGGAGAAAAGGGGAGAGGGAAGGAAGAAGAAAGGGAAGAAGAGAAAAGGGGAAAGAAAAAAGGGAGAAGGGAAGAGAAAAGAAAGAGGGAGGAGAAAGAAAAAAGGAAAGAGAAAGAAGGAAAAGAGAGGAAGAAAAGAGAGAGGAAGGAAAAAGAAGAAGGAGAAAAAAGGAGAAGAAAAAGAAGAGGGAGGGGGAGAAGGGGGAAGGGAGAGGAGAAAGAGGAAAGGAGAGAAAGGAGAGAAAAGGAAAAAAAGGGAAAAAGAGGGAAGAAAGAGAGGG
>NZ_JAHPIV010000120.1 GCF_019039105.1 Desertibacillus haloalkaliphilus | reverse complement strand
GGAAAAAAAGAGGAGGAAAGAAAGAGGGGAAGAAGAAAAAGGGGGGAGAGGGAGGGGGGGGGAAAAAAGGGGGAGGGGAGGGGAAAAAAAAAGGAAGGAAGGGAAGGGGAAAGGAGGGGGGGAAAAGAGAAAGGGGGGGAAAGGGGAAGGGAGGGGAGAGAGGGGGGGGGAAGAAAGGAAGAGGAAGGAGAGAAAAGAAAAAAAAGGAAAGGAAGGGAAAGGAGAGGAAAGGGAAGGAAAGGAAAGAGAGGAAGGAAAGGAAGGGAAAGGGAGGAGGGGGGGGGAGGGGGAGAGGAAGGGGGGAAGAGGAGGGGAAGGGGAGAAAAAGAGGAAGGGGGAAAAAAAGGGGGGGAAGAAGAAAAAAAAAGAGAAAAAAAAGAAGAAAAAAAAAAGGAAAAGAAAGGGAAGGGAGAAAGAGAGGAAGGAAAGAGAAAAAGAGAAAGA
>NZ_JAHPIV010000119.1 GCF_019039105.1 Desertibacillus haloalkaliphilus | reverse complement strand
CGATAGGGGAGAAAGAGATTTCTATGGCTCAATACGAATTATTAAAGGGAGTAGGATCAAGTGTAGCTGAAGCGAGCATGTTTGCTTATGCTACGTGTTTAAAAAAAGAAAAGAATTGGGAGAAGGCACTAGAAAGCTTTTCTTCTCTGGTGGGGACAAAAAAGTACACGTATTTAGCTGCAGTTGAATGTTCTAAAATACATGAACATCAAATAAAAGATTATGAAAAAGCAATATACTATTCTAAATTAGCTCTTGCAGATGAAGAATATTTAGTAAATCATCAGAAAGTGAAGCAAGAAAAAATGCTTAACGATCTTCATGTTAGAATAAAAAGATTGGAGAAAAAAATCAGTTAGTGACATGCAGCGCTCATTTCCTGGGGAAGCGCATTATTAGTGGTTTTTAAACAAATTTCAACATCGTTTTTGTAAGTATATGTAA
>NZ_JAHPIV010000118.1 GCF_019039105.1 Desertibacillus haloalkaliphilus | reverse complement strand
GGCGTGTATATTTTAAGGTTTCATGCTTTGGATCAAAACTATCATACCTTTACGAATATTCACGAACGCAGGTTGGAGAGAAAAAATTTATCGAAACCAATGAATTGAGATCATTGGATGACTTGGTTTAATGAAAGCAGGTGAAACTAGTGAAATTATACGATCAACAAAATCCAATCATTATTTTACTTTTAATAGGTTTGGCATTAACATCTCTTCACTCTTTAACTGAAGCCTCTTTGGCATATTTTCTGTTCTTCGGTATCCTTTTATATTTGGTTCTTTTTTGTTGGATTGGGAAACTATATGATAGATTAAATGATTATCGTACGAAATTGATTGAAAAAGAAGGAGAATTAGAGGGGATCTTTAGTCATTCTAATGCTTGTATTAGTTCGGTGGATTTAAAACTAGGGAAATTTAAATTGTCGTTAGGTACTGAAA
>NZ_JAHPIV010000117.1 GCF_019039105.1 Desertibacillus haloalkaliphilus | reverse complement strand
ATTTAATTGGGATATTTGAAAATGAAGAGGAGTTTCGCCATTATCGAGTGGATAGAATGAGAAAGGTTGAAATAACGGACCAGTCATTCCAGCGGACGTCTATTAATATTTCCGAGTATGTTCACAATACATTTCATATGTATGCAGGCCAAGAAGAATGGATAAAAATACGTTTTAAAAAGGACTTAATCAATGTCGTTCTAGACAGGTTTGGGTTGGATGTAGATATAAAAAAACTAGATGAGGATTGCTTTTTATTAACGACAAAAGCGGCGGTTAGTGATGGGTTGGTTGCCTGGATTCTCACATGGGGCAGTGACGCTAAAGTGGTTGCTCCTCTTGCACTTGTTGATAACGTTAAACAGGAAGTGAAAAAACTGTTTCAACAATACGAGGAATATTATTTGAGGGGTGTACGGAAAAACGTACACCCTTTATTGTACAG
>NZ_JAHPIV010000116.1 GCF_019039105.1 Desertibacillus haloalkaliphilus | reverse complement strand
GATAGATACACGTAAATCAATTTTTCGAAGGTCGAGATCAATTTTAAATCGACCATCTTGAGGCAAACGTTTTTCTGCAATATTTAATTCGGCCAAAATCTTTACCCTTGAAACGAGAACATTGTGCATGTTCTTCGGAACCGTTCTCTCTTGGCGAAGGACTCCATCCACCCGAAAGCGAATAATTGTCTCCGATTCTAATGCATCTATGTGAATGTCACTTGCTCCTTCTTGAACCGCTTGAGAAATAAGCTGATTGATCATTTTTGCAACCGGCGAATCATCAGATTGCTGCATGTCCAAAAGTGTTTCATCATCTGTTTTCGTAATCATATCATCAAGCATTTGATCGATTGACTTTTGAATTCCATAATAACGATTAATTGCCAAACGCACTTCTTCTTTTTTTGCTATAGCAGGCTCAATTTGAAAACCAGTACTCAGC
>NZ_JAHPIV010000115.1 GCF_019039105.1 Desertibacillus haloalkaliphilus | reverse complement strand
AGTCGCATGTGACGGTTCCTCAAGTAAGAGGAATGTACAATGGGGACCGTGCTCGAAAAGAGGTCCTTGTTAATCACGGCTTCCGCTTGCCATCAGCGCTCGATAACCGTCCTCTTCGGCTTGAAGAGTTTGAGAAAAAGGTCCATCAAGCTGTATACGTATCAGCAACGCCTGGGCCTTATGAACTTGAACATACACCGAAAATGGTTGAGCAAATCATTCGTCCTACCGGCTTGCTTGATCCGACGATTGATGTTCGTCCAATTGAAGGACAGATTGATGATTTAATCGGAGAAATTCACGCTCGTGTCGAACGCAATGAACGAGTGCTTGTCACAACGTTGACGAAAAAAATGTCCGAGGACTTAACCGATTATTTAAAAGAAATAGGCATTCGTGTGCGCTATTTGCATTCGGAAATCAAAACGTTAGAGAGGATCGAGAT
>NZ_JAHPIV010000114.1 GCF_019039105.1 Desertibacillus haloalkaliphilus | reverse complement strand
AAGAGGAGGAAAGAAAAAAAAAAGGAAGAGGGGGAGAAAGAAGGAGAAGAGGGGGAAAAAAAAGAGGAGAAAGAGAAGGAGGAAAAGAGGGAGGGAGAAGAAAAAGGGGAAGAGAAGAAGAAGGAAGAGGAGAAAGAAGGGGAGGAAAGAGAAGAAGAAGAGAAAAAAAGAAAAGAAAGAGAAGAAAAGGGAGAAGAGGGAAAAAAGAGGGGAAGGAGGGGGAAAGAAGAGGAGGAGAAAGGGAGAAGGAGAGAGAAAGAGGAAAAAGAAGGGGAAGGGAAAGAGAGAGAGAAAAGGGGAGGGGAGGAAGGAAGGGAGGGAAGAGAGAAGGGGGAAAGGGAAGGGGGGGGAGAAAAAGAAAAGGAAGAGGAAAAAGAGAGAAAAAAAGGGAGGGAAAGGGGAGAAAGAAAAGGGAAAGAGGAGGGAAAAAAAGAGGGAGGGGAAG
>NZ_JAHPIV010000113.1 GCF_019039105.1 Desertibacillus haloalkaliphilus | reverse complement strand
GAGATGGGAAGTGCTCGAGCGGAAGATTCTTCCTAGGCTTTTACATGGGCGTTCCAGGTTAAAACTATGGAGTGCTGCATGCTCTGCTGGTGAAGAACCTTACACATTAGCTATGGTTATGTCTAAATTTATGCCAATTAGAAATGTGTCAATATTGGCGACAGATTTAGATCGTGCAACCCTTGAGCGCGCTAAACTTGGATTATATACGGAACGTTCATTAAAGGAAGTTCCTGCAGATATATTATCAAGATATTTTGTGAAAGAGCCAATCGGATATCAAGTAAAAGAGGAAATTAAAAGAACTGTTGAATTTAGGCAGCAAAATTTACTTGCGGATCGCTTCGGAAATCAATATGATTTAATTATTTGCCGTAATGTTATGATCTATTTTACTGAAGAGGCAAAAAATGAGCTTCACCATAAATTTAGCCAAGCACTAAAGC
>NZ_JAHPIV010000112.1 GCF_019039105.1 Desertibacillus haloalkaliphilus | reverse complement strand
AAGGGAAGAAGAGAAGGGGAAAGGGGGAGGGAAGGGAGGGAAAGAGGAAAAGGAAAGGGAGGAAGGAAAGAAAAAAAGAAGAAGGGGGAGAGGGAGGGAGAAAAAGAAAGGGGGGGGGAGGAAGGAGGGAAGGGGGAGAAAAAAAAAGGGAAAAGGGGGGGGGAGAGGGGGAGAAGAAAGGAGGAAGAGAAAAGAAAGGGGAGGAAGAGAAAAGGGGGAAGGAAAGGGGAGGAAAAAAAAGGAGGAAAAGGGGAAAAGAAGGGGGAAGAAGGAAAGGGAGAGGGGAGGGAAGGAGAAGGAAGGGGGGGGGGAAGGGGAAGAAAAAAAGGAAGGAAAAGGAGGAGGGAGGGGAAGAAAGGGAAGGGGAAAGGAAGGAAAGAGGAAAAAAGGGAGGGGGAGAAGGAGAAAGGAGAGAAAGGGGAGAGAGAGGATGAATAAGGATAAGAAG
>NZ_JAHPIV010000111.1 GCF_019039105.1 Desertibacillus haloalkaliphilus | reverse complement strand
GTCCATGAGCTGTAACCACAGTGCTTGTGTAGTTGGCTTCAATGGTGACGTTTCAAGCCAACGCATGAAGCCGTTTATTTCTTTTAGGTAGTTCAAGCCCCTACCTCCTTTCACATAATGCATACAAGCCCTGTATGCGAACAAAGCGCATATCAGGCTCATTAGTCTTGATGTAATCTTTCACATAGTCTTCTGCTAATTTGAAAGGATCGGAAGTGCCTTTGACCATCCATGTGTAACACAAAGGAATAGGAGCCTTAATCAAATGGGCTTCGGTTTTCATCGGCTTGCTCCGTATTCGGGCTTTCTGTTGGTTCTACACTGTACGGCATATCAAGGACTTCCTCGTCATAAACTGACTTTGCTTCTTGGGTAATATCTTTTCGTACCGTTTCGTCTTGCGTTGCATATTGTTGTATTTCAATACTGATAGGCAGGTACTTCCACA
>NZ_JAHPIV010000110.1 GCF_019039105.1 Desertibacillus haloalkaliphilus | reverse complement strand
AAGCAAAGGTTGTAGCTGTTGACTCAGACGATAACGGGATGCTTCCAGATGATTTAGAGAGTAAATTAAAGAAACATAATCCAAAGCGTATTTATGTAGTACCGACTTTTTCAAACCCGGCTGGACGTGTTTGGTCGCTTGAGAGACGCAAACAGTTAATTAACCTTGTACATAAGTACAAAGTTGTGGTGTTTGAGGATGATCCATATGGTGAACTTCAATTTACGGAAGATGAAGTGTATCAGCCATTGGCTTCTTTAGATGATGGAACACATGTTATGTATACTAGTACGTTTTCGAAGACAGCTGTACCTGCTTTACGTACCGGTTGGATTGTCGGACCATATCAAGTAATACGTATGATGGCTCAGGCAAAACAAGCAAATGATTTACATTCGAATTCATTGTCCCAACAAGCTTTATATCAATTATGTACACATTATGATCT
>NZ_JAHPIV010000109.1 GCF_019039105.1 Desertibacillus haloalkaliphilus | reverse complement strand
ACCTAACACGACATTTAAAGAAAAGATGATGTCGTTAAAAGGGATAGGTCCTTTTGCTATATTGGTCTTTACGATTGTTGCTGGGTTATACTCCGGTATTTTTACACCTACAGAAGCTGGGGGAATGGGGGCCTTTGTGGTGTTCGTGATGGTCCTATTGAAACATGGATTCAAATGGGAAATTATGAAGAACAGTATGATTGAAACGATGAAAACGACGTGTATGATTTTTATTTTGGTAGGAGGGGCATTTGTTTTTAGTTATTTTTTATCCGTCTCTCGAATTCCAACCACCTTGTCACAGTTTTTAGTATCTCTACCAGTAGAACCGATCGTTATTATACTGGGAATCATATTATTGTACTTGATTTTAGGGATGTTTATCGAAATGATCTCTGCGATGTTCTTGACACTTCCTATTATTTTTCCAGCGGTCATCGCATTAGGAT
>NZ_JAHPIV010000108.1 GCF_019039105.1 Desertibacillus haloalkaliphilus | reverse complement strand
AAGAAGAGGAAGAGAGAAAGAAAGGAAGAAGGAAAGGAAGGAAGAGGAAAAAAAAAAGGGAGAAGAAAGAAGAGGGAAGAGAGGAAAAAGAAAGGGGGGAAAGAAGGGAAAGAGGAGGAAAAAGGAGGAAAGAAAAAAGAAGGGAAGGGAGAGAAAGGAGAGAAAAGGAGAGGAAGGGGAAAGGGGGGGAAAGGGGGGGAGGAGAAAAGGGAGGAAAGGGAAAGGGAAGGAGGAAAGAGGAGAGGAAAAAAGGAGGGGGGAGAAGGAGAGGAGGGAGAGAGGAAGGGAAAAGAAGAAGAAAAGAGGAGGGGAGAGGAAAGGAAGGAAGGGAGGGAGAAGGGGGGGGAAAAAAGAAGAGGAAGGAAGGAAAGAAAAAGGGGAGAGGAGAGAAAGGAAAGAGGGGAGGGGAGAAAGGAAGGGGGGGAGGAGGGAGGGAGGAAAAAGAGGGGG
>NZ_JAHPIV010000107.1 GCF_019039105.1 Desertibacillus haloalkaliphilus | reverse complement strand
GTGCTTAGAAGCGTGACAGATAAGCTTTGCATAACCCCCCAAATAAATAGGGCGAAAATCAGCAACATCCACGAGAATGGCGCATAAGGAAGCAAGGCTAGAACAACCGCAATTCCACCCAGCACAAAGACAAGGGAACGAGTTTTACCGAACCAGTCTGCTAATTTTCCAGTAAACATACTCATAGAAAAGCCGACGCCATAAGCCATAATAAGAAGTCCAGCAGTTGATTGTCCGCCATCAAACAGACTTTGCAAATAAGCACCTAAAAACGAGTACATGCCGTAAAATCCAAGCATATTGCAAAACGTCACAGTCAAATAGGCAGGCACACGATCAATTTTCAAAGCTCCCCATAAAGCGCCTGTTTTCTCTCTAGCTTGAGGTGCCTTCGGATCAGCTGCTCTGACTTGTTTTCTTGATTCAAGGATGACGAGCAGCAGGACAATGA
>NZ_JAHPIV010000106.1 GCF_019039105.1 Desertibacillus haloalkaliphilus | reverse complement strand
GATATTCACCATGACGACTTGCATTAACGGCATTGAAATACCGACGGCAATTGCGGCAATGATTCGACCAGCCAGGAACATCCACCACATATCGTGCTGGGCTGGTGTCAGTGACGTAACCGTCATACCGATGAATAGCAGTAAATACGCTGTGATGTACAACACCTTCGTTGGTATGCGAGTTGATAAGAACGCTGACACTGGCATCATAATGCCGTTCGCCAACATAAACCAGGTGGTTGCCTGCTGTGCAGTTGCCAACGTAATATCAAAATCTAGCATTAGCGTTGGAATGGCGGTCCCGAGCGATGTCAGCATCAAGGCTCCGGCAAACGTTCCAATCAACAGCACCGCAACCATTGCATTACGGTTGAACGGTTTACCATTGATGTCTGTAAACTGTTTTTTGACCATAGTTACCCCCTCAATAACTTTATTTACCCTATCTTAC
>NZ_JAHPIV010000105.1 GCF_019039105.1 Desertibacillus haloalkaliphilus | reverse complement strand
TGTACAAGCAGAGGATTATAAAAGTAATCCTAGACCAGATGTATTATGGGCTGCCCATTTTGTAGGGAAAGAAAAAGAATACTGTCAAATTGAAAAACTAGCAAACTTAGATCAATTACCTCCTTATGGTTTTAAAGTCTCTGTCTTTCCAGTCAAAATTAAAGGTGGTAGTGCTGGCTGGACGAGAGCTGTGGCAATTATAGAAGAGTAAAAGAAAAGTAGAGTAATTTTCCCGCACAACTGTGAGATTCTCGTACAGTTGTGCGGGGAAATTTGTTTAAAACACGTTTTATTGAACATACGATTTGGTGGAAATACATTATTTTGTCCTATTGGTTTACACGTGTACAAAATTTACACACTGTTAATGGTTGATTTGTCTTGAAAACGGACAATTTGCAGATGACTAACCTTCTAAGTCTATAACTAAAGGGATTATACGGCTTTAAAA
>NZ_JAHPIV010000104.1 GCF_019039105.1 Desertibacillus haloalkaliphilus | reverse complement strand
GGTAAAAGAAGGGACAGAAATTCAGCTTTATCAAAGTACAGGTAAAGAAAAAACCGAATTACCTGATGTAACAGGTGAAAAGGTCGAGAAAGCAAAAGAACGATTAGAGAAAAAAGGGTTTAAACAGGTTGTTGTAGAGGAAGTGAATGATAATGACACAGAATCAGGCATTGTCATGGAACAGAAACCTTCCGCGAATACAGAACTTGTCGCAGCAGATGAAGAAGTCACATTGACCGTCAGTATAGGCCCTGCCGATATTACCTTACGGGATTTAACGACGTATAGTAAACAGGCCGCATCAAATTATCTAGAGGATAATGGACTAAAGCTAGATGAAAAAGAAGCATATTCTGACGATGTGCCGAAAGGTGAGGTCATGAAGCAGGAACCGGGAGCGGGGACAGCTGTTAAACCTGGTGATACGGTTAAAATTACGTTCTCTCTTGGAC
>NZ_JAHPIV010000103.1 GCF_019039105.1 Desertibacillus haloalkaliphilus | reverse complement strand
TACTTAAGCTATCGCCATCGCCACTAATAATCCACACACTTAAATCAGGCCTTGCTGCTTTCAGTCCGCTGGCAATGGCAGTGGCACGGCCATGAATGGAGTGCATGCCAAACGTATTCATATAATAAGGAAAGCGGCTGCTACACCCAATTCCTGAAATAATGGCAAAATTTTCTTTGGGAATGTCTAAGGTGGGCATTACTTTTTGTACCTGTGCTAAAATAGAATAATCGCCGCAACCGGGGCACCAGCGTACTTCCTGGTCGGTGGCAAAATCTTTGGCAGTTAAGGTAGCTGTGGCTACAACTTCGCTCATGGCTTATAATTTATTTCAATAAATGGTTAGCGAATTTACGTAATTCTTCCCGCTGCTGTTCTAAATTTTTTGTAATTCTTCCCAATATTCGGCCCCACGGCGGGTATGGGGTATTACAATCGTACCACCCACAATA
>NZ_JAHPIV010000102.1 GCF_019039105.1 Desertibacillus haloalkaliphilus | reverse complement strand
GTGCATACCGGTCGTTTGAAGCAAACCAACGAGTGCTTCAAGCGTATGATCAAAGCATGGAAAAAGCAGTGAATGAAATAGGACGAATAGGGTAAATCTAGCAAATTGGCGCATGTTTGTTTGCAGAGCATGCGTCTTGCTTGAGCTCTTGTTTGAGCACGTATTTTAATAAGAAGAGGGATGAAGATGAACACATCGATGATCGCTGCGTCGAATACAATGGGGCAGATTCAACGAAAGCTTGATACGATATCACACAACATTGCAAACACAAACACAACAGGATATAAGCGCCGTGAATCAACATTTACTGATTTGCTTCATCAGCAAGTAAACAATCAATCGAGAGCAGCTCTAGAAGTGGGCCGTCTTACCCCGAATGGCATACGTGTTGGAACAGGAGCTAAAATTGCTCAAACGGCTGTTCGAACAGAAATTGGATCTCTTATGCAA
>NZ_JAHPIV010000101.1 GCF_019039105.1 Desertibacillus haloalkaliphilus | reverse complement strand
CCATACTTTTCACGAATTGGCTCAAGAGCAACAACCATTTGAATCGTTGAACAATTTGGATTAGCAATGATTCCATTATGGTTCTTTAAAGCTTCTTCATTTACTTCTGGAACAACAAGAGGCACGTTTGAATCCATTCTAAATGCACTTGTATTATCAACTGCAATCGCTCCACGTTTAACTGCTTCCGGCGCTAGTGCTTTTGAAACTGATCCTCCTGCTGAAAATAGTGCAATCTGAACCCCTTCAAAAGCTTCAGGTGTTGCTTCTTCTACTGTATACTCTTTCCCCTTAAAAGAGATAACTTTCCCTGCTGAACGTTTTGAAGATAATAGTTTCAAGCTAGCAATCGGAAAATCTCTTTCCTCCAACGTTTTTAACATTTGTTGACCAACTGCGCCTGTTGCGCCCACTACAGCTACATGATAATTTGACATTTGTGTTCGTCTCCCC
>NZ_JAHPIV010000100.1 GCF_019039105.1 Desertibacillus haloalkaliphilus | reverse complement strand
TCTCTGTTTTTGCTGTCTGTGGAGCATACAGCAAGGCCCTTCACGTGCCGTCCTACTCTCCATGTAGGCTTCTTTGTCCTGAGTGCGTTCTACTCTGTCACCGTAACGTGGTGGGTTTCGAGTGCAAAAATAAAGAGAGACAATGCAGCTATTCTTAGTCACATTGTCTCTCGTCAGAAGTTGTTCTTTTCTTGACGCATTCTCTGTAAGTACCCTATAATGTACTTACATATTGAATGACAACGTGCTCTGAATGGTTCAGCATTCTTTGCACTGGCGCTTATCTTGCTTGCCGGCTTGATAAGCGCCTTTTCTTTTATATTCGATTAGTTAATAAATTAACTTTAACCATCTCCTTAGTTAATTGCAACTACTTTTTATTATTTTGAATACCTCAATAAGGTAATAAATAAGTTACGCTAACTGAGTTTAATCTATTTTGTTTTCTATATAT
>NZ_JAHPIV010000099.1 GCF_019039105.1 Desertibacillus haloalkaliphilus | reverse complement strand
ACCCTATACATTGGTTTGGCATCGGTGCAGGATAAAATCGGCGATTTTCTCGTTTATGATTGGCGTGCACCGATTAGCGGAATCTACTACAACGGAACGCTCGGTGCCGTGACGTATCCCACGCCAATGGGTGAACAAGAAGCCGAATTGCTCAAGAAGCGTCAATTTACGATTGAAGATGCGCAAATCGTTAACATGTTTGATACCAATGAAACCGTTGGCGATGAAATGTTGCAATATGCTTTGGGACAAGAAAATGATTTGACCATGCGCAATATTGTGGCGACGATTCAACAAGAACAAAATCAAATTATTCGTGACACGACCAGTGATTTGCTGGTTGTGCAAGGTGTGGCTGGATCTGGAAAGACATCTGCAATTTTGCAACGTATCGCGTTTTTGCTGTTCCACGCGCGTGAAGAGTTGAATTCTGACCAAATTGTACTGTTCTCACC
>NZ_JAHPIV010000098.1 GCF_019039105.1 Desertibacillus haloalkaliphilus | reverse complement strand
CTCGTAACACTAACCATATTCCTGCCACATACTTATTTTCTCTTAAAAATTTACCGATCATTGTAAGTCCTCCTCATTATTGTTTGTTCATATTTTCACATATTACTGTAAACGTTAGACTGCTTCTTTTAAATTCGCTCCACCAAAACCTTTTTCATTGTTTCTATTTTTGAATACGACACTTTTTAAGTAAGGCAACACCCATCTATCTCCACCGTAACGGCCGGCATTTGCTCCTGCTGCTAAAATAAACATTGAGATTAAAATCATCCACGGATTAGAAGAAATCGTTCCAGCAAATAAGAATGACATGTTCATCACTACTCCGAAAAACGCTGCTGCTGATGTGAACACTCCTAATATAAGTCCTAGTCCTACTAATACCTCTCCCCACGCTACCATAAAGCTAAACAGATCGGCGTTTGGAATCGCTATACCCTCTAAAAATGATACGCAG
>NZ_JAHPIV010000097.1 GCF_019039105.1 Desertibacillus haloalkaliphilus | reverse complement strand
ACCGTACCTTGACCAGCAACAATCTTTTCTTGATCAAATGGGTGGATAAATGCCATTTCATGTTCATTACAATATTCCATTGCTTCATTAAATGAGTCATCAAAAGTGTCCCCAGACAACACAACGTCAACATATTCTTTACCAAAAAATTTCACTTGATCAACTTTTTGACGCGGTGTCGTTGACGGCATAAAAATTCTTCCTTTAATTTTCAGCGTTCGACAAGAGTAAGCCACTCCTTGAGCATGGTTTCCTGCACTTGCACAAACAACACCATTATTTAACTCTTCTCTCGATAGACTAGAAATTTGATGAAACGCACCTCTAATCTTAAATGACCGAACTACTTGCAGGTCTTCTCGTTTTAAATACACGTTACATTGATAACGCTCTGATAATACTTCATTTTTTTGTAACGGAGTATGTGTCACTACATCCTTTAAGCGTTGGTTCGCAA
>NZ_JAHPIV010000096.1 GCF_019039105.1 Desertibacillus haloalkaliphilus | reverse complement strand
AGAAAGAAAAGGAGGGAGAAGGAAAAAGAGAGGGAGAGGAGAAGGGGGAAGGAGGGAGGGGGGAAGAAAGAGGGGAAAAAAGGGGGGAGGGGGAAAGGAGAAGGAAAGAAGAGGAGAAAGGGGGAGGGAAGGGAAAAGGGGGAGAGGGGGAGAGGGAGGGGAGGAGGGAAAGAAAGGGGGGGGGGGGAAAAAGAGGAAGGAGGGAAAGAAAGGAGGAAAGGGGAAAGGAAGAGGAGGAAGAGGAGGGAGGGGGGGAGAAAGGGAGGGAAAAGAAGAAAAGAAAGGGGAGGGGGAGAAAAAAGAGGGGGGAAAAGAAAAAGAGGGGGGGAAGGAAGAAGAAAAGAAAGGGAAAGGAAAAGAGAAGAGGAAAGAGGAGAGAGAGGGAAAAAAAAGGGAGGAGGGAAGAAAAGGGGGGAAAGAAAAGGAAAGAGAGAAAGAAGAGGGAAGAGGAGGAGAGG
>NZ_JAHPIV010000095.1 GCF_019039105.1 Desertibacillus haloalkaliphilus | reverse complement strand
CATGATGTCAGCTACTCCATCTCTAATAAACTGTTAATATTACTACCATTGTAACAGATTAAACACTCACCGACGACCTAATCCTATTTATATAATAAAAGGCCGGAACATAAATGTCCCGACCTCACAGGTTTCTTTACTTAGCACGAACAATCAACGTATCAACGTTTGCTGTACGCGTTACGTATTCAGTAACTGATCCAATCAACAAGCGCTCAATGGCGTTCAAACCAGTAGCACCAATCATAATCAAATCAACATTCAACTTCTCAGGTGCTTGGTGAGCAATGATGTCCTTTGGTGAACCATACTCAATCGTGTAGTCCACGTTCTTAACACCAGCATCCTTAGCTTGTTGCAAGTAAGTTTCCAACGTCTTCTTAGCAGTTTCAGCAACTTGCTCGACCATCGTCGTCTTGAAGTCCGTTACGTTTTGGAATGCGCGTGTGTCGATAACG
>NZ_JAHPIV010000094.1 GCF_019039105.1 Desertibacillus haloalkaliphilus | reverse complement strand
GCAAACCATTTTGCTGATTGCTGGGATTTTACTCATTGCCTTTAACCTGAGGCCAGCCATTACGTCTGTTGGTCCTGTGATCGGTGCCATTCGTTCTGATTTACAGCTTTCAAATGGACTGGCTGGTTTCCTCACGACATTACCACTGCTCTCATTCGCATTGCTATCTCCCATTGCACCTAAAATCGGAAAACGTCTTGGGAATGAACGAACACTTTGGCTTGGGCTTGCTGTCCTGCTCTTTGGGATTGTCATTCGTTCATTTGGCAGCATCACCTTTTTAATGATGGGAACGGCGCTAGTTGGCGTCGGGATTGCGATTTGTAATGTGCTTTTACCTGGACTTGTGAAACATAAATTCCCTGCACATGCTGGATTAATGACAAGCGTGTATACGACATCGATGTCCGTTTTTGCTGCACTTGCATCTGGTGTCAGCGTTCCGCTCAGTCATGCGA
>NZ_JAHPIV010000093.1 GCF_019039105.1 Desertibacillus haloalkaliphilus | reverse complement strand
CCACCTTTTAAAAAACATATGCCTATTTTCCGAGAGACAACCGCTCAAATTAACCTACTACAAATATAATATGTAGAAAAATCAAATAAAAGGAGGAGTAACTTTTGAGTATAAATTCCCATAAGCAGGCATTCCCTTACAATTATCTATATCAACCGCCCCCTTATAGTCCCTTTGATTTTCTCCCTGTAGACTATCGCAAGCATGAAGAGGAAAGAGCATTTACATCAACTAATTTTCCAAGATCCTGGAACGTTAACGACTCTTTAGTTAGATCCGATGTACTATTATGTCCCTTTGATAGACCCTGCATAAGAGCTGTCTACAACGAAGGTGCTAACTTGGTTGTCGAGTGGAACGACACTGAGACTCGAGATCACTATAACTTTCGTTGGAGCCGTCCAGGCAGGCAGGCCACTCAAATGGAAGTACGTGGTGGCAGAGGCGGAAGATTCACAC
>NZ_JAHPIV010000092.1 GCF_019039105.1 Desertibacillus haloalkaliphilus | reverse complement strand
GGGGATCCCAGAGGCAGAACAAAAGTATTTAGCAGGGGTTTCTGCTCAGTACGAGTCTGAAGTTGTTTACCACAACATGAAAGAAGAACTAACTGATTTAGGAATTCTATTCACAGACACAGATACAGCGTTAAAAGAGCATGAGGAAATTTTCAAAGAGCACTTTGGAACAATCATTCCTCCATCTGATAACAAGTTCGCAGCACTTAACTCAGCTGTTTGGTCTGGTGGATCGTTCATTTACGTACCAAAAGGCATAAAAACAGATACACCTCTTCAAGCGTACTTCCGTATTAACTCTGAGAACATGGGTCAATTCGAGCGTACGTCAATCATCGCTGATGAAGACAGTTCTGTACACTATGTAGAAGGATGTACAGCACCAGTTTATTCAACAAACTCACTACACAGTGCGGTTGTTGAAATCATCGTTAAAAAAGACGCATATTGCCGTTACAC
>NZ_JAHPIV010000091.1 GCF_019039105.1 Desertibacillus haloalkaliphilus | reverse complement strand
GTACGTTCACCAGTTAAATCAAGTGATTCACCATTCAAAATCAACTCACCTTGATCCGCCGGTAGCAAACCAGCAACAATTCGCAAGAACGTTGTCTTACCGATACCTGAAGGACCAACAATACTCAAAACCTCACCGTCGTTAACCGTAAGATTCATGTTCTTAAAAATCGTGCGCGTGTCATATGACTTAGCTAAGTTTTTAATTTCTAGCATTTACCTTACTCCTTAACGATAGTAGTTCATATTCGTTTCGATGCGACGTAGCAACACTGTAGCGACTGCCGTCAAAATCAAATATAGCAAGCCGACTAGTAGATATGGGGCCAACGTAACGTCACGTGACGCCGCAATATTACCAGCACGCATCAGGTCACCCAAACCGATAACATAGACCAAAGACGTATCCTTAACCAACGTTACCACTTCGTTTTCAACCGATGGCATCACAATCTTAACCAC
>NZ_JAHPIV010000090.1 GCF_019039105.1 Desertibacillus haloalkaliphilus | reverse complement strand
ATACGTCTCTTCGTTAAACACCATGTCTTCTAAATGACTAGAAATGTCTTCAATTCGTTCTGCTTTCACAGCGGTGCCAAAATCAACTAAAAATTGGGCGTTATCTTCTTCATGTCCTGGAACTGGCTGATAAATCAAAATTGGGGTCTCACAAGCTAAAGCTTCTGATACAGTTAATCCACCTGCTTTTGAAATAACAAGATCACTCGCCCGTAAATAATTTGTGAATTGATTAGTATATGAAATTATGTGTAGCCGATGTTTGCTTTTACACTGGCGGATCTTCTCTTCTAACTCTTTATTTGTTCCCGTCATACATAAAATTTGAATGTTCTGCTGTAGTTCTTCCAAGGTTCGAATGATCTCTTCATACTTGCCCAAACCTAAGCCCCCACCAGATATAAGAATCGTTTTTTCATCTGGTTGCAGCTTTAAATCATTTCGTAACTTCCATCTAGGGA
>NZ_JAHPIV010000089.1 GCF_019039105.1 Desertibacillus haloalkaliphilus | reverse complement strand
AAGAAAGGAAAAGGAAAAAGGATGAAAGAAAAGGAAGAAGGAAAGGAGAAAGTGAGGAAGGAAGGGAAGAAAGAGGAAAGGAAGAGGGAGAAAAGAAAAAAAGGGAGAAGGAAGGAGAGGAGGAGGAGGAGAGGGGGGGGAAAAAAAAAGAGGAGGGGAGGGAAGGGAGGAAAGGGGGGGGAAAGAAAAAGGAAGAGAAAAGAGGAAGAGAGAGAGGGAAAAGAGGAGAGGAGGAGGAAGAGGGAGAGGGGGAGAAGAGAAAGGAGAGGGAAGAGAAAGAGGGGGGGGAAGAAGGAAAGAAAGGGGAAAAGAGAGGGAGAGAGAAAAAGAAAGAAGAAGGGGAAAAGGGGAGGGGAAAAAGGGAGGAGAAAAGGAAGGGAAAGAAGGAGAAAAAGAAGAAAAAAAAAAGGGGAGGAAGGAGAGGGAAAAAGGAAGAAAGGAGGAGAAAAAGAGGGGAAGGAGGGA
>NZ_JAHPIV010000088.1 GCF_019039105.1 Desertibacillus haloalkaliphilus | reverse complement strand
CCTTTGGTCAAAGAAGGTTGCTGATGAAATGACGTCAATGATGATGGGCGTTTATACGAACGGAACTGGAAAGTCTGCTGATCCATATGGTTACACGGCGGCCGGAAAGACGGGTACAACCGAGGTAACCGGTAGCGATTCAACGGCAACGAACGCGACGGATTCATGGGCTATTGCTTACACACCAGATGTGGTGGTCACAACTTGGACGGGTTACGATTCATCTGCTAACGGTGAAACAATTCCGGTATCGCTTGGTCAGACGGCTGGACCGTTGATGAAGACGACACTGGAGCAAGTAATTCCAAACACTGATCAAACCGCATTCGGCGTTAAGAGCGTGCGTCAAAAGATGAGCACCGTAACTGGCGAAAACGGAAAGACCAGTGGTAGTTCATCATCAGATGGCTTCTCAAATGCCATTGACGGTATTCAATCAGACATTAAGGATGGCGCAAGTCAGGCG
>NZ_JAHPIV010000087.1 GCF_019039105.1 Desertibacillus haloalkaliphilus | reverse complement strand
CTGTAATCGTGCACCAATTCCTTGATATTATCAACGTCATAATCTGTTGTTGCACTTTCACTGTTTCCCGTAAAAAAGTACACAGCTATGGCAACGAAAGCTAATCCAACAATAACAGAAATTTTCCGTTTCATTTGTGTTTCTCTCCCTGTTCCTCTATTTGTCTTTTTTAAAATTTGGTACATGTATAAAGTTATTTTAACATGAAAATGATGCATTACTTGTGAAACTATCGTGAACCATCAACAAGTAAAGTGAGAAGGTTTTTTATCACCCATAAAATCTAGTTCTAGAAAAATTAAAATCTATTTGCGACAATTGTAAACTTATAATCATCGCTCTTAAAGAAGAGCTCTGTATACTCAAAGACAACGTCATTTTCTAGCGTCGACCAAAGACGAACTTTTAAAATAGGAGTACCTTCTTTTAAGGAAAGCAATTTCCTGATTTCTTCATCTGGTAAAAGA
>NZ_JAHPIV010000086.1 GCF_019039105.1 Desertibacillus haloalkaliphilus | reverse complement strand
GAGGGAGGAGGGAGGAAGGAAAGAGGGAAAAGAAGGGAGGAAAGAGGGGGAAAGAAAGAGGGGGGGGGGGGGAGGGAGAAGGGAGGAGAGAGGGGGGAGGAGAGGGAAGGGGGGGGAAGGGAAGGAAGGGAGGAAGAAAGAGGAAGAAAGGGAGGGGGAAAAAAGAAAAAGAGGGAGAAAAGGGAGGAGGAAAGAGGGAAAAAGAGGGGGGAAGAGGGAGGGGGGAAAAAAGAAGGAAGAAAAAGGGGGGAGGGGGGGGAGGGGGGGGGGGGAGGGGAAAAGGGAGAGAGGAAAAGAGGGGAAAAGAGGGGAAAAGGGAAAGGGGAAGAAAAAAAGAGGAAAAAAGGAAAAAGAAAGAAAGGAAAGAGAGAGAGAAAGAAGAGAGGAAGGAAAAGAAAGAGGAAAAAGGGAAAGGGGGAGGAAAAAAGGAGGGGGAAGAAGGGAAGAAGGAAAAGAAGGAGAAAGGAAGAA
>NZ_JAHPIV010000085.1 GCF_019039105.1 Desertibacillus haloalkaliphilus | reverse complement strand
AAAAAGGGGGAGAGGGGGGAGGAAAGAAGGAGGAAAGGGGGGGAGGGGGAAAAAAGGGAAGGAAGAGAAGGGGAAAAGGGGGGGAGGGGGAAAGAAGGGGGGGAGAAGGAGAGAGAAGAAAGGGGGAGGGAGGAGGGGGAAAAAGAAAGGGGAGAGAGAAAAGAGGGAGAGAAGGAAAGAGGAGAAAGGGAAAGAGAAGAAAAGGGGGAAGGAAGGGGAAAGAGGGGGGGAAAGGGGAGGAGGAGGGAGGGAAAGAGGAAGGGGGAAAGAAAGGAAGAGAGAGGGGAGGGGGGAGGGAAGAAGAGGGAGGAAAAAAAAAGAGGGAAGGGGGAGGGAAGAGAGGAAGGGAGAGTATTAAAGAAATAAAAGTAGTTTTAATATAAAAAATATTAAAGTGAGATGATTGGATATTTTGAAAAAAGGGAGAGGTAGAAATAAAAAATTTAGGAAGAGGGGGGGAAAAAAAAGGAAA
>NZ_JAHPIV010000084.1 GCF_019039105.1 Desertibacillus haloalkaliphilus | reverse complement strand
AATCTTTCCTTTTCCCTCCTTTCTCCCTTTCCTTCCCTTCTCTCCCCCCCCCTCCCTCCTCCTCCCTTTTCCTTTTCCCTTTCTCTTCTTTTTTTTCTTTCCTCTCCCCCCCTCTCTCTTCCTCCTCCCCTTCTTCTTCCCTTCTTCCCTCCTTTTTCCTTTCCCCTTTTTCCCCTCTCTCTCCCCCCCCTTCCCTTCCTCCCTTCTTCTTCCTCTCCTCCCTTTTACCTATTTCCCCCTCCTCCTCCCTCCTCTCTTTCCCCCTCTCCCCCTTTTTCCTTTCCTCTTTCCTTTCCCTTTTCTTTTCCCCTCTCCTTTTTTTTCTCTCTCTTCTCCTCCCTTTTTCTTTCTTTCCTTCTCCTCTTTTTTCCCTTCCCTTTCCTCTCCCTCTTTCTCTTCTCCCCCTCTTCCTCTTCCTCCTCCTCTTCTCTCTTCTCTCTCTTTTCTCCCCCCCTCCCTCCCCCCCCCCCCCC
>NZ_JAHPIV010000083.1 GCF_019039105.1 Desertibacillus haloalkaliphilus | reverse complement strand
TCCTGAAATAGTTCCAAACTCACCTACAACCCATAAACTTTCGGGATTGGGTGGATCAGGAACATTAATATAAGTTGCATGCACCGTTTCACCTGCCCCGACCTCTACCCACACTTCCGTTGTAATCGTTTGCTGTTCGATCTGTCCGGAATACAAAATTTTCTTTTCGTTAAACTCTGTATTTTTAGCAATATCATTAATAGTTTCTTTGATTTCATTTACCTCATTATTCAGTGCCAATCTATCAGAGTTGGTCAAATGGCCACTTGCTGCCTGAACAGAGAGTTCTCGTACCCTTTGTAAATTTTTTGTTATTTCATTTAATCCAGCTTCCCCGACTTGTATTAAGGAGACCGCATCTTGAATATTTCTTTGGGCTTGTCCTAGTCCCCTAACTTGCGCCCTCATTTTTTCAGAGATTGCTAATCCCGCTGCATCATCTGCAGCCTTCGAAATACGGAGTCCAGAGGATAA
>NZ_JAHPIV010000082.1 GCF_019039105.1 Desertibacillus haloalkaliphilus | reverse complement strand
AGAGGAAGAGGGGGAGAAGAGAAAGGAAGAAGGAGGGAGGAAGAGGAGGAGGGAGAGAAGGAAAAGGAGAGGAAGAGAAGGGAGAAGGAAAAAGGGGGAGGGAGAAGGAGGGGAGGAGAAAAAAGAGGGGAGAGAAGAAGAAAGGAAGGAGAAAGGAGAAGAGAGAAAAAAGGAAGAGAGAGAGGAAGGAGAGGAAAGGAGAAAGAGAAAAGAAAAAGGGAAAGAAGGAAAAGAAAGAGAGGAGGGGAGAAGGGGAGAAAAGGGAAAGGGGAGGAGAAGAGGAAAGAGAAAAGGGAGAGAGGAAGAAAGAGGGAAAGGGGGGAGGAGGAGAAGAAAAAAGAAGGGGGGGAGGGGAAAAGAAAAAGAAGGGGAAAAGGAAAGGAGAAGGGGGGAAAGGAGAGGAGGGGAGGGGAGGGGGAAAGAGGGAAGAAGGAGAGGAGAAAGAGAAGGAGGAAGAAAGAGGAGAAGGAGGGGGAAGGAGGAGGGGGAA
>NZ_JAHPIV010000081.1 GCF_019039105.1 Desertibacillus haloalkaliphilus | reverse complement strand
GCCCCTGGCAATGAATTTGCATACGCAATGGCCATCTCTTGGAGCGGTTGTAGTTTGTCAGTTTTGTTCATGGCGCTTTCCTTTCAATTAAAAAACGGCATCCCTGGTGCAGGATGCCGTTTAAGATTACGCTGTATATTTATAATAGTCCAATTCTGTGGAAAAACAACTATTTACGCTCGATGGTTGTATGTTAATTTCATGAATTTAATGCAAATCATGACGTGTGACCACATTATGGTTCAACAACGTCTTTAACATATCCGCTAATTTGCCCGCTTGTTGCATCTCGCGGAGCTCTGCTACCAACGCTTGATCATGATTGGTTAATGAATCACTTAATTCCAATGATTCAAGATATTCATCCGCGACTGACAGCTGGTCGTTCAACTTCTTCTCAAGCAGTGGCACCATATCTTCAGCCTCAACATACATTGTAAACGGCGTTACCCCATTCTGTTGCTTGGCATTTGGCTGTTGCACTGAGACGTACAAAC
>NZ_JAHPIV010000080.1 GCF_019039105.1 Desertibacillus haloalkaliphilus | reverse complement strand
CACCAAAGCTCTCTATTTCCTCCTTCACTTTTCTAGCATTCCTTTCCTTTAGGTCAACCAGCGCAATCTTCGCCCCCATTTTCGATAGTTGAATGGCACTTGCTCTTCCGATTCCTGAAGATCCACCTGTAACAATAGCAACTTTATCCTTCAATGGTTTATGTTCGCTCATAATGTAAAACTCCTTACCTTTTGCATTATTCCTACTTTATCCAACAAGACAAATGTTATTCTTTATAGCAGGAATCTAATCTCATTTACTGGGAAAATGGAGGGCATTGAAAAAGGTACAAACCAGCTTTTTTCAGTGCCCTCGGGAAAATACCGGCCTGAGATAGTGCATAATAAGGAAATGTTCGATATACTTAGAAGGGCGAAAGAGTCAGTCATCTAGGAGGTTTCGTATGCCGAGAAAGATATTATTCATTTTATGTTTTATTACTGTATTACTTGTAACTGCTTGTGGAACCCAACCATCAACGGAACAAAGCACAGTTAATAC
>NZ_JAHPIV010000079.1 GCF_019039105.1 Desertibacillus haloalkaliphilus | reverse complement strand
GGGGGGAAAGAAGGAAGAAGGGGGAGGGAGAAAGGGAAGGAGGGAGAGGGAGGAAGGGGGGGGGAAGGGAAGGAAGGAAAGAGAAGGGAGAGAGAGGAAAGAAGAAGAGGGGGAAAGAAGAGAAGAGAAAGAAAGGGGAGAGGGAGAAAAGGAGGGGAGGGGGGAAAGGAAAGGGGAAGGAGAGGAAAAGGGAAAAAGAAGAGAGAAGAGGGAAGGGGAGGAAGGGGGAGAGAGGAGGAGAGAGGGGGGAAAGGGGGAGGAAAAGAGGGGGGAAGAGGGAAGAGAAGAAAGGGGAGGGAAGAAGGGGGGGAGAGGGGAGAAGAGAGAAAGGGGGGGAAGAAAAGGGGGGGAAGGAGGAGGAGAGGAGGGGAGAAGAAAGGAGGAGGAGGGAAAGAGAAGAGGAAAGGGGAAAGAGGGGAGAGAGGGGAGGGGAGGGGGGGAGGAGGGGGGAGGAGAGGAAAAGGAAGAGGGAGAGGAGGGAGGGGGAGGGGAGGGAGAGGGGAG
>NZ_JAHPIV010000078.1 GCF_019039105.1 Desertibacillus haloalkaliphilus | reverse complement strand
GGGGAGAAGAGAGGGGAGGAGGAGAAAAAGGGAAGAGAAGGAGAAGGGGGAGAAGGGGGAAGAAAAAAGAAAAAAGGAAAAGAAGGGAGAAAAGAGAAAAGAAAAGGAAGAGAGGGAAGAAAAGGGAAAAAAAGAAAGAGAAAAGGGGAGGGAAGAAAAAAGAGGAGAAAGGGGAGGAAAGAAAAGGAGAGAAAGGGAGGGAGAAAAGGGAGGGGAAGGAAGGAAAAAGAAAAAAAAAAGAGGGGAAAAGGAAAAAAGGGGAAGGGGAAAAAGAAAAGGAGAAAGGAAAAAAGAAAAAGGGGGAGAAGGGAAGAGGGGGAGGGGGGGAGAAGGAGGGGAAAGAGAAGGGGGGGGAAGAAAGAGGAGAGGGGAAAAAGAAGAGAAGGGGAGAGGGAAAGGGGGGGAGGGAAGGAGAAAGGGGGAGAGGAAAAAAAAAAAAGGGAAAGGAAGAAGAGGGAGGAAGAGAGAAAGAGGAAAGAGGGAAAAGAGGGAAAAAAGGGGAAGA
>NZ_JAHPIV010000077.1 GCF_019039105.1 Desertibacillus haloalkaliphilus | reverse complement strand
GCTTGGTCTAGCGTCTTGAATACAAGTTGATTATTATTGGAATGCCCTAGAACATAACTGACAATGGATCCATCATAAAGATCACGAATCGCACTTAAATAGGCCTTTTTAGATTGGCCATACTTAAATTCTGTAACGTCTGTTACCCATTTTTCATTTGGTTTTTCGGCTGTAAATTCACGATTTAATATATTGTCTGCCACATGCTGAGGTGTAGAGCGTTTATAGTGCTTCTTCTTGATACGAATGACTGAGCGTAATCCAGCCACTTTCATCAACCGATAAATTCTTTTATGATTAAGTTTCTCCTTGAACTTTCTGTTCATCTGAAGGGTCATTTGACGATAACCAAAGATGCCATCAACTTTTTCATGGAGAGTTTTCATCTCTTCGATGATTTCTTTATTCAGTATTTCTCTGGGTGAAGGAGTACGATTTAGCCACTTATAGTATGCAGATCGTGCAATACCCGCAATTTCACAAAGTAAACGAATACTTAAACCTTCAT
>NZ_JAHPIV010000076.1 GCF_019039105.1 Desertibacillus haloalkaliphilus | reverse complement strand
GTTCCAATTATAGAGGAGAACGGTAATAAATTAGGATACATGCGTTTAGGGCTGTCTACAAGTACGTTAGCCGATATGACAGAGAAGATTTGGTTTATTTTAGGAATTAGTTTTACTGTCGCTTTTATCATTATTGTAACTATCACCTATCGTGTGACAAATGAAATGATAGGACCGATTGAAATTGCGACGGTCGTTGCTAATGAGTTAGCAGAAGGAAACTACAAAGCGAGAACATCTGAAGGAAAACGAGATGAAATTGGACAGTTATCAAGATCTATTAATATTCTTGCTTTTAACTTAGAAAAACTAACTAAACGAGATCAAGCTCAAAAAGAACGCATGGAAACCTTGATTGACAATATGGGAAGTGGCTTAATTTTAATTAACACAAAAGGAGACATTTCCCTAATTAACCGGGCTTGTCAAGAAATCTTTGAAGAAAATACGGACCTGTGGCAAAGTCAACTTTATCATGATGTGATTCAACATAAAGAACTCATAAAGATCGTACAAACCA
>NZ_JAHPIV010000075.1 GCF_019039105.1 Desertibacillus haloalkaliphilus | reverse complement strand
GCTTGTGGGTGTGGGTGAAACCCACGGTTTAAAAAAGGGGATCAACAGCTTGTTGACCCCCTTTTTAGTTTGAGTGAAACGAATTCTGATACATTTTTAAGCACAAAAACCACCCAATTTTGGAGTGGTGTGTAAGTGCGCATTGTCATGAAAAATGACACGCAATTTCATCACTTTTTAAAGTGATGTGTAAGTGCGCTTGTCAGAATTTTTAAGGACAAGCGCTTCAAAAAATTCACAAACTTTCGACCGGCCCCTCTAACAGCCGGTTGGGTGTTCGAAAAACCGACCTTTTTGATGAATTCTTTGTGAAATCCAGTTATATCGTGGTATTATTACTGCATCGCTAAGGTACAAAAAAATACAAAAAGAAAAACCCGAAGTGCAGTTCCTGAGATTGGCGTCCACGGAACACTTCGAGTTGTCTTTAACTTTTCAGTTGTTGGATTAATTATAGCCGTAAAAGGCCGTTAATACAAACTGAAAAATAACAAGATGACTCCTAATCGCACTCGGGCGG
>NZ_JAHPIV010000074.1 GCF_019039105.1 Desertibacillus haloalkaliphilus | reverse complement strand
GTATTTATTGGATCGTTTTATGGATGGTCGTTTCTGGTAGGGGGGAGATAGATGAACAAATGGAAAGAACAATTTGCAAATAGTTATTCACTATTTGCGCTGATACGGGGGCTTAATTTTGAAATTGAAAAGGACATACGAAGACAAGTAGAAAAAAGAAACTTGACGTTCCCTGGTTTTCGTATTCTTTGGATTTTATATTTTGATTCAAACTTAAGAATGTCAGATCTTACCTATTTAGCTCAAACCAACATATCGAATATATTTAGGCAATTAATAAAATTAAAAGAATCAGGTTTAGTTGTCGTGAATAGTGGAAATGATGCACGAACGAAAGAAGTTACTTTAACAGAAGAAGGAAGAAAAGTTGTTAAAAACTTTCTAGATGATAATGTTGCGAACTCAGATTTACAGATTGTTCATCTTATCGATAAAATTTCAAAAGATGATCAATCTAAACTAATGGAGGTTTTAACATTAATGAGTAATGAACTAGTCGGAGAGCAATTCAGTGAATTTGTTGTTAAATCA
>NZ_JAHPIV010000073.1 GCF_019039105.1 Desertibacillus haloalkaliphilus | reverse complement strand
CTAAAAGAAGCAGCCGTGAGGGATTATTTATCGGGGAAACACTCTCAATATGAGATTGTTCGAAAATATGGAATCTCAAGTAGAAGTGTCCTCCAAAAGTGGATTAACAAGTATAATAGTCATAGAGATTTAAAGGATACGTCGAAAGGAAGGACGAGCTCTATGACTAAGGGAAGAAAAACGACCTGGGAAGAACGAATTCAAATTGTACTTGATTGCTTGGGGAACGGAAAAGGTTATCAAGAAGCAGCTAATACTTATAATGTTTCTTATCAACAAGTCTATCAATGGGTTAAGAAATATGAGGATGGTGGAGAGGAAGCTCTAAAAGATAAACGTGGTAAAAAGAAAGAAGAAGCTGAACTAACTTCAGAACAGAAATTTGAACTTCAAATGAAAAAGTTAGAAAGAGAAAATGAACGGTTACGTGCGGAGAATTTATTCTTAAAAAAGTTAGAGGAGATCGAAAGGAGGCGAAAATAAGCCAGATACGATCTGAGGATAAGTATGTCGCTATTCAAGAGCTTCACCAG
>NZ_JAHPIV010000072.1 GCF_019039105.1 Desertibacillus haloalkaliphilus | reverse complement strand
CCCCTTCTCTCTTCTTTCTCCCTTTTTCCCTTCCTTTTTTCCTCCCCCTTTCCCCCTTTCCCCTCTCCCCTCTCTCTCTTTCTTTTTTTTCCCTTCTCTCTCTTTTTTCCCTTTTTTTCTCTTCCTTCTTTTCTCCTTCTTTTTCCTCTTTCTTTCCTTCTCCCTCCTCCTTTCCTTCCCTTCTCTCTCCCCTTTCTCTTCCTTCCCTTTCCCTTTCCCCTTTTCTTCTTTCCCCCCCCCCTTCCCTCCCCTTCCCTTCTCTTTCCTCTCTTTTTCCCTTTCCCCTCCTCTTCCCTTTCCCTTCCTCCCTTTTTCCTTTTCCCTCTTTTCCCCCTCCTTTTCCCCCTTCTTTTTTTCCTTCCTCCTCCCTCCTTTTCCTTTCTTTCCCCCTCCCTCTTCTTTTCTTCCTTCTCTTTTTTTCCCTCTCCCTTCTCCCTCTTTCTCCCTCCTCTTCCCTCTCTCTTTTTTTTCCCCCCTTTTTTTCTTTTTTCTTTTTTTCCTCTTTCTCTTCTCCCCCTCTTCCTCTTCCTCCTCCT
>NZ_JAHPIV010000071.1 GCF_019039105.1 Desertibacillus haloalkaliphilus | reverse complement strand
AGGGGAGAGGGAAAAGAGGAGAGAAAGGAGAGAAGAGGGAGAGAGAAAAGGAAGGAGAAGAAGGAGGGAAGAGGGGAAAAGAAGAGAGGGGGAGGAAGGGAAAGGAAGAGAAAAGGAAGAAAGAGGAGAGAAAGAAAAGGGAGAAGAAGGAGGAGAAAGGGGGGAGGAGGGGAGGGAAAAAAGGAGAAGA
Organism: Desertibacillus haloalkaliphilus; assembly: GCF_019039105.1. NCBI lineage: Bacteria > Bacillati > Bacillota > Bacilli > Caryophanales > Bacillaceae > Desertibacillus > Desertibacillus haloalkaliphilus. The sequence goes on along the minus strand of NZ_JAHPIV010000071.1, from coordinate 348 downwards.
AAGGGAAGGAGGAGAAGGGGGGAAAGAAAAGAAGAAAAAAGGGAGAAGAAGGAGGAGAGAGGGGAGGGAGAGAAGAGGGAGGAAGGGGAGAGGAAGGGAAAGGGAGAAAAAGAGAGGAGGGGAAAAGAGGAAAGAAGGAGGAGAAGGAAGGGGAGAGAGAAAGAGGAGAGAAGGGAGAGAAGAGGGGAAAGAGAAAAGAGGGGGAGGGGGAAGGGAGGAGAAAAAGAAAGGAAGAAGAAAAGAGAGAAGAAGGGGAGAGAGGAGGAAAAGGAAGAAAAAAAAGAAGAAGGGGGAGAAAGGAAGGAGGAGAAAAGGAGAAAAGAGGAGGAAAAGGAAGAGGAGAGAAAA
>NZ_JAHPIV010000070.1 GCF_019039105.1 Desertibacillus haloalkaliphilus | reverse complement strand
AGAGGAGAAGGAGAGAGGGGGGAAGGGAAGGGAGGAAGAAGGAGAAGAGGAGGAGAAGAAAGGAGAGGGGGAGAGGAAAAAAGGGGAAGGAGAAAAGGAAAAGAAGAAGAAGGGAGGAAGAAGGAGGGAAGAGGAAGAAAGGGAAGAAAGGAGGAAGGAGAAAAGAAGAGGGAGGGAGGAAGGGGGGAGGAGAGGAAAGAGAGGGGGGGAGGGAAGAAAAAGGAAAGGGAGAAGAGGGAGGGGAAGGGAAGGGAAAGAAAAAGAAAGAAAAGGAGAAAGAAGGGAAAGAAGAAGAGGGAAGAAGGAGGGGGAAAGAGGGGGAAGGAAGGAGGGGGAGGAAAGAGAGAGAAGGAGGGGAAGGAAGGAGGAGGGGAAAGAAAAAGGAGGAAAAGGGGAGGGGAAGGGGAAAAGGGGGAGAGGGAGGAAAGAAGAGGAGAGGGGAAGGAAAAGGGGAGAGGGGAAAGGAGGAGAGAGGGGGAGGAAAAAAAGGGGAGAAGGAGAAGAGAGGGGAGGGAAAGGAAGAGGAGGAGAGAAAGAGGGGGG
>NZ_JAHPIV010000069.1 GCF_019039105.1 Desertibacillus haloalkaliphilus | reverse complement strand
GGAGAGGGGGAGAGGAGAGGGGGAGAAGAGAAAGGGGAAAGAAAGAGGAATGAAGAGGGAGGGGAAGGGAGAAAGGAAGAGAAAAGAAGAGAGGAGGAAGGGGGGGAGGGGAGAGGGGAGGGGAAGGAGGAGGAAGGAAGGAAGGAAGGGAAGAAAAAAGGAAAGAAAGAAAAGGGAGGGAGAAGAAAAGGGAGGAAGAAAAGGAAAGAAGGAGGAGAGGGGGGGGAGAGGGGGGGAGAAAGAGAGGGAGAAAAAGAGAGGGAGGAAAGAAAAGAGAGAGGAAGGAAAAGGAGAGGAAGAAAGAGGAAGGAGGGGAAAAAGAAAAAGAAGGAAAAAAAGGAGAAAGAAGGAAGGAAAGAAGGGGAAGAAGAGGGAAGAAGGGAAAAGGAAAGGAAGGGAGAAAAAAGGAGGAAAGAGAGGGAAGAAAGAGGAAAGAAAAAAGGGAAAGGGGAGGAGAGGAAAAAGGAAGAAAAAAGAAGAGGAAGGAAGAGGGAAGAAAAGGAGGGAGAAGGGGGAAGGAAGGAGAGGGAGAAAGAAAAAAAGAAAGGAAGGAAAAGAGAAGAGAGG
>NZ_JAHPIV010000068.1 GCF_019039105.1 Desertibacillus haloalkaliphilus | reverse complement strand
GGGGAAGAGAGAAAGGGGGAGAGGGAGAGGGAGGAGGGAAGAGGGAGGAAGGAGGAAAAGGGAGGGAGAAAGAGGGGGGAAAAAGAGAGGAAAAGAAAAGAGAGAAAAGAGGGAAAAGGGAAGAGGAGAGGGAAAGAAGAAGAAGGGAGGAGAAAAGAAGAGAAGAAGAAGGAAAAAAAGGGGAGGAAAAAAAGGGAGAGAGGAGAAAAGAGAAAAAAAGGAGGAAAGAAAAGGGAGGAGAGGAAAGAGGAAAAAAGAGGGGAAGAAAAAGGGAAAAAAGAGGGAAGGAGAGAGAAAAAGGAAGAAAAGGAAAGAGGAGAGAGGAGGGGGAAAGGGGAAGAGAAGGAAAAGGGAAGGGAAAAAAGAAAAGAAGGGGAGAAAGAGAAAAGGGAGGGAGAGGAGAGGAGGGAAAAAGAGGAGGAGGGAAGAGAGAGAAAGGAGAGGGAAGGAAGGAAAGGAAAAAAAAAGGAAGAAAAAGAAAGAAGGAAAGGGAGAAAGAAAAAGGAGGAAGGAGGGAAAAAAAGAAAGGAAGGGAGAAGAAGGGGGAGGGGAAAAGAAGAAGGAAAGA
>NZ_JAHPIV010000067.1 GCF_019039105.1 Desertibacillus haloalkaliphilus | reverse complement strand
AGAGGAGAAAAAAGGGGAGGGGAGGGAGGAGAAGAGAGGGAAGAAGGGAAAAGGGGGAAGGGGAGAAGAAGAAAAAAAGGGAGAGAAAGGGGGGGAGGAGGAGAAAAGGAAGAAGGGGAAAGGAGGAAAGAGAGGAGAAGAAAGAAAAGAAAAGGGGGGAGAAGAGAGAAAAAGAAAGAGAGAGAAAAGGAAGGGAGAAGAGAAAGGAAAAAGGGGGGGAGGGAAGAAAAGGAAGGGAGAGAAGAGAAGGGGAGGAAAGGAGAGAAGAAGAAGGAAAAAAAAGGGGGAAAGGGGGAAGGGGAGAGGGGAAAAAAAGGAGAAAAGAAAAGAGGGAGAAAGGGGAGGAGGGAAGGGAGAAAGAGAGGAAGAAAGGAAGAAAAAAAGGAGAAAAGAAAAAGGAAAGGGAGAAGGGGGGGAGAAAGAGGAAAAAAGGGGAGGAAGGGAAGGGGGAAGAGAAAGGGGAGAGGAGGGAAGAGAAGAAGAGGAAGAAGGGAAGAAGGGAGGGGAGAAGAGGAAGGAGAGAAAGAAGAAGAAAGAAAAAAGGAAAAAGAGGGGAAGAGAAAGGAAGAG
>NZ_JAHPIV010000066.1 GCF_019039105.1 Desertibacillus haloalkaliphilus | reverse complement strand
CTCCTGAGTGATCGCCCATGCCTCATCCCAACCAAGTCTTTCATCATCAAGCAAAAGACGCATTAATTCTGGAACCACAAGGCTTGGATGTGTATCGTTTATCTGGATAACGACATGTTTTGAAAGCTCCTTTAGTGGTTTATTTCGTTTTTTGTACCTTTGAAGGATACTTTGTAAACCTGCAGATACAAGGAAATATTGTTGCTTTAGGCGCAATATTTTCCCTTCATAATAGGAATCATCGGGATAAAGGAATTCTGAAATCTTCTCGATTGAACGTTTATAGTCAAGGTAGTGATAGTAGTCATGGCCGCGACTTGAGTGAAAGTGGAAGTGATTCGTAGTTGATTCAGCGCTCCATAACCGAAGTGTATTTACTGTATTATTGTCGTAACCTACTATAGGTACATCATATGGTATTGCGAGAACACGCTCATAGTCGTGATGTTGAAAATGAAGTTCACCATTAATCGTTGTAGTCTCAACCGTACCACCGAAGCGAACTTCAATTGCTTTATCAGTTCGCTTTGTTTCCCACATGTACTCATCTTCTAACCAGTAGTCTGGTAGCTCTACTTGATAAC
>NZ_JAHPIV010000065.1 GCF_019039105.1 Desertibacillus haloalkaliphilus | reverse complement strand
CATTTGACATATCGATGTCAGTAATGAATTCATCAGTGTTCGCTGTCGGTTGATTTGTTTCTGATGGCTGTTCAATTGGTGCTTGTTCAGATGATGGGGTGTCGATTGTAACTTGTTCAACCGGTGTCGTGTCAGTATCCGCTGTTGCAGCGATATCGCTTGATTTAGTGGATATCAACGCTTGTTCGCTCGAAATAGTGCTATTTGTTGTATCACCAAAAACGGTGCTAGTGGTAAAAATCGTGCCAACGCTCGCCACTAGTAGCACGGCGGACTTTCCACGTTTCATAACCAATTCTCCCTTATCTCGTATCTCATAATCTGTTCTCTTCTTTACTCTATAATACTAACGCTTTCCTAGTACAAAATGTACGTAGCGCACAGTCTGTCTATAAAAAGTTCAAAAAAAGTTCACAATTCGAAACGGGATTATTGCCACCAATAAGTTTTGTTTTAGGTTTGTTGTGTTACAATTATGTAACATAATATTCGAGGAGATTTAACCATGAAAACGAGTAAGGTTATCACGACAATTTTGTTGGCAACATCATTGATTGGTGCAACGGCAGTCACAACGACTGTGTTTGTC
>NZ_JAHPIV010000064.1 GCF_019039105.1 Desertibacillus haloalkaliphilus | reverse complement strand
AAAGGAGGAGGAAAGGGAGAGGGAAGGAAGAAGGGGAAGGGGGAGGAAAGGAAAAGAGGAGAAAAGAAGGGAGAAAGGAGAAGAGGAAAAGGAAAGAAAAGGGAAGGGGGAAGAAAAGAGAAGGAGAAGGAAGGAGGAGAAGAGAAAGGGGGGGGGGAGAAAAAGGAGAGGGGAGAGGGGAAAGGAGGAGAGAAGGGGAGGAGAAAAAGAAAGAGAAAAAAGGAGAAAGAAGGGAAGGGGGAAGGGGGAAGAGGGAAGTAAAGAGAGGGAGAAAGAGAGTATTAGAAGGATAGGATAGAAGAAATGTGTAGGGGGGAGGGAAGGGAAAAGAGAAAAGAGAGAGAGGAGGGGAGGGGAAGGGGAGGAGAAGGAAAGGAGGGAAGAGGAGGGAAAGAGAGAGAAAAGAGAAGAAGGAGGAGAAGAGGAGGGAAAGAAGGAGAAGAAGAAAGGAGGAGAAGAGAAGAGAAAGAAGAGAGAGGAAAAGAAAGGAAGGAGGAAAAAAAGGGAGAAAAAGGGGAGGAGGGGGGAAAGGAAGGGAAAAAGGGGAGAAAGAGAAGAAGAAGGGAGGAAGAGGAGGAGGGAAAGAAGGAAAA
>NZ_JAHPIV010000063.1 GCF_019039105.1 Desertibacillus haloalkaliphilus | reverse complement strand
CAGCTCATTGGATTAATTGAGCCTTTATGGGAGGTTATCCCTCAAGGGTATGAGGCAGCCCGACTATTAGAAATATATAGCTATTCTCTTTGGAAAGAGGAGAAAGAAAACTGGTTAGAGGTATCCGAATATGCTGCAAAAATGTTTGATCAATTGAATATCTCTACTAATCGGGCTTCCATTGCTATTTTTTGGGTAAATCAAAAATTTCTTGAACACAAATACGACGAAGCTTTAACGATCTTTTTACAGGAACGAAAAACCATCGAAACAACTTTTGCTTATATTGACCCTTTAACAAGGCTTGACCTTGATTATCATGAAGCCATATTACATTTTGCTGTAGGCAGTTCTCAGTCAGCCATAAGGATCATGGAAAATGCGATCCTGTTTTCAAAGGAAAAAAAGGTCTTTTACCGTATAGAGGATTTATATCGACTTGCAGCCTGCGAGGGAATGCTTTCAAAGGATGAGAAGAAGAAAAACTTCTATTTAGAAAAGCTAAAACAATACGGGGAGTTCGCGGACAATAAGTTCTCTTTATATTTTTATAAGCTTTTCCATATCATGGCCCTCATCTCAGAAGAAAAGGAATATGAA
>NZ_JAHPIV010000062.1 GCF_019039105.1 Desertibacillus haloalkaliphilus | reverse complement strand
ATACCAGCTCTCTCACTAAAATCTGCTATTGCATGTTCAATCGGCTCACGGTTAGCTACTCGTCGATTGATTCGCTCGAATTCTTTAATAATGTATGTATCCGGATCTGGATAAAGCAGCTCTAAATCTTTTGTCACTTCTAGGAAGGCATTCTCTATGGAACGACCTGCTACAAGGGAGGAAGATAATGAAAATAGCGCTTGTTGAAATTGACGGCTGAGTTCTGTTTTCCGTTTTTTTATTAGAATTTGCTTTTGAAACCTTGGGTATAGAAGGCCTAAAGCTGAAAATACAAGTGCGGCAATCAAGTTATTATAAAAAATAAATCCAATAGCAAAGAAGACTAAACCAGCTAGAGATGCATATAGGATAAACTCCTGCTTCTTCATTTCGTATACATTGTAATCAATGATCGAACTATTTCTTGGAGCTACGGAGGCTTCAACGTGTTCTTCCTCTACCTCCTCTACTTGTTCTGCTTTGTTCTTATTACGTTTGTCATACAATAAGAACGCAACAATTGTAATGATAACGGCACCGCCAACAATTAATAGAATCTCTATTTTCATTCACCTCTTTGCAAAGAGTTATAGTTTAACTC
>NZ_JAHPIV010000061.1 GCF_019039105.1 Desertibacillus haloalkaliphilus | reverse complement strand
GAGAGGGAGGGAAAAAAGAAAGGAGGGGGAAAAAGAGAGGGGGGGAGAAGAAAGAGGAAGAAGAAAGGGGAGGGGAGAGAGGGAGGGAGAAGGAGGGGAGAGAGGAGGGAGAAGAAAAAGAAGGGAGAAGGGGAAAAGAAGGAGAAAGAAAAAAAAGAAGGAAAAGGGGGGGAGGGGGGAAAAGGAAGGAAGGGAAAGAAGGAGAGAGAAGGGGAAAAGAAGGGAGGGGAAGAAAGAAAGAAAGAGGAGAGAGAGAGAAGGAGGGAGAGAAGAGGAAGGAAAAGAAGAGGGGAGGAGGGGAGAGGAAGGAGAGAGAAAAAAGGAAGAGAAGGAGGGGGAGAGAAGGGGAGAAAAGAGGAGGAAGGGAAAGAAGAGAAAGAAGGGGGAGGAGGGGAGAAGAAGGAAAAAGAAAAAAGAGGGGAGGGGAAGAGGGGAAAGGGAGAAAAGAGGGAGAAAAAAAAGAAAGGGGGGGGGAGAGGAAGAAGGAAAAGGAAAAAGAGGGGAGAGGGGGGAGAAGGGGGGAAAGAAAAGGAGGGGGGAGAAGGAAGGAGGGGGGGAGAGGAAAAGAAAGAGAAAAAGAGAGAAAAGGAGGGGAGAGAGAA
>NZ_JAHPIV010000060.1 GCF_019039105.1 Desertibacillus haloalkaliphilus | reverse complement strand
TCCCCCTTCTCCTCCTCCCCTTCTTTCTTCCTTTCCCTCTTCCCTTCCCTTCTTTCCTCTTCCTTCTCTTCCTTTCCTCTCCTTTCTCTCTTCCCCCCCCCTTCCCCTTCTCCCTCCTTTTTCCCTCCTCCCTTCTTTTCTTCCCTCTCTTTTCCCTCTCTCTTCCCCCTTCTCCTCTTTCTCTCTTCTTTTTCCCCTTTCTTCTCCCTCCTTTTTTTCTTCCTTTTTCCCTTCTCCCCCTCTTCCTTCTCTTTCTCCTTTTCTTTCTCCCTTTCCTCTCTTTTTCCCCCTCTTCTCTCCCTTTCTCTCCTCCTTCCTTTCCCTCCTCCCTCCTTTTTTTTCCCTTTTTTTTTCTTCTCTCCCCCTCTTTTCTTCCCTTTTCTCCTCCTTTTTCTCTTTCCCTCTTTTCTTTTTTTTCTTCTTCCTTCTCTCCTTCTTCCCTTTTTTCCTTTCTTTCTCTTTTCCTTTCTTCCTTTTCTTCTTTTCCTCTCTTCCCCCTCTCCCCCTTTTCCTTTTTCTCCTCCTTCTTCTCTTTCCTCTCTTTCCCTCCCTTTCCTCCCCCCCCCCTTCCCCTTTTTCCCCCTCTTCCTTCCCTTTTTTCTT
>NZ_JAHPIV010000059.1 GCF_019039105.1 Desertibacillus haloalkaliphilus | reverse complement strand
AAAGGAAAAGAAGAAGGAAAGAAGGGAAGAAGAGAAGGAGAAAAAAGGGGGGAAAGGGGGGAGAAGGAGAGGAGGGGAGGGGAGAGGGGGAAGGGAAAAAGAGAGGAAGAAAAAGAGAAAGAAAGAAAAAAGGAAGAAGAGAAAAAAAAGAGGGGGAAGGGGAAGGAAAGGGGGAGGGAAGGAAAGAAAAAAAGGGGGAAGGGAAAAGAGGAGAAGGGAGAAGAGGAGGGAAAGGGGAAGGAGAGGAGGAAAGGGGAGAAGGGGGGGAAAGGGAAGGGGGAGGGGGGAGAGGGGAGGAAGGGGAGAGAAAAGGAGAAGGGGGGGGAGGGGGGGAAGGGGGAAAAGGAAAAGGAGGGGGAAGAAGAAGGAAGGGGGGAGAAGAAGAGAAAAGAGGGAGAGAGAGGAAAGGAGAGGGGGAAAGAAGGGGGGGAAAGAGGAGGGGAGAGAAAAGAAAGGGAAAGAAAGAGGGAGAAGGAGGGAAAAGAAGGGAGGGAAGGGGGGGAGAAAAGGAGGAAGGGGAGGGGGGAAGAAGGAGAAGAGAGGGGAAAAGAAAAGGAAGAGAAAAAAGAAAGGAAAGGGAGAGAGGGAGGGAAGGGGGAGAAAAG
>NZ_JAHPIV010000058.1 GCF_019039105.1 Desertibacillus haloalkaliphilus | reverse complement strand
GGCTCTATAATATTTGTTGGGGTTTCGTGAAAATTTGGGCATAAAAAAACACGTAACTCTTACTGTCCTATATACTTGAATTTGGCCAAAACAAGACATAGACAGTAGGAGAAACGTGCATATGAATTTTAACATGAATATTCCTGGATTAGAAGGGGTTATTATTACAAAGTCAGAGGTGGTGGAGGATACATGGCAGCTCTCTATAGAACTCCCAAAAGTTGTCCATCGCTGCCCGTCATGTGGGGAAAAGACAAAGCGTGTTCATGACTATCGAATACAGAAAATCCAACACTTAAAAATCTTTGAGAGACAAACTCTTTTGTTTTATCGAAGAAGACGTTATGTCTGTGAATGTGGGAAACGCTTTTCAGAAAAGGCAACGTTTATTGAGCGGTACCAACGCCAGACCGTTGAGTGGAATCAAGCCGTAAGTATTCGAGTCGTGAAAGGAAAGACATTTCGTGAGACGGGAGAGATCTTTCAAACCTCCTCAACTACAATCATGCGTCGCTTCGATACCTTAGCCGGACCTCAGTTGAAAGAAGTTAAAGCTCTTCCGCCTGTCATTGCGATTGATGAATATAAAGGTGATACAAATGAAGGGAAATACCAGGTGATTATCGCTGA
>NZ_JAHPIV010000057.1 GCF_019039105.1 Desertibacillus haloalkaliphilus | reverse complement strand
AGGTCACCCTGTAGGGGCTTCTGGTACACGTGTGTTAGTAACTTTGTTACATGAAATGCAGCGCAGAGATGCGAAGCGCGGTTTAGCGACGCTTTGTATCGGTGGCGGTCAAGGAACAGCACTTATTGTTGAACGTAACTAAATAGAAGAAAAAGGTTCATTTTAGAGACACTGAAAAGGTCGATTGTATCTTTTCAGTGTCTTTTTTTTAATAAAGGCTGTTTCGTAAAGAGTGTTGCTGTGAAGGAACGTTTTGTCTCGTAGTGAAATGGAGCGGAAGTCACTCGACACCTCCTTGCGGGTGCGAGTGGCTGGAGCGCAATGGAACGAACATGAGGAGAACACGTACCAAAAACAACAATGTATGCGAAAACAGCCTTTTAAAAAAACGATTTCATTTCTGAAAATAAAGAATATAGGCGAAAAAAGTAGAAAAAAGGCGAATAAACTTGAAATGATGAATCGCTGGTGCTTAAATGGAAGAGGATAAAAGAAGTTAAGAGGAAAAAAAGGAGCGGTCAAAGCGAATGGCAAAAATTATTGCAATAAATGCAGGTAGTTCATCATTGAAATTTCAACTTTTAAATATGCCTGAAGAAACAGTTGTTACAAAAGGTTTAGTAGAACGTATTGGT
>NZ_JAHPIV010000056.1 GCF_019039105.1 Desertibacillus haloalkaliphilus | reverse complement strand
CTTTCCATTGATGATGGAGTAAAACCCTCATCCGAAAACGATCATACCTGCGGAACCCAAATGCATTACGCTTAATCACCTTTGTTTGATTGTTCAACCCTTCCACAAAACCATTTGAATAACCAAACGCAAAGCTATTGAAGATTTCTGGCTGCCAATTTTTAAATGTTTTGATGGCAGAACGAAACGCATCAATACCAGAACCCTCAACCTTCTCATAATACTTATAAAGACCTTCTTTGACGGAAATCATATCTGTAGGTCCTTTTTTCTTGGCCATTTCAAACCATTCACAATAAGCTTCTTTAAGCTCGTAAGCTTGTTTCAGCTCCTCAGACATGGAAAGGTACCTCTCTAAATACCACTGTTGCTTCTTCGATAAATCTCTCTTTCGCTTATTAAAGACATGTTTCATTTGCTTACATTTCTTCCTATCATAATCGTGAAATCCTTTTTGAGCTTGTCTACGAACCTTTTCTAATGCCCAATAAATATAACGACAAAAATGGAACCGGTCCGCGATGATGATCGGCTTTCCAAGAGCTTTTTTCACAGCTGATTTAAAGCTATGACTCATATCCATAACGACTATTTCCACTTGATGACCTTTCTCCTGTAAGTATTTTTTAACGGTTTCTACTTTACG
>NZ_JAHPIV010000055.1 GCF_019039105.1 Desertibacillus haloalkaliphilus | reverse complement strand
AGGCAGAGCTCGAACAGCCGGTCGATAGGACAGAAGACAAATAAGTAGTTTGGGAGTGTTACAATATGGTCGAACTAAGTAGTAATCTATTGCTCGCGGCGTTTTTTATCTACATTTTCGCGACAATTGCTTTCTCTATTACGATCTATTATGAAAATAGTAAATCAGTTAATAAAACGAAGAGGTGGGGATGGATCAGCTTTGGTCTGGCGTGTGCAGGATTTTTAGCACAACTAGGGTATTTTGTCACTAGGTGGATTGCGGCTGGACATGCCCCGGTTAGTAATATGTTTGAATATACCACGTTCTTAGGATTAACCATTATTTTTGCGTTTCTCATTCTTTATCTTATTTATAAGAAGCCGGTATTAGGTATTTTCTCAATGCCTGTTGGAATTGTGATCATTGCCTATGCATCAGTATTCCCAAGCGAAGTTACGCCTTTAATACCTGCCTTGCAAACTTACTGGCTTCATATTCATGTGATAACCACTGCTATTGGTCAAGGGATTCTAGGGGTTGGATTTATTGCAGGTTTAATCTACCTTATACGTGTCGTTGACCAAAGTAAGCGCTCAAAACAAACATTTTGGCTTGAGGCTGTTATTTATTCGGTTACGTGTGCTGTGGCCATTGCAATTCCAGTC
>NZ_JAHPIV010000054.1 GCF_019039105.1 Desertibacillus haloalkaliphilus | reverse complement strand
CTCCCAAGCGTCAATAAATACATTATGGTTCAGGAAAACACCTTCCTCTATAAAAATGCTTTTACCTCTAAAAGTACATCCTGACCTAATATTAGAAGTCTTGATTTTCATTCCTGCACACCTATATAAATAGAAACGAATTTTTTGAGGGATTAATATAGATTTTGCAATTGTATTTACCAATAAATTCCAAATAATCGTAGATACATAGATTTTAATTAATTTCATATTATATTCCTTTCTTTTTCTTGATTTTATAGTTTTTTCCAAAAAACCTCAAGAAAAGAATATTTAATTGAATGAAAATAAGGTTGGCGCTTAGGGTATCTCAATATTAGATAGCAAAGGGGTTTGATTCTCGGAAAAAGAATTAAATAACTTTATGAGAAAAAACTCAAGTTATTTCGGAATCATCAGTAAGAGTTATGAGGCACTTAAGTTGAATTAAACAAACGTTTGATTAATTTTTTGTAGGTAGGTCTCGAGGATCGTAATTATTTGCATTAAAATGACGAGTAGTCCTAAAGAAATGACAAGTATGCTCAATAATTTTTAAAATAGTAGCTGTTATATTGTAGACATTCCTTTTTAAAAATGAGGGGCCTTCTATCAAAAATGCCACCACCATAATAATCCACTCTCTCCTTTCCTGGGCAAGCGCATAAAGC
>NZ_JAHPIV010000053.1 GCF_019039105.1 Desertibacillus haloalkaliphilus | reverse complement strand
GCTTAATGGCACGGCTTATTATCATGGAACGCCCTATTTATTGTTAGATCACGAGTTTAAACGATTCAAAGACACATATGAGGTTCGGAAAGAATGTAAAAAGGTGGTCATCAGTCTTGGCGGTAGTGATCCGTGCGGCCTGTTATCAAAGGCTGTATCGGCGCTTTTTCAAATAAATCACCTAGACATTTTAGCGGTCGCAGGAAAAGCCTCTCACATCAAAGAGCAAGTAGAGGCGGAACATATCCAATTCATTCAACATACAGATCAACTACCGGTTCTTTTATCAGAAGCTGATGTGGCTATCGTAGCAGGCGGTATGACGTTATATGAGGTAATTTGTATCGGGGTGCCCAGCATTGTCCTATCGCAAGTAGACCACCAAGCAGTGACAGCGAGCATGTTTGCGCAAAAGGGCGCTTGTTTTCACCTTGGATTAGGTGACCTTGTGGAAGAAAAAGACCTGTTGCAAGCTGTTCAAAAACTGTCTGACAGCTATTTTATCCGCAGAAGCATTCATCTTAATGGACGTTCACTCATTGATGGAAAAGGAATCGAACGAGTGAAAAACATTCTTATACACCTCATGAATTCACACCAAAAAGAACATAAGGATGTGTAGATGTGAAGGGAGTTATTTTAGCAGGAGGAAAGGGATCACGGCTGGCACCATTAACGAAGATTTTCAACAAACACTTGCTGCCGGTTGGTC
>NZ_JAHPIV010000052.1 GCF_019039105.1 Desertibacillus haloalkaliphilus | reverse complement strand
TTATAAGTTCATTAAAAACAAGAGAAAAGAAATTGGATTTGTATCATCAAGAAATTCTTTCGTGGTTAATGGAACATCCTGATTTAACAGGTGCTCAAGTATTTGATTGGTTGGAGGAGAAATTAGAATTTAAAGATGTAAGTGAAAATACTGTTAGAAATTATTTAAATGAGATGAGAGATTTTTATCATATTCCGAGGGTAAAGGTAGGCCGTACCTATTCGGCTGTTCCAGAGCTTCCCGTGGGCAAACAAGCCCAAGTAGATTTTGGTCAAACGGTTGTTAAAAATCATCAAGGAGTAAATAAACGACTTTATTTTATTGCCTTTGTCCTGTCCCATTCCCGCTTTAAATATATTGAGTGGCTCGATCGGCCTTTTCGAACAGCAGATGTCATCAAGATGCATGAGAATGCTTTTCATTATTTTGCGGGAATGCCAGAGGAAATGGTATACGATCAAGATGCCTTACTGTCAGTAAGTGAAAATGCAGGTGACCTAATTATGACGTCAGAATTTACCAAGTATCATCAAGCTCGTCAATTCAAAATTTATCTCTGCAGAAAAAGCGATCCAGAGTCCAAAGGTAAAATTGAACAGGTGGTCAAATTTGTTAAAAACAACTTCAGTAAGAACCGGATTTTCGGAAATATTGAAGACTGGAATCACTCTTGCCTTGCATGGTTGAAACGGACAGGCAATTATAAGGTACACCATAATA
>NZ_JAHPIV010000051.1 GCF_019039105.1 Desertibacillus haloalkaliphilus | reverse complement strand
CTCCTTTCTTTTTCTCCCTCCCCCCTTTTCCCCCCTCCCCCTTCCTTTCTTTTTCTTCTCCTTTCTTCTCTCCTTTTTCCCTCCTTTCTCCCCTTCTCCCTTTCCTTTTTCCCCCTTTTTCCTCCCCCTTCCTCCTCTCCCCTCCTCCTCTCCCTCTCTTCCTTTTTTCTCTCTCCTTTCCTTTCTTCTTCCCTCCTCCCTCTTTCTTCCTTCTCCCTTCTCCCCCTCTCCCTCCCCCTTTTTTTCTCTCTCTCCCCCCTCCTCCTTTCCTCTCTCTCCTTTCTCTCTTTTTCTCTTTTCTTTTTTTTCCTTTTTCCCCTCCCCCTCTTCTTTTTTCTCTCCCCTCCTTCTTTTCTCCCCTTCCCCCCCTTCTTTCCCCTTTTTTTTCTCTCTTTTTTTTTTTTCCCCTCCTTTCTCTTTCCCTCCCCCCCTCCCTCTCTCCTTTCTTTTCTCCTCCTTCCCCTTCTCCTCCCCTTTTTCTTTTCCTTTTCTCTCCCTCCCCTTTCTTTCCTTTTCTCTTTCCTTTCTTCTTTCTCCTCCCCCCCTTCTCTTTCTCTTCCCCTCCCCCTCCCCTTTTCCTTCCCCTTTTCTTTTTCCTTCTTTTTTTTCCCCTCTCTTTTCTTTCCCTTCTTTTCTTCTTCTCTTTCTTCCCTCTTCTCCTTTTCTCTCTCCTTCTCTCTTTTTCTCCTCTTTTTTTCCCCTTCCCCCTCCTTTCTCCCTCCTTCTCTCTTCCTTCCCCCCCTTTTTTTTTCTCTTTCTCCCTTCTTTCTTCCTCTTCTCTTTT
>NZ_JAHPIV010000050.1 GCF_019039105.1 Desertibacillus haloalkaliphilus | reverse complement strand
GGGGAAAAGGAAGGGGAGGAAAAGGGGGGAAGGGGAGGGGAAAAGAAAAGAGGGGGGGGGGGGGAAGAGGGAAAGAAGGGGAGGGGGAAAGGAGAGGGAAAGAGGGAGGAGGGAGAAGGGGGAGAGGGGAGGAAAAGAGGAAGAGGGGGGGGAAGGGGGAAAGAAGGAAGAAGGAGAAAAGAGGGAGGAAAAGAAGGGGAGAGGAAAGGGAGGGGAAAGGGGGGAGAGGAAAGGGAAAGAGAGAGGAAGAGAAGAAGGGGAGGGGGAAAGAAGGAGAGAGGGGAAGAAAAAAAAAAGGGGAAAGAAAAGGGGGGGGGGAGGGGGAAGGGGAGAGAGAAGAGAAGAAGGAAAGAGAAGGGGAGGGAGAGGAAGAGGGGGAAGGAGAGGGGGAAGGGAAAAAGGGAGGAAGGAGAAGAAAAGAGGGAGGAAGGGAGGGAGAAAAGAAAAGGAAGGAGGGGGGGGGAAAAAAGGAGGAAAGAGAGGGAGAAAAGAGGAAGGAAAGAGAAAAAAAGAAGAGAGGGGGGAGGAAAGGAAGGAGGAGGAGAAGAGGGAAAAGGAAGAAAAAGGGAGAAAGGGAGAGAGGAAAAGAGAAAAGGGAAGAGAAAGGAAGGAGGGGAAGGAGAAAGGGAAAGAGGGGGGGGAAGGAAAAAGGAAGGGAAAAAGAAAGGAGGGAGGGGGAGAGAGGGGGAAAGGAAAAAAGGGGGGAGAGAGGAAGAGAGAAAAAAGGAAAAAAAGAAAAAGAGGAAAAAAAAGGGAAGGGGGGGGGGAGAAGAGAGGGAAAAGAAAGAGA
>NZ_JAHPIV010000049.1 GCF_019039105.1 Desertibacillus haloalkaliphilus | reverse complement strand
TTTCTCTCTTCTTTCCCTCTTTCTTTCTCTTCTCCCCCTTCTTCTCCTTCTTCTTTCTTCTTCTCTCCTTCTCTTCCCCTCCTTTCCCCCCTTCCTTTTCCCCCTCTTTTCCCCCTCTCTCCTTTTTCTCCTCCTCCCTTTCTTCCTCCCTTTTTTTCTTCTTTCTCCCTTCCCTTTTTCTCTCTTTCTCTCCTCTCTCCTTTCTCTTTCCCTTCTTCTCTTCCTCTCCCCCCTCCCTCTTTCCCTCCTTTCTTCCCCTTCTCTTTCTCCCCCTCCTTTCCTCCCCTTTTTCTTTCCTCCCTTCTCCTCCCTTTCCCCCCCTCTCTCTTTTTTTCCCTTTCTTCTCCTTTTTTTTTCCCTTCCTTTTTTTTCCTTTCTTTTTTTTCTCTCTTTCCCCTCCTTTTCCCTCTCTCCCCCTTCTTTTTTTCTTCCCTTCCCTCTTCCCTCTTTCTTCCCCCTCCTCCCCCCCCCCCCCCTCCTCCTTCCTTTTTTTTTTTTTTCTTCTTTTTCCTCTCCCTCCTCCCTTCTTCTCTCCTTTCCTTTCCCTTTTCCTCCTCCCCTTTTCCTCTTTCCCCTTCTTTTCCCTCCCCCCCCTCCCCCCTCCCCCTTCCCTCTTTTCTTCCCCCCCCTCCTTCCTTCCTCCCTTCTCCCTTCCCCCCTTTCCCCTCCTCCCCCCCCCCCCCTTTTCTCCTCCTCTTCTCTTCCCCTCTCTCCCCCCTCTCCCTTTTTCCTCCCTCTTCTTTTCCCTTTTTTCTTTTCCTTTTTCTTCTTCCCCCTTTTTCTTTTTTTTCCCCCTCCTCTCCCTTCTCTTCCCCCTTTCTCCCCTTCTCCTCCTTCCTTCTTCCCCCTTTCCCTCCCTTCCCCCTTCTCCCTCCTCTTTTTCCCTTTCCTCCCCCCCTCCCCCTTTTCCTCTTTCTTTCCTTCCCTCT
>NZ_JAHPIV010000048.1 GCF_019039105.1 Desertibacillus haloalkaliphilus | reverse complement strand
TCCAATTCAACTCCTTCAATACGTTTAGTTGTTTCTCACCAATTGCAGTCTGTTCCTTTAAGTCATAGGTATCAAACGTCAATTTTTCCGGAAATTCGGCCCATTTCATATGTCTTTCAATATTCTTTATCTCTCTACAGTTAATTTCATAGCTTAAGAGATGATGAATAAATTCATGATATGTCCAATGTTTTGATTCCGCTTCCCGTAGTAGAGAAGGCAGCTCTTTAGCCGTCTCAGCGAGACGCAGGGTACGACATTTGTCTTGTAATTCCTCAAATGGTTGGTTCATTAGTGTTTTCCTCCAGCTAAGATTTTCAAATAAATATCTTCAGAACGCTCAGGCGCGACAAGATCTTTATATTTGGGATTCAGTTCTACAGCTGAAGGAGATGTGGTTTTACTTTGAACGTGCAAGGAATGGGCTATATCTCTGAAGTCATTTGCACTAGTCATTTTTAGTTTTCTCATCTCTTCTAGGGCTTGCTCAACATTGTCGGGATATCTTTTCATCGTGTTTTGAAGAACCTTCAATTGATCTAATAAATGCCTCGGATATCGTTCTTTCAAATTCTGAATGAGCCATTGAACATTATCCTTATTAATAAACTTCTCCTCAAGTTGTTGGATGAAGATGTCCCTTTTTGATGTGCTACTTGAGCGATGAAGCGGGTCTGTAATAATCAAACCTTTCCCTTTTGAAATTCGATGCTTTGCCAAAATAGAACCTGTCTGTTTCAGCCTGATATATAAGTAATCCTTATCTGTTTGAATATAAGCAATATTAGGCGCATCCGACCTGTATGTCCCTTTAGGGACACTATAGCGGTTCCCATTAAACCGAATGACGTTGTCCTTATGGATGGTTCTTGTTATACTAGGTACGAGTATATTCTCAAATATATAGGTACCTGAGACTTTCTTTAAGTGTTGCTTTTCCAGGGCGTGCACTTCTGAAGGTCTCTTTTTT
>NZ_JAHPIV010000047.1 GCF_019039105.1 Desertibacillus haloalkaliphilus | reverse complement strand
GAGAGAGGGAGAGGGGGAGAGGAGAGGGGGAGAAGAGAAAGAGGAGAAGGGAAGGGGAAAAGGAGGGGGAGGGGAAAAGAAAAAAAGGAGGGGGGAGGAGAAGAAGAAAAAAGGGAAAGAGGGAGGAAGAGAGAAAGGGGAGAGGGAAGAGGAGAAGAAAAGGGAAAGGGGAGAAAAGGAGAAAAGAAGAGAGGGAGGGGAAGGAGGGAAAGGGGGAGGGGAGAGGGAGAAGGGAAGAGAAGGAAGAGAGAGAGGAAGGGGGGAGAGAGGAGAAGGGAGAAGGAAGGGAGGAGGAGAGAAAAGAGGGGGGAGAAGAAAAGAAGGAGAAAGAAAAAGGGGGAAGGAGGAAGGAGAGGAAGAGAAGGGGAAGGAGGGAAAGAAGGAGAGGAAGAAAGGAGGAGGAGAGGGAGAAAAGGGGGAAAGGAAGGGAAAAAAGAAGAAAAGGGGGAGAAAGGGGGGGAAGAAGGAAGGGAGGGGAAGAGAGAGGAGGGAGAGGAGAGGAGAAGAAGGGAGGAGGAGAAGGAGGGAAAGAAGAGGAGAAGAAGGAGGAGAGGGGAGAGAGAGGGAAAGAAGAGGAAAGAAGGGAAGGAGAAGAAAAGGAAAAGAAAAGAAGAGAGAGAGGGGAGAGGGGAAAGGAAAGAAAAAAGAAAAAGGGAGGAGAGAAGAGAAGGAGAAGAAGAGAGGGAGAAAGAGAGGGAAGGAAAGAGGAAAAAGGAAAAAGGAAAGGAGGGAGAAGGGGGGAGAGGGAGGGGGAGAAGAAAAGGAGAGAAGAAGGGAAAAGAGAAAAGAGAAGGGGGAGAAAAAAAAAAGGGAGAGGAGAAGAAGGAAGGAGAAGGAGAGGGGAGGAAAAAGGAAAGGGGAGGGAAGGGGAAGAGGAGAAGGGAGGAAGGAGGGGAGAAGAGGGGAAGTGAAGAAAAAGTAAAAGGAGGAAGTAAATATAAAGGTAATAAGGTAGAGAAATTAATTGTAGGGTAAGGGA
>NZ_JAHPIV010000046.1 GCF_019039105.1 Desertibacillus haloalkaliphilus | reverse complement strand
ACTGCTTTCATGAGTAATCCATAATCAATATTGTCAAAAAGACCCTTAATATCGAATTCTAGTACCCAGTCATACTTCCAACACCTTTTCCTGGTGACTCTTACGGCATCAATAGCCGACTTCTTCGGTCTATATCCGTATGAATCTGGGTGGAAGTGCGGCTCGACTAAAGGCTCAAAGTAGAGTTTAGCCGTCATCTGTGCAATTCGATCAGATACGGTTGGCACCCCCAGTTTTCGGATCCCTCCATTTTTCTTTGGTATTTCTACCACTTTAACAGGAGGAGGAAAATAGCATCCTGAGGACATGCGATTCCATATTTTATAGAGGTTGTCTTTTAACTTTTCCTCAAATGATTGGATCAATTCTTCATCAATCCCCGGCGCTCCTTTGTTTGCTTTAACTAGTTTATACGCTTCCCATACTGTTTGTTTTGAAATCGAATGCGACTTTGTTTTGTCCATAAGTTCCTCCCATAAATGGTTGACTAATTTTCAAAACGGGATAACACAGCTCCTTCGCTCTTCTTTTCTTTCAAAAAGCATCATCACTACTACAAGCTGTTCCGCCCCTATACCCCGCATCTGTACTTTCATCCTTGTGGGGTTTCCACTTGGATTTTTCCATTAGCATCGGAGTCGTAGGTTCCCACGTTCCGTACAGGAGCCTATATCACGTTCACGTCGCCTTCATGCCGGCCACCATCTGGTCAGTAAACAGGTTTCCTCCAGACTTGTCCCAGGTTAACGACTCCCTCCTGGTTTTGATGACACTCCTACGCTTTCGACACTTTATCAGCGCTTTACTGGTGTTCGTCTCCGTGATATATACCTGACAGGGTCTTGCCCTGCCTTTTCCTTAACGCTCACTACCATAACTTTTGATTACAGCAGCTTAAGGTGGTTTGAAGCCTCCGCCTGTACAGCGGCTCCGAGGGGCCCTCCCTCATCTCCTATACAGCATAGCTTCGGTGCTTACGCACCGCACCTTCGTGGCGCACAGTCGTCGGCATA
>NZ_JAHPIV010000045.1 GCF_019039105.1 Desertibacillus haloalkaliphilus | reverse complement strand
AAAAAAAGAAGGGGGGGGGGGAAAAGGGGGGAGAAAGGAGAAGAAGGGGGGAGAGAGGAGGGGGGGGAAGGAGGAAAAAGGGAGAAGGAGAGGAAGGGGAGGAGGGAGAAAAGGGGGGAGAGGGAGGGGAAAGAGAGGAGAAAAAAAAAAGGAAAGGGGGGGGAAGAGGGGGAGGGGGGGAAGGGGGGAGAGAGGAAGAGAGAAAAAAGGGGGGAAGGGAAAAAGAGAGAAAAAGAAAGAAGGGAGGGGGAAAGGAAGGGGGAAGGAAAAAAAAGAGGGAAAGGGAGAAGGAAAAGAAGGAAGGGAGAGGAAAGGGGAGAGGGGAAGAGAGAAAGGGAGAAAGGGGGAGGAAGGGGAAAGAGGAGAAGAAGAAGGAAGGGAAGAAAAAAGAGAGGAGGGGGGGAGAGGGAAGGAAGAGGGGAGAAAGAGAGGGAAGAAGGGGGGAAAAAAAAAGAAGGAAGGGGAGGGGAGAAAGAAAGGAAGAAAGAGGGGAGGAGAAGGAAGAAAGGGGGAAAGGAAAAAGAGAAGGAAAAAGAGGAAGAGAAAGAAAAGGAGAGGGAAGGAGGAGAGGAGAGAGAAAAGGAAAAAGAAAAAAAAAAGGGGAGGGAAAAGGGGGGGGGGAGGAAAAGAGAGAAGGAGGGAAAAAGAAAAGGAGGAGAGGAAGAGAGAGGGAAAGGGAAGAGAAAAAAGGGAAAAGAGAGGGAAGAGAAAAGGAGGGGAAGAAAGAGGGGAGAAGGAGGAAGGAGGGAAAAGGGAAAAAAAGGAGGAAGAGGGGAGGAAAAGAGAAAAAGGAGAAAGAAGAAAGAGGGAAAGAGAGGGAAAAAGGAAAGGGAGGGAAAGGGGAAAAGAAAAAAGGGAGGGGAGGGAAAGAGAAAAGGAAAGAGGGGGAAGAAAAGGAGGGGGAGAAAGGGGAGGGGGGAAAGAGGGAGGGGGGGAGAAGGAGAAGGGGAGGGAAGAGAAAGGGAAAGGGGAAGAGGAAGAGGAGGAGAAGGAGAGAAAGAGAGGAGGAAGAGGGGGAGAGAGGAGGGGGGAGGAGAAAAGAAAAAGGGGGAGAGAAGAAGGGAGAGGGGGAAGGGAAGGGAAAAAGGAAGGGAGGAAAGAAA
>NZ_JAHPIV010000044.1:755-1151 GCF_019039105.1 Desertibacillus haloalkaliphilus | reverse complement strand
TTTTCCCCCTCCCTTTCCCTTTTCCTTTCTTTTCCCCCTCTCCTCCCTCCTCCCCCCTTTCTTTTTTTCTTCCCTCCCCCCCTTCTTTCCTTTTTTCTTTCCTTCTTTCCCCTTCTCCCCCCCTCCTCTCTTCTTCTTTTTCTTTTTTTTCCCCTCTTTCTTCCCCTCTCCCTTTCCTTTCTCCCCTCTTCTCCCTTCTTTTTTCCTCCCTTTTCCCCCCTCCTCTCCCCCTTTTCCCCTCTCCCCCCCCCCCCTTCCCCCTTCCCTCTCCCTCCTTCCCCTTCCCCCCCTTTTCTTCCCTTCCTTCCCTTTTTCTTCTTCCTTCTCCCTCTCCCCTTTCTCTTCTCCCCCTCTTCCTCTTCCTCCTCCTCTTTTCTTTTCTCTCTCTCTTCCCTC
>NZ_JAHPIV010000044.1:0-745 GCF_019039105.1 Desertibacillus haloalkaliphilus | reverse complement strand
GAAAGAAAAAAAGGAGGGAAGGGGGGAGGGAAGGAGGGAAAAGGAGAAAAAAAGAAGAGAGGAGGAGGGGGAGGGGGGGGAAAAGAGGGAGGAAAAGAGAAAGGGAAGGGAGAAAAGAGGAGAAAGGAGGGGGGAAGAAAGGGGAAAAAAGAAGAGAAAAAGGGGAAAAGAGAAAAAAAAAAAAGGAAAAAGGAAAGAGAAAGAAGGAAAAGGAAAAAAAGGGGAGGAAAGGAAGGAAAGGGGGAGGAGGAAAGGAAAGGGGAAGGAGGAGGAGAAGGGAGGGAAGAGAGAAGGGGAGAGAAGGAGGGAGGGAGGGGAGAGAGAGGGGGAGGGGAAGAGGAGGAGAGGAAGAAAGGGAAAGAAGGGAGGGAGAGAGAGAAAAGAAAGGAGGGGAAAGGAGAGAAAGGGGGAGAGAGAGGGGAGAGGGAGGGAAAAAAGGGAGGGGAGGAAGAAAGAAAGAGGAAAGAAGAGAAGAAAGAAAGAAAAGAAGAAGAAGGGAGGGAGGAGGGAGAGGGGAAAAAAGAGAAAGAGGAGAGGGGGAGAAAAGAGGGAAGAGAAAGGAGAAGGGGAAGGAAAAAGGGGAGGAAAAAGGAGAAGAGGAAGAGAGAGGGAAAGGAGAAGGAGAAAGGAAGGAAGAGAGAGAGGAAGAAGGGAAGAAAAAAGAAAGGGGAAGAAAGAAGGAAAAGGGGAAGGGAGGGAGGGGGGAAAGGAAAAGGGGAGAAAGAAGAAGAGAAGAAGGAGAAGG
>NZ_JAHPIV010000043.1 GCF_019039105.1 Desertibacillus haloalkaliphilus | reverse complement strand
TATTATCAAACTAGTGGAGAGTCTTATCTTGATGTTGCCATTAAATATAACCTTTCAAATCCAGGAATAGTGAAACATTGGCACCAAACATTTTTAGAAAGCGGACTGGAAGGGCTCTCAAAACCAAAGGAGCGTCCAACTATGTCAAAGGAACCAAAAAAACAAAAAGCAGAAAAGAAGCTAACACGAGAGGAACAATTAGAACGTGAGAATGAACTTTTACGCGCGGAGTTAGCTTTCATAAAAAAGCTCCGAGCTTCAGGGGAAAATATACCGAGCCGACTGCTAAAACAGAAGCCAGAGTCATTCAAGAACTCCGACAAGACTTCAAATTAGTGGTTCTCCTTGAAGCTACAGGCATGAAAAAAGCAACTTATATATATTGGCAGAAACAAATGAATACA
The DNA here is from genome assembly GCF_019039105.1 of Desertibacillus haloalkaliphilus. NCBI lineage: Bacteria > Bacillati > Bacillota > Bacilli > Caryophanales > Bacillaceae > Desertibacillus > Desertibacillus haloalkaliphilus. The sequence goes on along the minus strand of NZ_JAHPIV010000043.1, from coordinate 769 downwards.
ACACATAAAGATGAAGAAATTGAAAAACGAATCAAAGAATTGTTCGAGGAACACAATGGCAATTACGGTTATCGCCGGATCACAAAAGAACTTCAAGGTAAAGGAATCACGATTAATAAAAAGAAAGTACAACGAATTATGCAGAAACTTGGCTTGAAGTGTGTATCATATACACGCAAATCACGTAAATACAGCACGTATAAAGGAAAAGTTGGTACTATAGCGAAAAATCGTATTCAGCGCCGCTTTAACACGAGTGTTGCGCATCAAAAAATCACAACAGATACAACAGAATTTAAATACTATGACAGAGATAAAAATGGCAATATCCAAATCAAGAAAGCTTATTTTGATCCTTTCTTAGATATGTTTAATAGTGAAATTATCTCTTACCGTCTCTCAAAACAACCAAATGCTAAAGCCATCATTGAAGCTTTGGAAGAAGCCATTGAACGGACAGATGATTGCCCTTATCGCCGTACATTTCATTCAGATCAAGGCTGGGGCTATCAAATGAAAGCTTATACACATAAGTTGAAAGAGCATAGAATTTTTCAAAGTATGTCCCGAAAAGGGAACTGTATCGATAATTCACCAATGGAAAATTTCTTCGGCATCATGAAACAAGAAATGTACTATGGAAAGGTCTACCATAGTTTTAAGGAACTTGAACAAGCCATTGTTAAGTATATAGACTACTACAATAACAAACGAATCAAGGAAAAGCTGCATTGGATGAGTCCGATTCAGTTTAGAGAAGCACGACAAG
>NZ_JAHPIV010000042.1 GCF_019039105.1 Desertibacillus haloalkaliphilus | reverse complement strand
GAAAAGAAAAGGGGAAAAGAGGGAGAAGAGAAGGAGAAGAGAAGGGGAGGAAAAGGGAAAGAGGAGAGGGAAAGGAGAGAGAGAAGGGAGGAGGAAAAAAAAAAGGGAAGAGGAAGGAAAGAAAAAAGGGGGGAGAAAAGGGAGGGAAAGGAGAAAGGAGAGGGGGGGGAAAAGAGAGGGGGGGAGAAAGGGAGAGGAGGAAAAGGGGAAAGGGGGAAGAGGGGAGAAAAAAAAAGAGGGAAAGGAAAAGGGAGGAAAAAAGAGGAAGGAAGGGAGAGGAGGGAGAGGGAGGAGGGAGAAAGGGGAAGGGAGGGGAGAGAGGGAGGAGAAAAAGAGAAGGAAGGAAGAAAAAGAAGAGGAAGGAAAGAGGGGAGAGAGAAAAGAAGGGGAGAGAGGGGGAGAGGGAGGGGAAGAGAAAAAAAGAAGGAAGGAGAAAAAAGAAGGGGAGGGAAAAAAGGAAAAAAAAAGGAAAGAGAAGAAGGAGAAAAAGAAAAAAGGAGAGGGGAGGAGGAAGAAAAGGAAGAAAGGGAGGGAAGAAAGGAAAAAGGAAAAAGAGAAAGGGGAAAGGGGAAGGGAGAAGAAGAGGGAAAGAGGGAAAAAAAGGAAGAGAAAGAAGGGGGAGAAAGAGGAGAAAGAAGAAAGAAAGAGGAGAAAGAAAAGGGGGAAGGGGAAGGAAGGAGGGAAAAGGGAAAAAAGGGAAAGGAAGGAGAGAGGGAGGAGAAGGAGGGAGGGGAAAAAGAGAGAAGAGAGAGAGAAAGAAAAAAGGAGAAGGGGAGAAAAGGAAGAAAAGGGGGGAAGGAGAAAGGGAGAAAAAGGAAGGAGGAGAAAAGGAGAAAGAGAGGGGAAAAGAAGAGAGAGAGAAAAAGGAGAGAAGGGGGAAGGGGGGGAAGAAGGGGAAGAGAAAAAAAGAAAGAAAGAGGAGAAGGAGGGAGAGAGAAAAAGAGGAGAGAGAGGAAAAGAGGAGGAAGAAAGAAGGGGAGAAGGGGGGAGAGGGGGAGGAGAAGAGAAAGGAGAAAGAAGGGGAGAAGAGGAGGAGAGAGAAAAAGAGAGGAGAGGGAGGGAGGGGGAAGGAGAAGGGAGGGGGGAAAAAAGAGAGAAAAAAGAAGAAGGAAGAGAAGAAGAGGAAAAGAAAGGAGGAAGGGAGGGGGAAGGGGGGGAAGAGGAAAGGGAAGGAAGAGAGAAGGAAAGGGGGAAAAAGGGGGAAAAAGAGGGAAAGAGAGAGAGAGAAGGGAAAGAAGGGAAAGAAGAGAAAGAAAGGGAGGAAGAAGGAAAGGAAGGAAGGAAGGGGAAAGAAAAGGGAAGGGGAAGGGGGAAAAAGAAAAGGAGGGAAAGGAAGGGGAAAGGGGGAGGGGAGGGGGAAGGAGGGAAGAAGAGGA
>NZ_JAHPIV010000041.1 GCF_019039105.1 Desertibacillus haloalkaliphilus | reverse complement strand
AAAAGAGAAGGGGAGGGGGGGAAAGGAGAGGGAGGGGAAGAGAAGAAGGGGGGGGAAGGAGGGAAAAAGGGGGGGGAGGGGAGAAAAGGAAAGAGGGAAGAGAGAGGGGGGAAGAAAGGAGGGAGAAAGGGAGGGAAAGAGAAGGAGAGGGAGGAGGAAAGGGGAGAGGAGAGGGAAGGAGGAAGAGAGGAAAGGGAGGGAAAAAAAGAGGGGGGAAAAGGGGGGAAGAAAGGAGAAGAGAGGGGGAGAGAAGGGGGGAAGGGAGAAGGGAGGAAAGAAGAGAAGAAGGAAGAAAAAAGAAAGAGGAGAGGGAAAAGAGAAGAAGAGAGGAAGAAAAAGGAGAGAGGAGGAGGGGGAGAGGGAGGAGGGGGAAGAGGGGGGAAAAGGGGAGAGGAAAGAGAAGAAGAGGGAGAGGGAGGAGAAAAAGAAAAGGGGAAAGGAAGAAGGAGGAAGGAAGAAGAAAGGAGAGGGAGAGAGGGGGGAGGGAAGAAAAGAGAGAAGGGGAGAGGGAAGGAGGGGGGAGAGAGAGAAGAGGGAAAAAGAGGGAAAAGGAAGAAAAAGAAAGGGAAGAGAGGAAGAGAAGAGGGGAAGGGGGGGGGGAAAAAGGGGGAGAAGGGGAAAAGAAGGGAGGAAAGAAAAGGGAGGGGGGAGGGGAGGGGGAAAAAAAGAGAAGGAAAAGAGAGGGGAGGGAGGGAGAGGAGAAGAAAAAGAGAAAAAAGGAGAAAAGGAGGGAGGAAGAAGAGGGGAAGAGAGAGAAGAGGGGGAGAGAGAAAGAAGGAGAAGAGGGAGGGAGGGGGGGAGAGGAAAGGGAGGAAAAAAAGGAAAAAGGAGAGAAGGGGGAGAGAGAGAGGAGGGGAAAAGAGAGGGAGAAGGGGAGAAGAAGGAAGGGGGAGAAAGGGAGAAGGAAAAAAGGGGAGGAAGGGGAGAAAAGGAGAAGGGGGGAGGGAGAGAGAGAGGAGAGAGGGGGAAAAGAAAGAAGGAGAAGAAAGAGAGAAGGAAGGGAAAGGGGGGAAAGGGGGGAAGAAAAAGAAAGGGAAAGGAGGGAAAAAGGGGGAGAAGAAAGGAAGGGGAAAAAAAAGAAGGAGGAGGAGAGAAGAGGGGAGAGAAAAGGAAGGAAAAGAAGGGGGGAGGAGGGGAGAGAAAGGAAGAAGAGAGGAGAGGAAAGAAGGGAAAAGGGAAAGGAGGGAAAAAAAAAGGAAAAAGGAAAAAAAAAGAGAGGGAGGGGGAGAAAAGAAAAAAAGGGAAAGGAAAAGGGGGGGGAAAAGGAAAGAGAAGAAAAAAGAGGAGAAGGAGGGGAAGGGAGGAGGAAGGGGAAGGGGGGAGGGGGGGGGGAGGGGGGGGGAAGGAGAAGGGGAAAAAAGAGAGAGAAAAGAGAAGAGGAGGAGG
>NZ_JAHPIV010000040.1 GCF_019039105.1 Desertibacillus haloalkaliphilus | reverse complement strand
AGGAAAGGAAAGAGGAGAGAGGGAGGGAAAAGAAGAAAAAAAAAAAGAAGAAGAAGGAAGGGGGGGGGGGGGGAGGAGGGGGAAGAGAAAGAAGAAAGGAGGAGAGAAGGGAAGGGAAAGGGGAAGAAGAAAAGGGGAAGAGGGAAAAGGAGGGGAAAGAAAAAAAAGAAAAAAGAAAAAGGAAAGAGGGGAGGAAAAAAAAGAAGGAAGGAAGAAAGGAGAAAGGAAAAAAGGGAAAAGAAGAAAAAAAAAAAAAGGGGAGAAGAAGAGGAGAGGAAAAGAGAGAAAAAAGAGAAAGGGGGAAGAAAGAGGAGGGGAAAGGGGGGAGGGGAAGGGGGAGGAGGAAAAAGGGGGAGGGGGGGGAAAAAGAAGAGAAAGGAGAGGAAAAAGGGAGAAAAGGAGAAGAAGGAAGGAGGAAAAAGGGAAAGAAAGGAAAAAGGAGAAAGAAGAGGGGGAAAGGGAAGAAAAAAAGAAAAAGGGGAAGAGGGAGGGAAGGAAAGAGAGAAGAAAAAGGGAGGGAGAAAAGGGGGAGAGAGGGAAGGGAGGGAAAAGGAAAGAAAGGGAGGAGGGAGAGGGGGGGGAGGAAGAAAGAGGGGGAAAAGAGAAGGGAAGGGGAAGAAAAGGGGGGAGAAGAAGGGAGGGAAGAAAAAAGGGGAAAGAAAAAGGGAAAAGGGGAAGGGAAGAAGGAAGAGGAAGAAAAAAGGGGAAAGGGAAGGAAGGAAGGAGAAAAGAGGAAAAAAAGAGGAGAAAGAGGAGAGGAGGGGAAGAGAGGAGAGGAAGGAGAGAGGGGAGAAAAGAGGGGAGGGAAGGAAAAAGAGGAGAGGGGGAGGAGAGGAAAGGAAGAAAGGAAGGGGGGGGGGGGAAAAAGGGGGGAAGGGAGGGGAGGGGAGAGAGAGAGAGGAGGGAAAAGGAGAAAGAGGGGGGAAAGAAAAAGAAGGGGAGAAGGGGGGGGAAGGAGAAGAAGGAAGAGAGAAGGAGAGGAAAGAAGGGAGAGGGGGGGGAAAGGAGGGGGAAAGGGAAGAGAGAAAAGAAGGGAGGAAGGAAGGGAGGGAAAAAAGAAAGAAAAAAAGAAGAGGAAAAAAAGGGAGGAGAAGAAAAGGAAAGAAGGAAGAGGAGGAAGGAGGGAGGAAAGAAGGGGGGGAAAGGAGAGAGAAAAGAAAAAGAGAGGGGGGGAAAAAGGAAAAAGGGGAGGAGGGAGGAAGGGAGGGGGGGAAGGAAAAGAGGGGGAGGAGGAAGAGAGGAATGGGAAAATTAAATAATATTAAGGGGTAAAATATATGGTAGTTTGATTATAGTAAGTAAAAAATAATGGTTTAGAAAAATTTGGATTTTTGAAATGTAGTATTTTAGTGTAAGAGAAAGGGAAGGAAAGGGGGGAAAGGAAAAAGGAAGGAGGGAAAAGAGAGGAAGGGAAAGG
>NZ_JAHPIV010000039.1 GCF_019039105.1 Desertibacillus haloalkaliphilus | reverse complement strand
GGGGGGGAAGAAAAAGAGAGAAGAAGGGAAAAGAGAAAAGGGGAAGGAAAGGAGAAGAGGAGGGAAGAAAGAGAAAAAGGGGAAAAGGAAAAGAAAGGGGGAAGAAGGGGGAGGGAAAAGAAGAAGGAAGGAAAAGAAGGAGAGAGAGGGAAGAAAAAGAAGGAAGGAAAAAGAGGGAAAAAGAAGGAGGAAAGAGGAGGAGGGAAAGGAGGGAGAAGGGGAGGGAGGGGGAGGGAAAGGAAAGGAAAAGAAAGAGGAGAAAGGGAAGGGGGAGGAAAGAAAAAAAGAGAGGGAAGAGAAGAAAAAAGGAAGAAAGAAAGAGGAGGGGAGAAGGAAGAAGGGAGGAAAGGGAGGAAGAGGAAAGAAGGAGGAAGAAAGGAGGAGGAGGGGAAGGGGAGAAGGAAAAGGGGGGAAGAGAAAAAGAGAAGGGAGGAGAAGAAGAGGAGAAGGGGGAAGAAAGGAAAGGAAAAAAGAGAGAAGGAGAAGAGGGAAAAGAAGGGAGGGGGAGAAAGAAGAAAGGGGAAAAAAGAAAAAGGAAGGGAGGGGGAGGAGAAGGGAGGAGAGAAGGGGGAAAGAAGGGAGAAAAGGAGAAAGGGAAGGGGGAAAAAGGGGGAAGAAAAAGGAAGAAGAGAAAAGAAGAAGAGAAAGAGAGGAAGGGGGGAGAGAGAAGGGAAGGGAGGAGGAAAGAAGAAAGAGGGAGGAAGGAGAAAGGAGAAAAAGAGAAAGAAAAAGGGGGGGAGAGAGAGAAAAAAGAAGAAGGGAAGAGAGAGAAGGGAGAGAGGGGGAGAGGGGAGGGGGGGGAAGGGGGAAAAGAAAAAGAGGAGGGGGGAGAGAAAAGAAGGAGGGGAGAAAAGGAAAAAAAGGAGGGAAAAGGGGGGGGAGAGAGGGGGGGGGGGGAAAAGAAGGGAGAGGGAAAGAAAAAAAGAAAGAGAGAAGGGAGGGGAGAAGAAGGAAAAGGAGAAGAAAAGGGGGAGGGGAAGGGGAGAGAAAGAAAAGGGAGGGAAGGGGAGAGGGAAGGGAGGAGGGAGAAGAAAAAAAGGAGAGGGAGAGGAAAAGAAAAAGAAAAGGGGAAGGAAAAGGGGAGGGGGAAGGAGGGGGGGGAAAAGAGAGGGGAGGGAAAGGAGGGGAGGAGGAGAGGGAGGAAAGAGGAGAAGGGGAGAGAGAAGGAGAGAGGGGGAGAAGAGGGGGGGAAAAGGAAAAAGAAGGGAGAAAGAAGGAGAGAGGAAGGAAAAAAAGGGGGGGGGAGAGGGAGAAAGGAGGGAGGAAGAGGAGAGGGGGGAGAGGGAGGAGAAAGAGAGGAGAGAGGAAGGGAGGGAAGGGGAGGGAGGAAGGAAAGGAAAGAAGGGAAAGAAAGGGGAGAGGGAGGGGGGAGGGAGGAAGGAGGAAGAGAAGAAGAGGGGGAAGAGGGGGAGGAAGGGAAAGAGGAAGGGAAAGAGAAAGGGAAAAAGGAAGGAAAAGAAGGAAAAGAAGGGGGAGGAGGAAAGAAAAAGAGAGGGGGAAAGAGAAGAGGGGGGGGGGGGGAGAGGAGAGAAAGGGGAAGAAGAAAGAAGGGAGAGGAAAGAGGAGGAAGAAGAGGGAGAAAAGGGAGGGAG
>NZ_JAHPIV010000038.1 GCF_019039105.1 Desertibacillus haloalkaliphilus | reverse complement strand
CCTGATTCAATCCCCATCAAGGGGCCTTCCCTCATCTCCGATGTGCCTTTCACAGCACACCACCACCGTACGTACGGTTCCGTATACGGCGGTTTCATTTAAGTCCAACGCTTGGTTTGATATCTTTCGGCTAAACTTATGAGCCCTTGGTTTGACCAATACTGGTCGCCAAGGGCTCTATTCATGATAGGGCTTTGAGCTATCCTCCAGTAACCTTTCCTACTGTTTGCCCACTCCCATGCTCTAGCCTTACTGATTCCCTGTTTGATTAGGTTTCTTTTCCTGGCAGAAATGGTCTTCCATTCTTTCCACCTAATCATTCGCAATCTTCTTCTGATCCAAGCATCTAATTTCGCAAGTACACTTGGTGTATCAATTAATTGATAATAGACAAGCCATCCTGTTAGAAATCGATTTAGCTTTCTTAGTCGTTTGGACATTTCAATCGAATGTCTTCGACTTGTTAGTTCTCTAATTCGTTGTTTTAGTCGGTTTATACTTTCCTTCGCAATTCTTATTTTCGGTTCCCTACCGACGGTGAAGGAGAACCCTAAGAATTTGCGTTTCCAAGGACGATCAACCGAACTCTTCTCTCGATTTACCTTTAATTTCAGTTTATTTTCAATGAATGACGTGATACTTTCCATTATGCGGAGTCCCGCTCTTCTCGAGCGAACATAGATATTGCGGTGAGTAGCCCAAGGGAATCCCACCCTTAGGCCCTCTCAGAACCGGACGTGAACCTCTCAGCTCATCCGGCTCCCATTATCCAGTCGCGGGCAGAATTCCCATCTGCCAATGAACAAACAGTTTTGGTAGATTTCTAGCTAATCTCCCCAACCATCTCTCTGCACGTTTCTTGTGTCTCATAAACCTTTTGTATTTCCTTCTTACCCATTGAACTAATGCTCGATTCATGTGACGTAATACAGAGTAGAGTTGGGATTTATAAAAGTGACCATAGTAGTTAATCCAACCTCTTATTACAGCGTTGAACATTAGGGAGAGATCTTTAATCTCTTTATCTGGTTTCAACTGAAGCCGCCATCTTCGTATTGTCTGCCTCATAGCTTTACATGCTTTGTTACTCACTGCTGGGGTGAAGTTTATGAAAAACTTTCCATATCTGTTCTTAGACCTTCTTGGTCGGAAGGTATAACCCAAAAAATCAAACATGATATTTGGATAATCACCTGTTCGATCTTCGTCTTTGCAGTAGATGATTTTAGTTTTGTCGGGATGTAGTTCAAGCCGACATTGGTTAAACCGTTGGTTTAACTCCTCAAGTAATCTCTCAGCCTTTTCTTTGTTTCGACAATGAACCACAGCATCATCAGCATATCTAGCCCACGGATTATTCGGGTGATTAATTGCCATCCATTTATCAAATGTGTAGTGCATAAACAGGTTAGCCAATACCGGACTAATGACACCACCTTGCGGTGTCCCGGAAGTCCTTTCCACTATTTCTCCATCTTTCTTCTGAAAGGGTGCCTTAAGCCACCTTTCAATATAGAGAATTATCCATTTACAATCCGTGTGCTTTTTGACTGCTTTCATGAGTAATCCATAATCAATATTGTCAAAAAGACCCTTAATATCGAATTCTAGTACCCAGTCATACTT
>NZ_JAHPIV010000037.1 GCF_019039105.1 Desertibacillus haloalkaliphilus | reverse complement strand
TTGTTCTTTGAAAACTGAACAAAAAGCCAAGCGAAAAAGAGATACATGATATCTCGTCAATTATTATTTTTGAGCTATATCAAACACTTTTTATGGAGAGTTTGATCCTGGCTCAGGACGAACGCTGGCGGCGTGCCTAATACATGCAAGTCGAGCGAACCAATTAAGAGCTTGCTCTTATGAGGTTAGCGGCGGACGGGTGAGTAACACGTGGGCAACCTGCCCTGTAGACTGGGATAACTTCGGGAAACCGGAGCTAATACCGGATAATCAAAAGAACGGCATGGTTCTTTTGTAAAAGTTGGGATTTCTAACACTACAGGATGGGCCCGCGGCGCATTAGCTAGTTGGTAAGGTAATGGCTTACCAAGGCGACGATGCGTAGCCGACCTGAGAGGGTGATCGGCCACACTGGGACTGAGACACGGCCCAGACTCCTACGGGAGGCAGCAGTAGGGAATCTTCCGCAATGGACGAAAGTCTGACGGAGCAACGCCGCGTGAGTGATGAAGGTTTTCGGATCGTAAAGCTCTGTTGTTAGGGAAGAACAAGTACCGTTCGAATAGGGCGGTGCCTTGACGGTACCTAACCAGAAAGCCACGGCTAACTACGTGCCAGCAGCCGCGGTAATACGTAGGTGGCAAGCGTTGTCCGGAATTATTGGGCGTAAAGCGCGCGCAGGCGGTTCCTTAAGTCTGATGTGAAAGCCCACGGCTTAACCGTGGAGGGTCATTGGAAACTGGGGAGCTTGAGTACAGAAGAGGAGAGTGGAATTCCACGTGTAGCGGTGAAATGCGTAGATATGTGGAGGAACACCAGTGGCGAAGGCGACTCTCTGGTCTGTAACTGACGCTGAGGCGCGAAAGCGTGGGGAGCAAACAGGATTAGATACCCTGGTAGTCCACGCCGTAAACGATGAGTGCTAGGTGTTAGGGGTTTCGATGCCCTTAGTGCCGAAGTTAACACATTAAGCACTCCGCCTGGGGAGTACGACCGCAAGGTTGAAACTCAAAGGAATTGACGGGGGCCCGCACAAGCAGTGGAGCATGTGGTTTAATTCGAAGCAACGCGAAGAACCTTACCAGGTCTTGACATCCTTTGACCACCCTAGAGATAGGGATTTCCCCTTCGGGGGACAAAGTGACAGGTGGTGCATGGTTGTCGTCAGCTCGTGTCGTGAGATGTTGGGTTAAGTCCCGCAACGAGCGCAACCCTTGATCTTAGTTGCCAGCATTCAGTTGGGCACTCTAAGGTGACTGCCGGTGACAAACCGGAGGAAGGTGGGGATGACGTCAAATCATCATGCCCCTTATGACCTGGGCTACACACGTGCTACAATGGATGGTACAAAGGGCAGCGAAACCGCGAGGTTGAGCCAATCCCATAAAGCCATTCTCAGTTCGGATTGCAGGCTGCAACTCGCCTGCATGAAGCCGGAATTGCTAGTAATCGCGGATCAGCATGCCGCGGTGAATACGTTCCCGGGCCTTGTACACACCGCCCGTCACACCACGAGAGTTTGTAACACCCGAAGTCGGTGGGGTAACCTTTTGGAGCCAGCCGCCTAAGGTGGGACAGATGATTGGGGTGAAGTCGTAACAAGGTAGCCGTATCGGAAGGTGCGGCTGGATCACCTCCTTTCTATGGAGTTTAACTCTAGTCGACA
>NZ_JAHPIV010000036.1:753-1846 GCF_019039105.1 Desertibacillus haloalkaliphilus | reverse complement strand
TTCTTCTCTCCCCCCCTCTTCCCCCTCTCCTTTTCTTTTTTTCCCCTCTCTTTCTTCTCCTCTCCTCCTTTTTCTTCCTTCTTTCCCCCTTTTTTTTCTTTTCTCCCCTTCCCTCTTTCCTCTCTCTTTTTTCCTCCCTTCTTTCTCCCTTTCTTTCCCTCTCCTTCTCTTTCTTCTTCCCTTTTCTCTTCTCTTTCCTTCTTCCTCTCTTCCCTTTCTTTCCCCCCCTCTTTTTTCCCCTTTTTTCCTCCCTTCTCCTCTCTTTTTCTCTCCTTTTTTCCTTTCTCCTTTCTTCCCTCCTCTCCTCCTTCCTCCCCCCTCCCTCTTCTCTTTCCCCTCTCCTCCTCTCTTCCTCCCCCTTCTCTCTTCTTCTTTTTCTCTTTCTTCTTTTTCCTCTTTTTTCCCCTTTTCTCTTCCCTCTCCTCCTCTTTCTCTTTCTTCTCCCCCTCCCCTTTTCCCTTCCTCCTTCTTCCTTCCTCCTCCCTTCTCTTTCTCTCTTTTTTCTTTCCTCCCCTCTCTCCTTTTCTCTTTCCTTCTTTTTTCTCTCTCTCCTCTTTCCCCCTCTTTCCCCTTCCTCCCCCTCCCTTTCCTCTCTTCCTCTCCTCTTTTCCTTTTTTTTTTCCCCCTTTTCTCTTCTTCCTTTTCCCTTCCCCCTCCTTTTCCTCCCTTTTTTCTTCCCCTTTTTTTCTCTTTTCCTTTTTTTCCTTCTCTCCTCTTTTCTCTCTCCTTCCTTTCCCTCCTTCTTTCCTCTTTTCTCTCCCTCTCTTCTCCCCCCCCCCTTTCCCTCCCCTTCCTTTTTTCTTTTTCTCTCCTCTTTCTCTCTCTTCCTTTTCCTCCCCTTTCTTTCTTTTTTTCTCTCCCCTCCTCCTCTCCCCTTCTTCTTCTCCTTCTCTCCTTTCTCTTCTCCCCCTCTCCTCTCCCCCTCTCCCTCTCTCCCTCTCTTCTTCCTTCTTCTTCTTTCCCCCCCCCCCCCTCCCCTCCCCCCTCCTTCCTTCCCCCCTCCCTCTCCCCCCCCCCCTCCCCTTCCCCTCCCCCTCCCTCTTCTCCCTTCCCCCTCTCTCCCCCCTCCCTACCTTCCCTTTTCCTCTCTCTT
>NZ_JAHPIV010000036.1:0-743 GCF_019039105.1 Desertibacillus haloalkaliphilus | reverse complement strand
GAGAGAAGGGAAGGAAGAGGAGAGGAAGGGGAAAGGAGAGGGGGGGGGAGGGGAGGGGGGGGGGGGGAAGGAGAAGGAGAAAAAAGAGAGAGAAAAGAGAAGAGGAGGAGGAAGAGGAAGAGGGGGAGAAGAGAAAGAGAGAAGAAGGGGAAAGAGGAGGGGAAAAAGAGGAGGGAAAGGGGAGAAAAAGGGAAAGAGAGGAAAAGGAGAGGGGGAGAGGAAGAGGAAAGGGAGAAGGAGGGGGAAGAGGGGAGGGGAGGGAGGAAAGAAAAAAAGGGAAAAAGGGGAGAAGGGAAAGAAAAGGAGGGAAAAAGGGAGGAGGAGAGAGGGAGAAGGGGGAGAGGAGGAAAGGGAGAGGAAAAAGGGGGAGAGGAGAGGAGAGGGAAAGGGGAGGAAAAGGAAGGAAAAAGGGAAAAAAAAGAGGAGAAGAGGAAAAGAAAAGGAAAGGGGAGAAGAAAGAAAAGGGAGAGGGAGGAGGGGGAAAGAGAGAAAAAGGAGAGAAAGAAAGGAAGAGAAAGAGGGAAGAAAAGAAAAAGGAAAAAGGAGAAAGAAAGAAAGGAAGAGAGGAAAAGAAGGGGGGGGGAGAAGAGAAAAGAGGAAGAGAGGAAAAAAGAAAAAGAGGGAGGGGAGAAGAAAGGAAAGGAGAGAGGGGGAAGGGAGAGAGAGGGAAAAGAAATGGAAAGGATAAAGGAGGGAGAAAGAAAGAAAAAAAAAAGAAAAGAAAGGAGAAGAAAGGAGTATAG
>NZ_JAHPIV010000035.1 GCF_019039105.1 Desertibacillus haloalkaliphilus | reverse complement strand
CCGACCTCTCAGTCAAGTAGCCAATGGGAGTTTCACCCAAAGGCTCTCACAGAACCGTACGTGAACCTCTCGATTCATACGGCTCTTATCATTCAGCCACATTAAGGAATCATTCCAAGAGCCCAGTGTGAAAACATTTTGGGCTCTCTTTTAGCGAGTTCTCTAAGCCATTTTTCAGCACGTGTCCGATGCCCTCTAAATCTCTTGTATTTGCACATTGCCCATTTGACTAATCTTCGATTTATACAGTCAATGGAGTACCTTACAGCTGATGCATTATACTTTGTGAAATAATTCAACCAACCTCTAACCGTTGGATTTATCATTTCCGCTATAATTTCAATTTTGCTACCTGTAAAACTATGAATTCTCATAGCTTTTATTCTGTCTCGAAAACCCTTTGCGGACTTTTTGCTTACTGATGGTAGAAAATTAAATTGTAGTCTTCCCAATCTATCTTTAATGAAGATTCTTCGAAATGTGTACCCTAAAAAGTCAAACTCCGTAATTGGATATTCCTTCATCCTATCCTTATCTTTACAATAGATAACCTTTGTTTTCTTTGGATGTAGTTCAAGTTTACACTCTTTCAGTCGTTGATTCAGTTTACCTAGAATCTCAAGTGCTTCCAATTCCGTCTTGCAGTGAATTATGGCATCATCTGCATATCGTTCAAACGGAGAGTTTTGATATGTTCGTACCATCCACATATCAAACGCATAATGCATAAACAAGTTTGCAAGAACAGGACTTATAACGCCACCTTGCGGTGTCCCGCTGATTCGATCAATCTTGTGACCTTCCGAGTTAATAAATGGTGCTTTGAGCCATCTTTGAATATACATCAATATCCAAGACTCTTTTACGTGCTTTTGTACAGCTCGCATTAGCAGTTCGTGATCAATATTATCGAATAGTCCTTTAATGTCAAATTCTATGACATAATCATATTTCCAGCATCTTTTCCTGGCTTGTCCTATTGCATCCAAAGCCGACTTACTTGGTCTGTATCCATAAGAGTCTTCATGAAATATGGGTTCTACTTTAGATTCAAAGTACATCTTAACTACCATTTGTGCTACCCTGTCTCCGACAGTTGGAATACCAAGTCCCCGTTTTCCACCAGTTTTCTTAGGTATTTCAACCAACTTCACCGGAGGTGGGAAGTAGCTACCTGAACTCATTCTATTCCATATTTTGTAGAGGTTACTTTTGAGGTTCTCTTCAAATTCTTTTATGTCCTGACCATCAATTCCAGCACTTCCTCTGTTCGCTTTTACTCTTTTGAAGGCGGACATAACAACTTGTTTTGAAATCTTATATGGCTTACTCTCTTTCATCAAATCCTCCTGCTTTCACAGTTGTTCTCAGTTTTCGAGTTGAATGATGGTGCCCCTTCGCTCCGTTGCCATTACAACAACTTCGTTACTACTACGAGCACCTCCGCCCCTACATCACGCTTTGCTATTTCGACCTCACCTTTCTGTGGTTTGTGTCTTTTCACTTATCATCATGATGCAGGTTCCTGTGTTTCACATCAGAGCCTGATATACACTCATGCCACCTTAATACCGTTTGCCAAGCAGTCAGCTTTTCAGGTTATCTTCTGCTCTTGTCCCTATCTAGTGGTGAACAATAGGTTTTGACAAAGTCTTACGTTATCGATACTTCTTCAGCGGTTCACTTTCGTTCATCTTTGTATATCTCACATGATTGCTTTATTGCAACCTTTTCCCTAGACGCTTACTACCGCAACTCTTTATTGCAGCAGCTTAGGGCTGTTTGATGGATTTGCCTGATTCAATCCCCATCAAGGGGCCTTCCCTCATCTCCGATGTGCCTTTCACAGCACACCACCACCGTACGTACGG
>NZ_JAHPIV010000034.1 GCF_019039105.1 Desertibacillus haloalkaliphilus | reverse complement strand
TAGCTCAAAAATAATAATTGACGAGATATCATGTATCTCTTTTTCGCTTGGCTTTTTGTTCAGTTTTCAAAGAACAATCGTCGTTTTTAGCGACAATAATTATTGTATCACATGACAAAAATTATTGCAACGTTTTTTTATCGATGTTTTTTGTTGAAAAGCATTGATATTTAACGACAAAAATAAATATATCATGTATTTTCGCAGAAGTCAACTTCTACGAAAATGTTTATTTGAATTTTATCTAAAGCCAATTTATTTCATTTGATATTTCATTTCTTCGTTCTACTACAAACATTCGATGTATAGTCCCATAAAAATACCCTTTGAAGTCACCTTTTATTTTTCCTGCTTTTTTTGAAAAGATAGTTTCTTTAAATGCTTGGATGATGATAGGGAGTAAATCTTCTAATGGTCTATCTAATGAGCTATTTTTATAAGCTGTTTTTACACGTCCCCATAATTTATAAATCATTAGAGCTGACTTAAAAAAAGGTTTTGTTATATTTATAAATTCTTTAGGAATATGAGATGGGGTATATGTATGATCAAGATCTTCGAGATTAATTTCTTTACGTTTATTTATTAATGAAATTAAATAAGTTAAATCAATGGTAGATTTATTTTTTATTGCTTCAGGCTTACTCTCCGAAGAGGTTTCAGCGTTTTCTGCATGGAAATCTGCATGGAAATCTAACTTTAAAAATTCAGTCCAATAATTAAAATAAGGGTGATTAGTAAATAAAAATATAGGTTTACCTATACTATTTGTTTTTTTTGCTCGTCGATAAATTTTAATAATCAATCCGTTATCTTCAAGCTTCTTAATAATATTTCGAACAGTTCGGTCTGAAATAGAGTATTTTTCTCCTATGTGCTCTGAACTCGGAAAAGCAAACCCTCTTTCTGCAGCAAACCACGCTAAATAATCAATTGCTTTACGTGTACCTCCCTTAACTCTATACCACTTTTCTCCATAAATTTTTCTTATATCGTTAAGTAACGAAAGCTTAACCTTTTGATGGTTTTCTTCACTTGAAACATATGATTTATAAGTGGTCATTTCTTTAAATTGGTCAGCAGTAATTATTATACTTGTAGACATTTTGAATCTCCTTTCTATTCTTTTGCAACAAAAGAAAAAGGGGTAAGCATCACCCGGCACCTACACAAGGTACACGAATATTGCTTACCCCTTGATATTTTTTATCTATTTGAATAGAATAGGAGTAGCAAAGTTTTGTTTTTTTATTCGTGTACCTTGTGTAAGGTAGCCGTGAGTCCTGCATTATGGTGTTGCCGCACCGCGGGACTTTTTCTTTTGTCTTTTTTGTCGTGAAAATAATTTTACATATTAAAAGTGTAGTATGCAACTTTAAAGTAAAGTATATCATAAGTTCTTCGGTAGAGTCCCAAGACTAAAAAAACACACACGGAATTATTAGTGTGTGTTTTTTTAGTCTTGGGACTCAATATGTAATATTGAATTTAATAAAAAAATCAGTTTGATATATTTAAACTTCGTTTAAATATATCAAACACCTACAGTACAACAAAGTCATTTAAAAAAACAGTCTCATAAATTTAACAAAATATATATTTTGTTAAATTTATGAGACTTTATTAAATAAAAATTTGATTAACTGCTTGTTCTAAATCTCCTTTTACTAAAGGATTGAAATATTGCTTTGTGATATTAATATCAGAATGTCCAGCTAAAGTAGCTATTATAGAAAGATCTACCCCTTTCCTTGCTAACTCATAACAAAATGTATGACGAAATTTATGAGGATAAACATTATATCTGTTTAACATATGTTGAACAGTACGTGGGGAAATTCTTTTACGATAATTCGATACGAATAAAGCATCATTATCATCATTTCGAGAAGATAAATACAGATTTAAATACTCGATAACCTGTTTTGGAATAGGAAGTATCCGTTTTTTCTTTTTGGAACTTTCTTGATTTGAAACAACTAATGAGGTGTTTTGACCATTCTCTTTAAGGTCAGATCTGTTTAATGCGCATAATTCCGATACGCGAATTCCAGTAAAGAGAAGGGTATAAACAATAGCAACATTTCTTTTGTTTTCTTTTTCTTGTACTAATGTTAACAAATTATTTATTTCATCTTTTGTTAATCCTTCAGGGAGGGGATTATTATTCATTCTCTTTTTATATTTAATACCATCAGTAAGTTGGGGTTGATTAAGATATCTTGTAAAGGAACGAATAGCATTAAAAGATTTATCAATTGTTGAATCGCTTTTTTGGACGGATGTTAAATAATCCATATATAACTGAATATCGCTTCTCGTGAAACTTATAATGCTTTTGTTATTTTTCTCTAACCAATTCTCAAATGATTGGAGTACCCTTTGATATGTTTTTATTGTATTCTCTGATTTTTTTTGTTTTAAAAGGTAATTAGCGAAATGTGATATATTCGGGGCTCCAGCGCATTTGTTCATAATAACTCCCCCTTTTTTATTATTGTATTTAAAAACTTCGCAGAAGTCAATTTCTGCGAAGTTTTTAAATACAATAATAAAAAAGGGCTCATACGTATGAGCCCTTTTATTTATCTAATATGTATTAATTTTATATTCATTGCAATGGCGCACCCTAGAGGATTTGAACCTCTGACCGACGGCTTAGAAGGCCGTTGCTCTATCCAGCTGAGCTAAGGGCGCTCATCTTTGAAATAGAAAATATGGTGCGGGTGAAGGGAGTCGAACCCCCACGTCATAAGACACTAGATCCTAAGTCTAGCGCGTCTGCCAATTCCGC
>NZ_JAHPIV010000033.1 GCF_019039105.1 Desertibacillus haloalkaliphilus | reverse complement strand
AGGTTAAGCTATAAAGGGCGCACGGTGGATGCCTTGGCACTAGGAGCCGAAGAAGGACGGGACGAACACCGATATGCTTTGGGGAGCTGTAAGTAAGCTTTGATCCAGAGATTTCCGAATGGGGGAACCCACCATCCGTAATGGGATGGTATCCATACCTGAATACATAGGGTATGAGAAGGCAGACCTGGGGAACTGAAACATCTAAGTACCCAGAGGAAGAGAAAGCAAATGCGATTTCCTGAGTAGCGGCGAGCGAAACGGAAACAGCCCAAACCAAGGGGCTTGCCCCTTGGGGTTGTAGGACACTCTATACGGAGTTACAAAGAAACGGAGTAGATGAAGCGATCTGGAAAGGTCCGCGAAACAAGGTAACAGCCCTGTAATCGAAACTTCGTTTCCTCCAGAGTGGATCCTGAGTACGGCGGGACACGTGAAACCCCGTCGGAATCTGGGAGGACCATCTCCCAAGGCTAAATACTCCCTAGTGACCGATAGTGAACCAGTACCGTGAGGGAAAGGTGAAAAGCACCCCGGGAGGGGAGTGAAAGAGAACCTGAAACCGTGTGCCTACAAGTAGTTGGAGCCCGTTTATGGGTGACAGCGTGCCTTTTGTAGAATGAACCGGCGAGTTACGATCCCGTGCAAGGTTAAGCTGAAGAGGCGGAGCCGCAGCGAAAGCGAGTCTGAATAGGGCGATAGAGTACGTGGTCGTAGACCCGAAACCGTGTGATCTACCCATGTCCAGGGTGAAGTTCAGGTAACACTGAATGGAGGCCCGAACCCACGCATGTTGAAAAATGCGGGGATGAGGTGTGGGTAGGGGTGAAATGCCAATCGAACTCGGAGATAGCTGGTTCTCCCCGAAATAGCTTTAGGGCTAGCCTCGAGGTGAGAGTATTGGAGGTAGAGCACTGATTGGACTAGGGGTCCCCACAGGATTACCGAATTCAGTCAAACTCCGAATGCCAAATACTTATCCTCGGGAGTCAGACTGCGAGTGCTAAGATCCGTAGTCAAGAGGGAAACAGCCCAGACCATCAGCTAAGGTCCCCAAGTATACGTTAAGTGGAAAAGGATGTGGAGTTGCACAGACAACCAGGATGTTGGCTTAGAAGCAGCCACCATTTAAAGAGTGCGTAATAGCTCACTGGTCGAGTGACTCTGCGCCGAAAATGTACCGGGGCTAAACGTATCACCGAAGCTATGGATTGTCCTTATGGACAGTGGTAGGGGAGCGTTCTAAGTGCAGCGAAGTCAGATCGAGAGGACTGGTGGAGCGCTTAGAAGTGAGAATGCCGGTATGAGTAGCGAAAAGAGGGGTGAGAATCCCCTCCGTCGAAAGCCCAAGGTTTCCTGAGGAAGGCTCGTCCGCTCAGGGTAAGTCGGGACCTAAGCCGAGGCCGAAAGGCGTAGGCGATGGATAACAGGTTGAAATTCCTGTACCACCTCCTCACCGTTTGAGCAATGGGGGGACGCAGTAAGGTAGGGTAAGCGCGCTGATGGATATGCGCGTCTAAGCAGTTAGGCTGATAAGTAGGTAAATCCGCTTATCATAAGGCTGAGCTGTGATAGCGAGGGAAATAATAGTACCGAAGTTCCTGATCCTACACTGCCAAGAAAAGCCTCTAGCGAGGTGAGAGGTGCCCGTACCGCAAACCGACACAGGTAGGCGAGAAGAGAATTCTAAGACGCTCGGGAGAACTCTCGTTAAGGAACTCGGCAAAATGACCCCGTAACTTCGGGAGAAGGGGTGCTCTTTAGGGTGCTAAGCCCAGGAGAGCCGCAGTGAAAAGATCCAAGCGACTGTTTAGCAAAAACACAGGTCTCTGCGAAGCCGTAAGGCGAAGTATAGGGGCTGACACCTGCCCGGTGCTGGAAGGTTAAGAGGAGAAGTTATCCCTTCGGGGAGAAGCTTTGAATTGAAGCCCCAGTAAACGGCGGCCGTAACTATAACGGTCCTAAGGTAGCGAAATTCCTTGTCGGGTAAGTTCCGACCCGCACGAATGGTGCAACGACTTGGATACTGTCTCAACGAGAGACCCGGTGAAATTATATTACCAGTGAAGATGCTGGTTACCCGCGACAGGACGGAAAGACCCCATGGAGCTTTACTGTAGCTTGATATTGGATTTTGGTACAGTTTGTACAGGATAGGTAGGAGCCTTGGAAATCGGACCGCCAGGTTCGATGGAGGCGTCGGTGGGATACTACCCTGACTGTATTGAAATTCTAACCTAGAACCGTGATCCGGTTCAGGGACAGTGTCAGGTGGGCAGTTTGACTGGGGCGGTCGCCTCCTAAACAGTAACGGAGGCGCCCAAAGGTTCCCTCAGAATGGTTGGAAATCATTCGTAGAGTGCAAAGGCAAAAGGGAGCTTGACTGCGAGACCTACAAGTCGAGCAGGGACGAAAGTCGGGCTTAGTGATCCGGTGGTTCCGCATGGAAGGGCCATCGCTCAACGGATAAAAGCTACCCTGGGGATAACAGGCTTATCTCCCCCAAGAGTCCACATCGACGGGGAGGTTTGGCACCTCGATGTCGGCTCATCGCATCCTGGGGCTGAAGTAGGTCCCAAGGGTTGGGCTGTTCGCCCATTAAAGCGGTACGCGAGCTGGGTTCAGAACGTCGTGAGACAGTTCGGTCCCTATCCGTCGCGGGCGTAGGAAATTTGAGAGGAGCTGTCCTTAGTACGAGAGGACCGGGATGGACACACCGCTGGTGTACCAGTTGTTCCGCCAGGAGCATAGCTGGGTAGCTACGTGTGGAAGGGATAAGTGCTGAAAGCATCTAAGCATGAAGCCCCCCTCAAGATGAGATTTCCCATCGCATAAGCGAGTAAGACCCCTTAGAGATGATGAGGTTGATAGGTCTGAGGTGGAAGCGTGGTGACACGTGGAGCTGACAGATACTAATCGGTCGAGGGCTTATCCAAATAAAAGGTGAAATGAATCCTTCTTAAGTAATACTCAATGATCGTTATCTAGTTTTGAGGGAATAAACTCTCTAATTTTATAGTTAAGTCTGGTGGCGATAGCGAAGAGGTCACACTCGTTCCCATGCCGAACACGACCGTTAAGCTCTTCAGCGCCGATGGTAATTGGGGGTTTCCCCCTGTGAGAGTAGGACGTTGCCAGGC
>NZ_JAHPIV010000032.1 GCF_019039105.1 Desertibacillus haloalkaliphilus | reverse complement strand
TTCCACAGTAGCTCAGTGGTAGAGCTATCGGCTGTTAACCGATCGGTCGCAGGTTCGAATCCTGCCTGTGGAGCCATGCTTCCATAGCTCAGTCGGTAGAGCACTTCCATGGTAAGGAAGGGGTCAGCGGTTCAAGTCCGCTTGGAAGCTCCAGGAATACATATACAAACAATAAGAAATCGCAATATAAAATAGTAACGTCTATTTTACTTAAATTATAAGTAAGATAGACGTTTTTTAGTGTTGGTTTCACAAAGCAAAAAAATCTACTAAATTCGCCCATTTCAAACCTAAGGGCATTAATTTTAAACAAACGTTTAATTAAATCAATTCTTGTATTAGTCCAATTTCCTAAGGCAGATCTCAGAACACTGTAAGAAAGAAAGCAAAGGCAATAGCCTTTGCTTTCTTTTGAAGGAGGTACCATGTGCCAAAGAAGCATGAGCTGAAATGATGAGTTAAACCTTAATAGTAAGGTCTAACAAATGCTGTTCCAACGATAATTAATAAGATGAACAGCACAACGATTAACGCAAAACCACCAGTGTGGTGCCCGTGTCCGTATGACATGAAAGCTCCCCTCCTTTGATAATTATTAATTATTCACGAGTATCTCTACTCGTACTAACAAGGTATGCGTCAAAAGTAAAAATGTATAGGACAAGTGAGGAATTTAATATAATTTTAGTAATCTCCGCTATTTGCTTAATTGACAGGTAACCCTCTATTTATTTCTCTCTGTTTCTTCTCACCAACTTATATTCTCTACCTACTTGTCGCATTTTCTATAAAGCTAGCTCTCATAAGAGGTTGAATGTATTGGGAATGTTAAATAACCCTGTAGGTCGTTTTATTACTGAGGTCCCCTCTGTTTAATACCCGTTTTGAGGATACGTATAGAGGAGGGAGAGCATTGAAGAAACGGGAGCATTTAATTAAACCAGTGTTAGATAAGATGTATCCGACAATTATGGATGGCCAAGGAATCTACTTATACGATCAGGATGGTAACGAGTATATTGATGGATCTTCTGGAGCTGTGACAGCCAGTATTGGTCATGGTGTTGATGAAATTATTAAAGAGATGACGAAGCAAGCAGAGAAAATATCATTTGTGTATCGCTCCCAATTTACAAATGAACCTGCAGAAGAGCTTGCTCAGAAGTTAAGTCAACTCTCACCCGGGGATTTAAACTGGTCTTTCTTTGTGAATAGTGGATCAGAGGCTACCGAAACAGCATTCAAAATTGCGATTCAATATTGGCAGGAACGTGGAATTTATACCAAAACCAAAGTTATATCACGTTGGATGAGCTACCATGGGATTACTCTTGGAGCACTATCAATGTCGGGACATCATGCACGTAGGAAAAGGTTTACCCCATTACTGGAGGAGTCACCAATTGTTTCTCCTCCTTATTGTTATCATTGCCCCCTCAAGCGAACGTTTCCGGATTGTGGACTTTTGTGTGCTCAAGAATTAGAGCAAGTGATTCGGCGTATTGGTAGTGAACAGATTGCGGCCTTTATTGCCGAGCCAATCATTGGTGCTGCTGGAGGAGCTATCACTGCACCTGATGGTTATTATGCTGAAATTAAAGATATTTGTGAACGTAACGATATTTTATTCATTGCTGATGAAGTAATGACCGGGTTTGGACGTACTGGTAAAATGTTTGCGATTGATCACTGGGGTGTTGCCCCAGACATCCTTGCGATTGGTAAAGGGATGGGAGCTGGTTACACCCCTATTGCTGCTACCCTTGTAAGCGATAGGATTATTGAGGAGATCCTAACTGGTTCAAAATCGATTATGAGTGGCCACACGTATAGTGCGAATCCACAATCAGCCGCAATTGCTTTAGCTGTATTGAAGTATATTGAAAGGAATAATCTTATAACCCATGCGAATGAAGTGGGCACATACTTAATGTCGGAGGTGAAACGACTAGCAACTACTCATTCGATTATTGGTGATGTTCGCGGGAAGGGGCTATTAATCGGAATTGAATTTATCTGCCCTTACAGCGGTCAACGTCATGATGGAAATCATGTAACAGAGTATATTGTCGAAACAGCCATGAAACAAGGCTTGCTCCTTTATCCAGCGGCGGCAGGTAGTGAGGGGATAGACGGAAGTGCGGTTTTACTAGCACCACCACTTACGATAACAAAGACAGAGGTTGATTTATTGGTTAAACGACTTGAAATGACCGTGGTGATTGTACAAAGGTGGATGCATAAAAAAGGTATTGTGTAAACAAAGGGAACGTTAGAAGAAAGGCGTGGTGGCATGAAGGGAATCAAGGATAGGATTCATGATTGGTTACGTCTAAATCAGAATCAAGGTATTCATCTTTTGCAGCAACTCGTGCAAATTCCGAGTACACAGGGGTATGAAAAATTAGTTCAGGAGCTTGTAGCAAAAAAGCTTTCAAGTCTTGATTTCGATGTAACCGTCTGGGAGCTAGATGGAGAAAAGTTGGTGAAACACCCTTACTTCTTTTCTTCTCGTCAGACGTTTACAGGTAGTCCGAATGTTGCTGGGGTTCGAAAAGGTATTGGAAACGGAAGATCGATCGTACTTAATGGTCATGTCGATGTCGTACCTTCCGGGGATAGAAGGCAGTGGAAGCTTGATCCTTATTGTGCTGAAGTGATTGATGGGAAATTGTATGGTAGAGGAGCGACAGATATGAAAGGTGGGAATGTCGCACTGATCCTTGCTGTTGAAGCTTTACAGTCATTAAAAATTCGATTAAAAGGAGATATTGTTTTTCACAGTGTCATAGAGGAAGAAAGTGGTGGAGCAGGTACACTGGATGCTGTATTGCAAGGCTACACAGCTGACGCAGCCATTATTCCGGAACCGACGAACTTAAAAATCTTTCCGAAACAACAAGGTTCGAAGTGGTTTCGGCTGTTTGTAAAGGGGCGAACAGCCCATGGAGGAACACGTTATCATGGTGTGAGTGCAATCGAAAAAAGTTATATGGTATTCCAACATATTGAACAGTTAGAAAAGCTCCGTAACGCTCGCGTTGATGACCCGCTTTATGAGCAAATTCCGATCCCTCTCCCGATTAACATAGGGAAAATCGAAGGTGGTGATTGGCCTTCATCTGTAGCAGATGTTGTAAAAATGGAAGGTAGAATTGGAATTGCACCAAATGAAACAATAGCAGAGGTACAGCAGGAGCTTGAACAATGGATTGAAAAGTTAGCAACAATTGATCCATGGTTTGCAGATCATCCAGTTGAAGTTGAGTGGTTTGGTGCTAGGTGGTTGCCAGGGGAAATAGAAAACGATCACCCCTTCATGCACGTGTTAACTGAGAAGTACGAGGATGTCGTAGGAAAAAAGCCAACCATTGAAGCCTCACCTTGGGGAACCGATGGAGGTTTACTCACGCAAGTAGGAAAAGTCCCTTCAGTCGTTTTTGGTCCCGGCGTTACAGAAATGGCACATTATCCAAATGAATACATTGAAATCGAAAACATACTTCAGGTTGCTGAAATTATTGCGCTAACTTTAATTGAGTGGTGTGGATTAGAAGAGGGTCTGTAATTAAAGAGTCTTTCGACTGCCTGTGGTGCTTTTGATTCGTTATTCGTAGCACCACAGGACCGATTAAAGCTGATTGGATCACGGTTATTATGGTTTTGTTTTCAGAAAATAATTAAATTGAAATTAGGGGTTGCATTTATATTATAACCTGGTCTATAATATATTTTGTCAGCGAGAGAGGGACAAGCACAAAAATTTCTAACGTTGGCCCGTTGGTCAAGTGGTTAAGACACCGCCCTTTCACGGCGGTAACACGGGTTCGAATCCCGTACGGGTCACC
>NZ_JAHPIV010000031.1 GCF_019039105.1 Desertibacillus haloalkaliphilus | reverse complement strand
TTGCCATGTTACTGACATTACTCGTGATTATCTTTATTCCACAATTGACCTTGTTCTTAGTGTCATTAAGTGGCTAACTTAAAAGAGTACGAAAGGTTGTCTTTGCAGGTTATACTTTCAAAGACAACCTTCTCTATATATACCACTAAAAGGAGCTGAACAGCATGGCCAAATTTTAAAGTTGTCGTTACTGATTTTGATTTTTTTACACACTTGTACCTGAAGAGTTACAGGCTGTGCTAAAAACGTAAAACGGCTCAAAATGTTGCCGATGTATTATCGGGTTACTACCCGACCTATCTGTTTAACCAAGATGTGAGAGCAAAAGTTGACCAAAAGAAAAAAGCTAAAGGAGCAGGGGACATATGAATAATCAAGCAACTTTTCGTGGGTTGATCCCACCAGTTTCAACATTATTTACAGAAAACGGAAAACTTGACCAAGAGAGTATGAAGGTCGTAATTGACAAGTTAATTTCAGATGGTGTTGATGGCCTATTCTTCCTCGGAACGGGTGGGGAATTTAGTCAAATGACTGTTGATGAGCGTAAAGAAGTAGCTTCGTTTGCAACTGAATACGTGAACGGACGCGTACCCGTTTTAATTGGAACAGGTAGTGTCAGTACTCGAGAAGTAATTGAGTTAAATCAACATAGTAAACAAGTGGGTGCAGATGCTGTCGTTGTCATTAATCCATATTATTGGCCGCTATCTGATGATAATTTATTCCAGCATTATGCTGAAATTGCTGAGAATACCGATTTACCAATTTTACTATATAATTTTCCAGGGTTAACCGGGCAAGATTTAACACCGGGGTTTGTTCTGTCATTAGTCGAAAAGTACCCGAATATTGTAGGAATTAAAGAAACTGTTGACACAGCAGGACACATTCGTGAAATGATTTTAACGGTCAAGGCGAAGTACCCTCACTTCAGTGTATTATGTGGTTTTGATGACCATTTGTTAAATACACTAACATTAGGTGGAGATGGAGCGATCTCAGCAAGTGGAAACTTTGCACCTGAATTACAAATTGGAATCTATCAGGCATATAAACAAGGAAACTATGAAAAAGCGATCGAATTACACCAACGACTAGCTTATTTACCTTTGATGTATAAGCTTGATAGTCCATTTGTAAATGTCGTTAAAGAGGCAATGAAACTTCGTGGAATTGAGATCTCTTCGACGTATGTGCTACCACCGGCACGTCCTTTAACGGAAGAGAAAAAACTCCAATTAAAAGAGATCTTACAAAAAGCTGACTTATTATAAAAAATCAGAGAGGAGATGGCTGATAGTAACTGCTCACCTCAGTTGGGTTCAATGTTTTATTGTCCTTAGTCCTGGTGGTTTCAGTTGCGGAGTTGGAGACGCCTCTCTTTTTGTTGAAAAGCCAATGAATTTCAGCTAGCACTCACACATTAAAATGGGGATGGATGAAAAAGGTGTAGATCACCCTTTCATCCATCTCGTTTTTGTCTTTAGGATAAGTTTTGATTTCGTTGGAAATTGGCGAGTGTTTCAAAGTTCGGTTTTAATGCATCATAAAGATTACGGTATGTTAGATAGAGTTCTTGATACGTTTTGTGATTTGCGAGATCTGGGGTAAACGTATCTTTCATAGGGATGTAGTGTTTTATATCCGCTAATGATTGTGCTTTACCGATCGCAACTAAGCTTAGCCATGCTGCTCCCCATGCCGAGCTTTGATGGCTTTCTGGTACTTTGACTTCGTGACCGAAGAGATCAGCGACAATTTGTAACCATAATGAAGAACGGGCAAAGCCGCCACTAGCAAATAGATTCACTGGTTTTCCAGCGAGGCGCTCCAGTGCTTCACCAACACTAAACATACTAAAGATTACACCTTCCATGCTGGCGCGGACGAGGTGTTCTTTCTTGTGTGCTAAAGATAGGCCAACGAAGCTTCCTCTTGCATTTGCATCCCAATAAGGTGCTCGTTCCCCATTAAGAAACGGTAAAAACAATACCCCATCGGAGCCAGCACGTACATCTTTGGCTAGATCCGTTAAGACCTCAAATGCGCTGATACCTTTCTGTTTTGCGATTTGCGTTTCATGTTCTCCAATGACTTCCTTCATCCATTGGAGAACAATTCCGCCATTATTCGTTGGACCGCCCATAATCCATAAGTCCTTCGTTAATCCATAACAGAAGATTTCCTGAAGCTCATCTGTTTTAGGTTTAGCGGCCATTTGTCTAATCGCGCCACTTGTACCGATAGTCATGGCGACGTCACCAGGTGAAATCGCACCAATCCCTAAATTCGCAAGAGGACCGTCACTGGCACCGATCACAAACGGTAGGTCAGAGCGGATGCCAATTTGCGTGGCAATCTCATCTTTCAATCCTTCACAGACGTAGGTAGGGGGGACTGGCGTTGATAATTGATCTTCCGAAATTCCTGCGAGTTGCAGAGCTTCAGCTTCCCAGGTAAACGTATGAATATTAAATAATCCAGTAGCAGAGGCAACGGAGTAATCGACGACATATTGTCCGAACCAACGTTGCAATAAAAACTCTTTAATCGAAATAAATTTTGCTGCGTTTTTATACGGCTCGTATTTGTTTTCTTTCATCCAAATTAATTTGACGAGCGGGGACATTGGGTGTATCGGTGTCCCTGTATTTAAGTAAACTGCTTTCCCTTTTCCACGTTGGAGTTGTTCGGCTTGTTCAACACTCCGTCCATCTGCCCATGTAAGAGAAGCTGAAAGGGGAGACTGGTTTTCATCCATACAAATCAATGAGTGCATCGCTGATGAAATACCGACGGAAGCAATTTGCTGAGAAGGTATCGCTCCTTTTGAAATAACTGTTTGTAGTGCTTCGATTGCGGCTGCTTCAATTTCAAACGGATCTTGTTCGACCCATGAAGGGTGTGGATGATATACAGGATAAGCGCTTTCACTTTCGGCAACGACAGATCCGTCCATTTTAAATAAAACCGCCTTCGTACTTGTTGTTCCAATATCTAAGCCAATGACATATATCATATCGATCATTATTGTTTTCTTCCTTTCTTAAATTCGCTTAAGAGAAATCGCTTCTCTCATATTTTGTAATGATGTTTTCATTACATCCTTGCGTCCGATGCTTACATTAACAAAGAGTGCATCAATGATACTTAATTGAGCGAGGCGCGAGGCAAGTGCCTCTGACCTGAATTCGGTTTCCTCAGATACGGTATATAATGGGATGTCAACACCTTCACTTAATGGTGATTTTGCTAATGTGGTAATGCCGATCGTTCGTACGCTGTGTTCTTTGGCAACTTCAAGGGCTTGGAGGATATCGCGACTTGTGCCTGAGTGAGATAATAAGACGACAACATCTTCATCTGTCAACTGAGAAGCAGACATAAGTTGAAAGTGAGAATCCATATAGGCAGCCGTTGGAATACCAGTCCTAATGAATTTATGGTGTGCATCCAATGCGATAATACCAGACCCTCCGCTACCGTAAAATTCAATTCTACGTGCCTGAAGTAGGGCATCGACAGCTGTTTTAAATGGTTCACTTTCAATCACTTGAAGTGTTTCTTCTAAGGTCTTGATATTTGATTTAAAAACTTTTTCCGCGACGGTTTTCTCATCATCTCCCTCATGAATCGTTTCATGGATGTCCTGCATCTGATTAACGACTTCAGAAGCGAGTGCGATTTTCATTGCTTGATAGCCTTTAAATCCAATTCGTTTGCAAAATCTAAAGATTGTTGCCTCAGCAACACCTAGGTCATCAGCCATTTGACTGATCGTTAAATGGATAATGTTATTTGGGTTCTCGAGTATATAATCAGCAATTTTTTTTTCTTTATCGCTAAACTGTGGGTAGGTTCCCTTTATTTTCGGAATACAAAGACCTGTCATCGTTATTGTCCCTCCTGATTACCGTTCTAACACTATTCTAAAGTAATTCTTCAATGAAAAAAATATTTTTTCGAAAAAAGTCTTGTAAAAGAAATTTTTTATCATATAATGAAAAGTGTAAGAAAGATTATTTCGAACAAGCGCTATTAAGAATGGAGGGTGAAAAAGTTTTTTATTTAGGTTAAGGATGAAAACGGTTACTTGAGTTTATCGCAGATTCATTAGAACATGGATAAGCTATAGTAACAAAATGAAAATGATTTGATTGATGATTGAAGTGAGTTGAAAGGCAATTCTAATCAACTCTTTCAATAGATAACACTTACAATAATGGGGGAAAGAATCATGAAAAAGAAATTAACTGGATTTTTAGTTGGTTCAATGGCACTTGTATTAGCTGCATGTGGCGGTGCTGATGATGCACCAGCGACAGACGAGCCTGTAGATGAAGGCGCTGCAAGTGGTGAAGTTCAAACGATTCGTGCAGGGATCGGGTTAAACAGTGAGCATCCACAGTACAAAGGATTAGAGCGTTTTGCAGAAATCGTTGAAGAAGAAACAAACGGTGAACTCGTTGTTGAGACGTATCACAGTGGACAACTAGGTGATGACCGTTCAATGATGGAAGCATTACAATTAGGTTCTCAGGAAGTAACGGTTCCATCTACGGCACCAATCGCGAACTTTGTCTCTGAATTTACAATCTTTGACTTCCCATTCTTATTCCCAAGTAATGAAGTTGCGGATGAAGTATTAGACGGTGAAGTTGGACAACAGCTCCTTGGTATGCTTGATGACCAAAACTTAGTTGGTTTAGCGTATTGGGAAAATGGTTTCCGTAATGTAACAAATAGTACAAGAGCGATCGAAACATTAGATGACTTTGATGGATTAACACTTCGTACGATGGAAAATGACCTTCACTTAGATGCGTTCCGTGCGTTAGGTGCAAACCCAACACCAATGGCATTTACTGAATTATTTACAGCGATGCAACAAGGAACAGTTGATGGGCAAGAAAACCCAATGGCTACGATTTACTTAGAAGGTTACTATGAAGTTCAAGATTACGTTTCTGACACTAGACACGTATACAGCCCATTTGTTTTCTTAATGAGCAAGCCGTTCTTTGATGCTTTATCAGACGAGCACCAACAAATCGTTCGTGATGCAGCGATTGAAGCAGGCCAATTCCAACGTGAACTTAACCGTGAAGCAAATGCAGAGTATGTGAACAGCTTAGAAGAAGAAGGCATGACAGTAACACAAATCTCTGACGAAGAGCGTGAGCGTATGGTTGAAGCGGTACAACCAGCAATTGCAGAATATGCTGAGCGTATCGGTGAAGACCTAGTAAATGAAGTATACGAAGCAATTGAAGCTGCACAACAATAATGAAAACAGATAAGGGAGGCTTGAGGATGAGTCCTCAAGCCCTCTTTTTCCAATAAAAGTGACACAAAAGTGTCGATCTTCGACGTGTGTAGAAGGTAAATAGTTTTGTGTTACTTTTAAAAATAACCATAACATCACAAAGATAGAACAACATTTATTTGAGGGGGA
>NZ_JAHPIV010000030.1 GCF_019039105.1 Desertibacillus haloalkaliphilus | reverse complement strand
ATAGGACAGTAAGAGTTACGTGTTTTTTTATGCCCAAATTTTCACGAAACCCCAACAAATATTATAGAGCCATTTTTTTATTATTGAAAAAGCTTTGTTGCCACTGTTGATTTGACTTTGATGCCTTCACGATCTGGATAAACGAGCTCGTGTGAGAATTGCGGGAACGCTTCTTTTAGCTTTGCTTTTAACTGCTCCCCTTTATTCGGTGCCGTAAAGCAAATGATCGTCGGCCCTGCCCCACTTAATGCCGCTCCGTAAGCATCGTACTCATGAATCGATGCGAGGACGTCCTCAAGCCCTGGAACTAGTTCAGCACGGTACGGGTGATGATACAAGTCACGTACCATCATCTTTCCAGCTAACTCCCAATCACCACTGAAGATTGCAGCAACAAGCACATTACCGATGCTGCCGCCTTTGATCGCGTCTTTGTACGGTAAGCTTTCTGGTAAGACACCGCGAGCTTTTTTCGTTTTTAATTCTTCAGATGGTACCATTAACACCATTTCCACCTCTGGTGCTGGACACGGGACAACTTCCGTACTTTCCTCGGTATGTGTGCCGATAACAAGGCCTCCGTACACAGAAGCTGAGACATTGTCGGGATGCCCTTCCCAAAGACTGGCGATTCGCGCCTTTTCGCTTGATGGTAAGTTCGCATGTAGCAGTTGGTTAGCAAGCTCAATGCCGGCGACAATCGCAGCGGCACTGCTACCAAGCCCGCGTGCTAGTGGGATGTCACTTGCCATCTCAACATGGCAAGCCGGTAGCTCCATGTTGAGATCGTTGGCAACATGTTCACATACTTCATAAATTAAGTTGTCTTTCCCTGAAGGCACACCTTTTAGCTCTTGAGAGTCTGCTGAGAAGTACCACTCATCAGCAGGCGTCACTGTCAGTGTTAAGTAACGGTTGACAGCCAGACCAATAGAATCGAAGCCCGGACCTAAATTCGCTGAGCTTCCAGGTACTGAAATGACCATCTTCTCCTCGCTCACTGATTGACACCACCTTTAATTGCCGATAAAAATGCTTCTTCACTGTTTGGTAGCACCGTTGGCTTCACTGTGATCGTATCCATCGCTGTATTCGGATCTTTTAGTCCATTTCCAGTTAAGACACAAACGACTTTTGAGCCTTTTTTAATTTCTCCAGATTTGATTTGCTTTATAAGTCCAGCAATGGATGCACATGATGCAGGTTCCGCAAATACCCCTTCTTTGCTCGCTAACATTTGATACGCTTCAAGGATTTCTTCATCTGTTACATAGTCAACTTTTCCATTTGATTCACTTGCTGCATCAACCGCTTGTGACCAGCTTGCTGGATTTCCGATACGGATCGCTGTTGCCACCGTTTCTGGTGCTTCGATCACTTTATCTTGGACGATCGCTGCAGCACCCTCTGCTTCAAACCCACGCATTTGTGGCAAGCCTGTGTTGTGGCGCTCATGGTACTCTTTGAAGCCTTTCCAGTACGCTGTAATGTTACCGGCATTCCCGACTGGAATCGATAATACGTCCGGCGCTGAGCCGAGGGCATCGCAAATTTCAAATGCCGCAGTTTTTTGCCCTTCAATTCGGTATGGGTTGACTGAGTTCACGAGCGTAATCGGCTCTTTTTCACTAATGCTGCGCACGATATCAAGCGCATTGTCAAAGTTCCCTTGAATTTCAAAAATTTCTGCTCCGTACATCACCGCTTGCGCAAGCTTACCTAGAGCGATTTTGCCCTCAGGAATGACGACAAGACAGCGTAGGCCAGCACGTGCACCGTATGCGGCCGCAGCTGCTGATGTATTTCCAGTTGACGCACAAATAATCGTCTTGCTGCCTTCTTCCTTCGCTTTGGCCACCGCCATGACCATGCCGCGGTCTTTGAATGAACCTGTTGGGTTGGCTCCTTCAACCTTGACATGAATCTCAACACCTAGCTCCTCAGAGATTTGCTCTAACGGAATTAACGGTGTATTTCCTTCTCGAAGTGAAAGAAGTGGTGTATCTTCATTTACTGGTAAAAAATCCTTATATTCGTGTAATAAACCTTTCCATTTACTCATCGTTTATTGTCCTCCCTCAACGCGATAACTGCTCTCAACAGATTGTACGACCCCTAGTTCGTTTAATGCGTTATAAATATCCTCATATGTTTTACGTGACGTTGTATGTGTAATGATAATAACTTCTGCTACTTCACGACCTTCAACCGGCAGCTGTAAAAGCTTTTCAAAGCTTACGCCATGTTTAGCAAATAATGATGTAATCGCTGAGAAGGTTCCTGCCTCATCCGTCACAAGTAGGCGTAGGAAGTATTTAGACTCGATCTCTTCATCTGTCTTCAATTTCTTCTCATGCAATGGTGCCGGTACGGCATGACCATTCACCCCTAAGCGAAGGTTTTTCATCACGGCCACTAAGTCTGAAACGATCGCTGTAGCTGTTGGCAATGAGCCCGCTCCTGGTCCATAGAACATCGTTTCACCAACCGCTTCACCATAGACATAAACGGCATTGAATTCATCATTGACCGCTGCTAATGGATGTTCATTTGGAAGCAGCATTGGCTGTACGCTGACCTCAACACGGCCTTCCTTGCGCTTGGCAATCCCGATCAGTTTCATCGTATAACCTAATTGCTCTGAATACTTTAAATCTTCCTCCGTAACCGTTGTGATGCCACGAACGATTACATCCTCAAGACTCACTTCCATTGAAAAGCCGAGTGACGCGAGAATTGCCATTTTTCTTGCCGCATCAAGACCTTCGACGTCAGAAGTTGGATCACTTTCAGCAAAGCCAAGCTCTTGTGCTTCTTTTAAAACCTCATTGTAAGAGCTTCCGAACTTGCTCATCTTCGTTAAAATGTAGTTCGTCGTCCCATTGACGATTCCCATAATTTTTGTGATTCGATCAGATGACAAGCCATCGACGAGTCCACGGATGATCGGGATGCCACCTGCAACACTTGCCTCATAAAAGAGGTCACACTCGTTTTCTGAAGCAACTTGAAGCAACTCTGCCCCATGTAGGGCCATTAAGTCTTTATTCGCAGTGACGACGTGCTTTTTATTTCGCAGCGCAGTTAAAATATACTCCTTAGCCACTTGAATACCGCCCATCACTTCAATGACAACATCGATCTCAGGGTTTTCGATGATATCTTCAACCGTCGTTGTTAGTGCATTCGCATCAACGTCAACCGCACGTTTTTTATTCAAGTTTTGTACTAACACTTTTTTAACTGAAACAGTACTTCCGACTTGGTGGCGAAGTTCTTCTTGATGGCGATTAATGATCTCGATGACCCCGCTCCCGACTGTTCCAAGCCCTAAAAGTCCAACTGATATAGTGTTTGCCATGCTGCTCCACTCCCTACTCTATTATCCATTTGCGTTTACTTTTTATAATTTCTCACAACGCTTTTTGTATTCTCTGTGTAAACAAATGTTTTTCTATAATGGACATTATAGTCGGATTTCTATGACTTTACAAGAGGCCATTCTAAATTTTTTGAATGATTATACAACATTTTACCACAAGCCAATCCGATTAGCACTTGTACTGTAAAAGAATTCACACAATTATTGGGATGAGCGCAGCTTCTTGTCTGAGATTCTCTCAAGACGGGTAGGCCCTATTGGTACCACAGCATAGAAAAAGCCTAGAGACGACAATGTCTCTAAGCTCTGTTGGTTATGATTGAATCAATTCAAGTACTTGTTCTAGTAGTTTCTCCGGGGAATCGTTTTCAATTCGTTTCCCATCAATTAAGCCATGTGCCTTCGTTGGGCATTGATGGCAGTTGCCGATACAGCTAAATGTGTGCACTTCAACATCCGCAATGCCCTCAAGCGTTGCATACACCTCATCTGAGCAATTCCAGCGATTGATTTGACAGCACTCAACTTGATGCATTGGATCCCTTCTTTTCGACAAGGTCTTCATTCACGACCGCTACTGGCGCATGACCGTTTAGCACATTGGCGATGTTTGTGACAGTCATTTCAGCCATCTTCATGCGCGTTTCAAGGCTGGCGCTGCCGATGTGAGGAAGTGCAGTGACATTTTCAAATTGCAATAACGGATGATCAGCTTTGATCGGCTCACTAGCAAACACATCAAGACCTGCACCGGCGATTTCGCCATCTTTAAGTGCATCATATAAGGCGTCTTCATCGACAAGTCCACCACGTGAAGCGTTAATAAAAATCGCTGATGACTTCATTTCCTTAAATGCCTCTGTTGAAAACAACGCTTTCGTCTCAGACGTAAGAGGTGCAAGGCAAACGACAAAATCAGCTTGTTCAAGTAGTTCATCAAGACTGCAGTACGTTGCACCAAGCTCCTGTTCCGCCTTTTCATTGCGTGAGCGGTTATGATAAAGGATCTTCATATCAAAACCTGTCGCACGCTTTGCCGTCGCCTGGCCGATCCGCCCCATACCGACAATTCCAATCGTTTTGTGATGGATATCATGTCCAGCGAGTAAAAGCGGACTCCAGTTGATCCAGCGGTTGTCGCGGATATAACCTGATGCTTCAACGACCCGTCTCGCTGAGGCCATTAAGAGCGCAAATGTTAAATCTGCGGTCGTATCTGTTAGTACATCTGGCGTATTACAAACCATGATGTCTTTCTCGGTCGCTTCCGCTACGGCGATGTTATCGTATCCCACCGCCATGTTTGCCACGACTTTTAATTTTGGCGCAGCGTTAAGAACTTCTGCATCAATCTGGTCAGACACCATCGTAAATAAACCTTCAGCGCGCGCCGCTTCTTTTAGTAAAACATCTCTAGGAACAGGCTGATCTTCGTGTGGCCACATACCAACTTCAGCTATTTCCTGCAATGGTTGTAGAACGCTTTCTGGAACTTTTCGGGTAATGTATACGTAAGGTTTCATGCTCTCCTGCTCCTTTTTTCCTTCATCATCTCACACTTACGCTAACCAATCAACAACCGGAATACCAATTTGTGATGCTGGCAAGTTCAGTACGTAAAAAAAGTCTCGTAAGAACGCCTCATTTTCCTCTTCATGGCGAAGGACATCAAAAAATTGCTGCTCATATTGAATCTGTAGCTGCCTTGTTTGGCTTTGATAATAGTGCTCAACTGTCTCAAAATAAGTGAGTGGAAACAATAGACGCGCATAAATCATCCGCCAAGCATACTTTGAGAGCGGTTGTTTTTGTTCATATCCATCTAAAAAGTTAATGATTTCATGTGTTGTTACGTCTCCACTTAATGAAGTCGAACGCAGCCATTCCGCTAGATCACGCGTTGGGTGGTCAAAGATCAATTCACTTGGCAGCTTGATCGCACCTTGTGATGGTGACGCTGTCAGCCACGTTCGATCGGAAAAACGCTTATGACAAATCGTCCCGCCCTCTCTTCTGCGATAGCCTTCATCGAGGTCACTGTCGACCGCATATTGGATCGCATTCTCGGCCATTCCTAAATAATAAGGAAAAGAGACGAGAAATTCTTGGTCAACAACACTTTTCTGCGGCTGACTTTCAATGTAGCTGTACCAGCGCTCCAACTGATCTAAGCGCTTCTCCCAGAATACTTTCCACATGCCAAAATAATTATAATCATCTCGCTGCGCCGTAAAGCCAACACCTTTCTGATGAAAGAGCGCTAACTCCTGCCCTAATTCAAATGCGCCTGATTGACCCTGCTGGCGCTGATTCGTCTCAGGTAAATGGAAGAGATAGACATCCTCACCATCGACCGCGGCTACCTCTTCGCCGCTTACCGTCGGCACAAGCTCGGCAATCGCTTCTTCACCGTTCGTACGCAAATGTGTGGCCATTTGCAAGCCAGCCTGCATGTTATCAATATACTTACATGGAATCACTATATAGAGATTTCGCTGACTCAGAAAACCTTCATAATCACCAATCATCATCCGCTCTTCACAATGAAACTGGTAGTGATCATAAATATTGCGCTCAAACAAAAGACTCCCCCTCCTTCAACCGATACGCTCGATACCCATAGTCTATGACCCAAATACAGAAAAAGTGCCCCGTAATGGCACCATTACCTACACACAAATGGAAAAAATTGTGATAAACTAACAAAAGACGTATTCTTTCGGAGGTCACAAATGAAAAAAGCAATGATCATTACCTTTACCGTCGTACTTCTATTCATACTCATCGCAGGCGGTTTCCTATACTACCAAGTTGCAATTAAAGAGTATGAAACAGACGATGAACAACTAAATGAAATCTTCGCCACACAATTTGAAATAGAGGTGTCAGGCACCACGGTGCCTGACACCAAAGAAAAAGAGAAAGGACAAGCCACAAAGAGAACTGATGAAACGGAAACGACGAACGAAGAGAATGAAGTGAATGAAAAGCAGCAGTTATCCACAGAAGGAGAAGCCTCAACGGTGCCTGGCACCACTGCTGAGAAGATTCAAACAAAGTATGAGCCTGCGTTTAATCAGCTTGAAGACTATGCAACAAACCAACTCGATCAGCTCATTAACCGCGCTGTTGATGAATACCAAGAGAAGCAAGCCAGTGACGAGGGAATCTCGTATACGTACTTCTATTCGAAATACAAATCAGCTGCCGATCAGCTTGAAGCTCAAATCGACAGCCACTTTGATGAGATCTACACAACGTTAAAGGACGATCTTGAACAACACGGGCACCAAACAGATAAGGCATCGATCTATAAGGAACACTACGAAGCTGAGAAGAGAGCACGGATGAATGGGCTTTTGCAGAGGGTGGCTGAGTGGTTGTGAGGTTAAAAAAACCTCTAAGGTTAAGGTTATCCTAAGGTGACCCCAAAAAGTTAAACTTTTTTCGGAGTAGAAATCCTACTCCGATTTTTTGTTTTCTCAAGAATCTTCA
>NZ_JAHPIV010000029.1 GCF_019039105.1 Desertibacillus haloalkaliphilus | reverse complement strand
GAATTGGCAGACACACAGGACTTAAAATCCTGCGGTAGGTGACTACCGTGCCGGTTCAAGTCCGGCCCTCGGCACCATTTAAATTACTATAGATCATTATCATGCCGGTGTGGCGGAATTGGCAGACGCGCACGACTCAAAATCGTGTTCCTTCTGGAGTGTCGGTTCGACCCCGACCACCGGTATCATAAACCCAGTAATATCAAGACTTCAACGATTATGTTGAGGTCTTTTTTATTTGGGCTTTTCACGATCAAAATAATCAAAAATCGTGTGCCTCGAATCGTGTGCCGCGCTTAGGAGGTTGTTATTGTGGGAAGACGTAAGGAATTAACTGAAGAAGAATTAAAAATTATTAAAAAGGCTATTAGTGATGAAGAAGCTTTTGAAAAATTCTTTAGGAACTGCTATTTGAAAAACTTAAGACCAGCAACAATTGAGTATTATAAAAATGAATTTCACGGTGCAAAGAAACTTATCTCAAAGGAATTAGTTGAATGCAGTCAAAAGGATATTGAAGAATTAATCCTTCAAAGTAAAAAGTTAATGAAGGTAACTACTATAAATACTCGGCTGCGTGCTCTTCGTGCGTTTTATAACTATTTATACAAAGATAATCTAATTGATAACAATCCAATGAAGAATATTAAATTGCTAAGAGATAGACAAAAGACTATTGAGACATTAGATAATAAAGAAATTGAATTGTTAGTAAAGACAATTCGTAAACAGAAAACTTTTATTGGTTTTAGAGATGAAACAATATTATTGGTTTTTCTTGATACTGGTGTTCGATTGTCTGAATTAGTTGGAATTGAAGTTGATGATGTGAGAGATAACAAAATTATTATAAGAAGGACAAAGAATCTCTTTGAGAGAGTTGTTTATTTATCAGATACAACAAAAGAGCAGCTAAAAAGATATATAACAATCAGAGGCAATGTGGAAACTAATAAGCTGTTTATTAATCATGATGAAAATGAACTTAAACCACATAGTATCCAAACAAGATTTTATAAGTATGGCAATGAAGCAAACATCACCAAGAGAGTAAGTCCACATACATTTAGACATACAATGGCAAAAAGAATGATAATGGCTGGTGTTGATGCTTTTACTTTGATGACCATTTTAGGCCATAGTGATATGACAATCACAAAGAGATATGTAAATCTATGGGGACCAGACATTGAACAAAAGCATAAGCAATATGGTGCTTTAAAGGGACTAAAACTTTAATTTTACGAATGCGTGTTCGTGTAATAAAATAAATAAAAGAGATGGCATATGAGTTTGGCGGCTCACCATCTCTTAATCCAAATCACAGAAGAATTAACTTCTTTATATAAGCATAATAGCAAGTCTTTTTCTTCTGTGTCAAGAAGGGGAAAGGTTAGTGAGCAGGTATTACACAGAATCGGACACACCAAACATTATTTTCTATAAGGTTCCTAAAGTGCTTATTCTTTCAGAACGCTATAAGAAGATGAAACCTAATGCATTAAAGCTGTACATCGTATTGCTTGATCGGTTGCAGCTCTCTATGCAAAATCATTGGATCGACGAAAATGGATATTATGTCAGGATGAGTAAAGAACATGGTAGTGACTTACTAAATATATCCGAGCCAACTTTCATAACTTCCAAGAAAGAATTACATAAGTTAGGATTGATAGAAGAAAAACGAGTTGGGCTTAATAAAGCGAACTTAATTTATGTTTTGAAAGTTGATTACAGTGACGAAGATTTATACAAAATTAAACAAGAAGACGCTGAAATGGTTGTGGGAGAACGGAAGTTAAAAAATTTAACTTCTAGAAATAAAAAAATTGAACTTCAAGAAGATAAAAAACTTAACTCTATTAAAAATAATATTAAAGAAAAGGATATAAATAATAAGAAATATCTTGTTAACAAAGATACAGTTAACACTGATGAAATAATTCATAAGTTAACGAATGAATACCGTATAAAAGGTCTTAGCAAAGAAGTTTGTATGAGAGTAGTGGATGAAGTAATGAGCAACATTGGTGAAATTGAAAACTTAGGAGGTTACCTTCGAACTTGCTTAGAGAACACTTTATATAAAAGTAAAGTTAGAAAAGGAGAAATTAATCCGTTTGAGAGAATACAAGAAAGACTAAAAGGTACTGATATTCCATATTATGATTGGCTTAATGGTGACGATGATGGGTTACCATATTAGAATATATTTCGAATAGTGACGATAGGCTCGAGGATAGCCTATATTGGATTTTGAAAGATAAGATAATATATTTCTATTATTTATTATGAAATGATCATACTGCTCAAATATATCCTTTTATTGGAATGTAGTATTTTAATTGATTTGCTTTACGTTTGTTATTGACGCAGTATAATAACTCAGTAAAAAACAGAAGGAGATTAAAATGATGAAAATAAAAATTAAAGAAAATGTTGCTGAATTATATATTGCCGAAAATATGGACCTCGATGGAAATTATTACGGTAATGCAAAATGGGAATCATTTTTGTGGGAATTGGCGGGAAAGTTATTGGAAGTTGTAAATTATGATTTGTTAGGAAGTACGTTTGACACAAAGCCAATAAAAGGATTAACAAGTAAGGGATTTACTATTCCAAAGGAATATATTCAAGAGGTTATTTATAATTAGGACGGTCGGAAAATGAATAACAACAGCGTTATATATTGGAAAAATCTATCATTTTATGATACTATTAAATTGTCTCATAAAATTGAGTTATGAGGGTGATTGGTGAATTACTGTCAAGCTTTATCCATTCTTTAATAATCTCTGTTACTAAACAGTACATTATTATAATGGACATTGCTAAAGAATTATCCATCGTCAAGATTTCAACTCCTCCAGTTATTGACCTTTCTATTATACTAATTAAAGTATAGCATATCAGTGAATTCAGTGGTCCTATTATAGACTAGAAATGGTCTATAAATGAAACAAGGTATGCTTGCAAGGGGTGACTGGTAATGAATCAGAATAATAGACCACGATTATATACCTTTGCAAGCTCTGCTAAAATTCAAGAAGATAAGTATAGTATGAAAAGGTATGTGCATTTCGATAACAAAGTTTCTTTTAAAAATATTAAGGAAAAAATAATGGACCCATGTTGGATAGCTCAGCATGGGTTTTATCCGTTTATCCATTTTCAAATTAAATTCAATAAATATATAAAGAAAGAAATTGAAGGAAAACGAAAAAAAGAAAAAATAAGAGAAATCTTTTATGCTTCTCATGTTGATAGCTATATTTATAAATATTATGGAGATGTTTTAAATCATAAATATAATGAAACAGTTGATAAGCTTGGAATAAATAAGGTAGCTACTGCTTATAGAAACAATCTACCAGGGAAAAGCAATATTCACTTTGCGAAAGAG
Organism: Desertibacillus haloalkaliphilus; assembly: GCF_019039105.1. Taxonomy (NCBI): domain Bacteria; kingdom Bacillati; phylum Bacillota; class Bacilli; order Caryophanales; family Bacillaceae; genus Desertibacillus; species Desertibacillus haloalkaliphilus. Next base: position 4,907 of record NZ_JAHPIV010000029.1, on the reverse strand, counting down.
GTTATCGATTTTATTAGCAATCAAGAAAAAGCTTTTATTTATGTGGCTGATTTCACTAAGTTCTTTGATAATATTGATCATAAATATTTAAAAGAAAGAATCAGAACTGTTTTAGAAGTTGAAACTCTGCCTGATGATTTTTATGCAGTATTTAAAAATATAACAAGATTTAGTTGGGTTGAAAAAGGTGACATCGATGAAAAATTAAAGGTCTTATATGGAGATGAAATTCCAAATTTAGAAAGATACTTTACTGAAAAGGAATTTAGAGAATTCAAAAAAAGTAATATACAGAAAAATATTAAGTCATTTGGAATACCACAAGGGGCTGGAATAAGCTCAGTTTGTTCAAATATCTATCTAATTGACTTTGATAAGATGATAAATGATCACGTTGAGAAAAGTGGTGGACTCTACAGAAGATATTGTGATGATTTGATTATTGTTATTCCGATTGATGATAAAGATCAATTCAATTATAAATATCATATGGACTTTGTAGAGCATATAAAAAATGAGATACCTAATTTAGACATTCAAGAGGAAAAAACTGAACAATATTATTATGATCAAAATAAAATCCTAGATATGAATCATGAACCATCTGTACTGGACTATTTAGGCTTTAGTTTTAATGGTTCTGATGTGAAAATAAGAGAAAAGAGTTTATTTAAGTATTATAGTAGAGCATATAAAAAGGTTAGGATATGTAATAGATTAACCGAAAGACATGTACATAATCAAAAGGCTCAACGAAGAAACTTATATAAAAATTACACTCACCTTGGAAAGAAACATAAGGGCCATGGAAATTTTATAACTTATGCGTATCGAGCACAAAGAGTATTTGATAAAGGATCTAAAACAAATAATCTTATGGAGCATCAAGTAAAGAATCACTGGAAAAAAATTAATGCTAGGTTGCAGAATAACAAAGATAGCAAAAAGAAAGACTGAATGGAATAATAATGGGTGAAAACTTGGAAGGTGATTACTTTATGACTACTCCGTCACAGCAAGAAATTGATAATATAAAAAATGAAATAGAGTGTAGATTGAAAAGAAATAATTCAAAACAAAGTGACAGGGAATTTTATATAGGGGCTTGTTATGATGCGTCCGAAATCACTTTGGAATTATTACACCAATATGGATATAACAAATATAAAAAAGGTGTATGCTGGATTAATGAAGTTGATCATTGTGTTGTATATGAAGATTTAAAATATGACGGTGACCGACCTTATTATTCAGGAGTAATTGATATGACAGCTGTTCAATTCCATGGAGAAGAAGGCTTAGAGGATTATCATCAAGAGTTTTGCAAATATAAATATGGCAAAATTCCAGATCATCATAGCCAAAAGCATTATAAAGTAAAAAAAGAGGATCTTACTTGAAGAATAAAAAGCTTTTAGTAAAGTAGTTCTACAAGAATAGGATAGTTTTAATTATGAATGTTTTTGGTCACTGTAAAGTGGCCTTTTTAATTATATAGAAATGATCGTATTATAAAATTCTCATTTTATTAATAATAAATGAAAGGATTAATAATTTGTTGCAATTGTTAATAAAAATAATCTTAATGTTAGGACTACGCTAAGTGGTATGAGCCCTTTATAGGTTAATAGGAAGGATTGATGGTAAATGGAAAATACACAAAAGCTAATAGTTAATCTTAGTATTCCTATTCCCTCAGACTCTATTCTAATTTCTAAAGTTGAATTAGAAGAACTTAAAAAACAAGAATTACTAGGTGTTTATTGGACTATGAGGGATTTAGAAAAACGTGTTAATCGTAAATCTGAATGGATTAAAGAAAATATTCTTTATCCATCTCGATTCCGAAAGATACTAGATTGTGAAAATGGTGGGTATGTATTTTATCCAAGAACCCAAGGGCAAAGCTGGAGCTTTCAAGCAAACAGGATGGCAAAATTCTTAGATGAAAATTTCAGTTTGATTTTTAAGCAGATTTAGATGGTTTTTATTAATTTAGTCTTTGAAACAAGAAGAGCTGCCATTGTTATGCTAGGTCTTTTTTGTACCTTTAAATGTATTCTAATCTTAGTATTTATGCACCGTTTTATATATCTTTTATAAGAGATAGGGCTCTTAAAGTATTGCGGTTGGTACGTTTTTTTGTAGTTTTTGCACCAATTTTGTGTAAAGATAAATTTTTTATTCCAATTGATTTACACTTCATAACTTCAAGATATAAAAGTTATGAACTTAAACAATAAATCAATTGGAGGATTTTATTATTATGGAAATAAAGGTAATTGACGCTATATGTGGAGCTGGGAAAACAAGTTATGCAATTCAGACCATAAATGATCACTCGCAGGTGGGATTTGGTACAGATGGTGATATTTTTACAAGTGATAAAAAGTTTATTTATGTGACTCCGTATCTAGCTGAAGTGGAAAGAGTTTTAAATTCAACTAAAGCCGAGTTTGCTGAACCTTATTCAAAACGGGGTTCTAAATATGAGCATGCAAAGAAACTAATTGAAGATGGGAAATCTATTGTAATGACTCACAAGCTATTCTCAATGCTTGATAATGAAACATTAGATAGCATTGAATCTGAAGGATACGTTCTATTTATGGATGAAGTTGCAAACGTTCTTGAACAAATTAGAATTTCTCAGCAAGACATACAAGTACTCATAAAAAGTAGACAAATTGAAATTGATGTTGATGGACAAGTTCACTGGATAGCTGAAGAATATGAATCAGTTGAAGATAATCGTTTTAGGGATATTCGGGTTTTAGCGGAAAATGAAAATTTATTTATTTATAACAATATAGCAATGTTTTGGACCATGAATATCAGAGCTTTTTTAGCATTCGATGAAGTTTATATTCTTACGTATTTGTTTGATGGACAAATTCAAAAATACTATTATGACTTATATGATGTTCAGTATGAGAAATATTCTGTTGTTCAAAAGAATGGTCGTTATGAATTGGTAGATTACAACAGCTTAATTGAGCCAAGAGGAGAAATAGGGGATCTATTAACAATTTACGAAGACTACCAATCATCAACAGGAAGAAAAAGTAATTTAAACACAAACTTCCTTCAGAATCCATTGAAAAACAAAATAGATGACTCAAGAACAGCTCTATCAAAAAGTTGGTTTGATAAGGCACATAAAACTCAAATTGAACAACTCAGAAAGAATTTAATAAATTTTTTTAGGAATCGGTGCATTACTGAACCATCAAATCAAAAGTTATTTTGGACAACGCTTAAGAGTTACGCTCCAAAACTAAAAAACAAAAAATGTACATTAAATAAGAAAGATGACCGTTCTAGGGATAATTATGTTCCATTGAATATGAGAGCTACAAATGCATATTCAGAGTGCACAGCAATGGCTTATGTATATAATCGTTTTATGAATCCTATGGAAAATCGTTTCTTTAACAGTAGAGGTATTAAAGTAGATGTAGATCAACTAGCGATGTCAGATTTAATTCAATTTTTATTTCGAGGGTGTATTAGAAACGGGCAACCAATGGATTGTTATATACCCTCTGAAAGAATGAGAGAGTTATTGATGCAATGGGTAGATTTCGCAGAGGGTAATGACGAATATGTAGTAGGAGAATAAAAACTGATGTTTGTTCTTAGGCTATCTGTCTATAATCTGTCTAAAAATATTAACTTTTGTACAAATTAAAATTTAAAATAAAAGATTAGAAAATGGGCTGTGTAAGCTGTCTAAAAGTTAGTATATAATTATATGTATAAAACATAATAGACTTTTAAACAGAGGTGCTTTAATTGGCTTTAATAGGATACGCTAGAGTTTCAACAGTTGGGCAATCACTTGAAACCCAAGTTGATTTACTAAAGGAATACGGTTGTACAAAGGTATTTGAGGAAAAAGTTTCGGGTGCAAAAGGAAATCGAAAAGCTCTTCATGAGGTGTTAGATTATTTACGAGAAAGGGACAAACTTATTGTTACCAAAATAGACAGACTTGCTCGCTCAGTAAAAGACTTGCACAACATTGCTAGTCAGTTAGAGGATAGAGGCATTGGTCTTGTTTTCTTGAAGGAACAAATAGATTTCTCCACTCCATCAGGAAAATTAATGTTCACTATGCTTGGAGCAATTGGTGAGTTTGAAAGAGACTTAATTAATGAAAGAACAGCTGAAGGAAGAGAGAGGGCGAAAAAGCAAGGTAAGCATATGGGAAGACCAGCTCAACCAAATAAAAACATAGAACGTGCAATGGATCTCTTTGATAATCGAGTAGATAATAAAATCAGTGTGAATGATATAGTTAAGATGACAGGTGTTCCAAGGAGCACTATTTATGCTGAAGTAAAGAAGAGGAAAGTATAGATACTAGTGTTTTTTTTAGTGTTTGTTTATCACAATAATATGGTAAATAAAAAGGGCCCTAGGTTTTTCCAGGGCTTTTAATCTCCTATGTTTTTAAAAGGAATATATTTATATATACCCTTTTTCTTTCATTGATATAAACTTTCCAAATTGACCAATTATCACATGATCAAGCAGTTCAATGCCTACAGTTTTACCAACGTCTGTTAATCTTTTAGTAACCTCTACATCTTCATTACTAGGACTAGGATTCCCAGATGGATGGTTATGGGCTACAATAATTGAAGCAGCACTTAGTCTTATTGCTTCTTTAAATGTCTCACGCGGATGAACGATGCTTGCATTCAATGAACCTTTAAAAATATTTTTTCTGCCGATAACTACATTTTTTGTATTAAGGAAGATTGCTTCAAAATGTTCTTGATGTAACCCCTCTAAATCATTAAAATATTTTGCTGCATCTTCAGGTGTAAACGATAAACTAGAATCAACAGTTTTCTACATATAAAAATGAACAGATTTCACCAAATAAGATTAAACAGTTC